>NZ_JBIAXP010000023.1:0-98822 GCF_042896795.1 Kitasatospora sp. NPDC001261
ATCTGGCGTTGACTTTTGGCACGCTGTTGAGTTCTCAAGGAACGGACGCTTCCTTCGGACCGCCTTCCAGCGGACCCTCCGGGCTTCGTTCTTTCGTGTTTCCAGCTTATCAGATGTTTTCCGCTCCGTTTCCGGGGCTTCGTTCATCCAACTCGCCGGTGTCTTCCGGGGTTTGACGCCCTGTCCGACGTTTCAAACTCTAGCCGATCCCCGCTCCGAAAAGCGAATCCGACCGCAACCCAATAAACATGCACACCGAATGCGCACCAGGCCGCGACGCGAAAACGACGAAGCGACCCGGCCCGAACCGGGAAGTGGTGTTTCAGAGGATTGGCCACCCCGGGACCGTCCGCGCGGCTGCGTGTCCGGTGCTCCCTGTCAGGCGACTAGGAGACACTACTCCCACTCCGGGCCCAAGCCAAATGCCCCTGGTCCCGCCGTGGGCCCCGGCCCGCCGGCCCGGCCCCCGGACCCCGTTAAACGGCGGCGTTCATCGTTTGTCTACCGCCTTCCGCCAAGGTCGTGCCACACCGCGCCCCGAGGACCTGGCGGGCGCGAACGCACGAGAGAACCACGAGGCACGGGTACATGAAGACGACGAAGACCCTCCGACAGATCGCCCTGGCCACCGCCACCACCGCGCTCGCCCTGGCCGGGACCGTGGCGTCGACCGGTACCGCGGAGGCCGCGATCGAGCGGGCCGTCGACCACGTCTCCATCTGGGACGACGAGCCGCTCTACCAGGGCTGGTACATCGAGTCCGGCTCCACCCGGATGATCATGCAGCCCGACGGCAACTTCGTCGTCTACCAGTACGGGACCCAGGTCAAGATGGCCAGCGGCACCGTCGGCTGCGGCTACAAGGCCGTCATGCAGGTCGACGGCAACTTCGTCGTCTACTCCGCCAACGGCGCCGCCTGCTGGTCGTCCGGCACCTACGGCCACCCGCACGCCAAGCTGACCGTCACCGCCAGCGGCACCTCCGGCGTCTACTGGGGCGGCAACGACATCCCGCGCATCCCCCACTCCTCCAACCCCGGCCCCGTCCCCGGCGCAGTCCTCTTCTCCTCCGACCTCTACTGAACCGGCCCCGGTCACCGAGAAGGCCAGGGTCGCCGGGAGAGCCGGCGTTACTGGGCCCGCCCCGGCCCGTCGGCCCGCAGGGCGAGCCACCGCACCAGGTCGGCCACCGACCACTGCGGCCGGGAGGCGAGCCGCTCCGCCGCCGTGCGCAGCAGGACCGGCAGGTGGCCGCAGAGCGCGGCCACCTCGGCCACCGCCTCCGGCTCCCGCCGGACCCGGTCCGCGCCGGCGATCCGGGCCAGCAGTTCATAGGCGTCGTGCGGCTCCAGCGGTCCCACCGCGAGCCGTACGGCGCCGTCGGGCAGGGTGCCCGGTTCGGCGCCCGCCACCACCGCCGCGCAGCCGGGCACCGACGGCAGCAGTACGCCCGGCTCGGCCACCCCGTCCAGCAGGACCAGCACCCGGCGCCCGGCGAGCAGCCCTCGGTAGCGCGCGCCGAGCTCCTCGACGTCCGCGCCCGCCGCCGGCCGGTCCCCCAGCGCCCGCAGGAAGCCGGCGAGCACCACACCGGCCCCGCCGCCGCCCGCGTACAGCCGACCGTCCGGGAAGGCGTCCTGGACGGTGTGCGCCACGTGCACCGCCAGCGCCGACGCGCCGCAGCCCGCCGGACCGGACAGCCCCAGGACCGGCGCCCCGGCCGCCCGCAGCACCCGCTCCGCCTCCCGCACCTGTGCCGCCCGCCCGACCAGGTCCGGGATGTCCGGCGGCAGCTGGCTCGGCCTCGGCAGCCGCCGCAGCAGCACCGGGGCCTCGCCGCGCCGGATCTGCCCGGCCAGCTCGACCAGTGCCGGGGCGGGTTCGAGACCGAGCTCCCCGTCCAGCCGCTCACGCAGCGCCTCGTACCCCGCCAGCGCCTCCGCCGTCCGGCCGCAGCGGTGCAGCGCCAGCAGGTGCAGCCGGTGCACCTCCTCGTCCTGGGGGTGCGAGGCGGCCAGCCCGGCCAGCGGCTCCAGCGCCTCGGCGTGCCGGCCGAGCGACAGGTCCAGGTCGAGCAGGGTCTTCACCGCCGCGAACCGCCCGGCCGCCAGCCGCTCCCGGACCCGCTCGGCGAACGCCCCGGGCACCCCGTCCAGCGCCCGGTGCCCCTCCCAGGCGCCCAGCGCCCGCGCCAGCGACTCGCGCGCCCGCAGGGGATCCTGGTGACGCAGCGCGACGGCCTCCGCCACCTCGGCCTCGTAACGGAAGAGGTCCACCGCCGTGCGCGGCGCCTCCAGCCGGTAGCCGCCCGCCGCCCCGACCAGCAGCCCGGGCTCGCCCAGGGCCCGCCGCAGACGGTGGACGTGGGTGCCGATCTGCCCGACCGGATCCTTCGGCCAGCGGGTTTCGTCCGCCCCCCACAGGTCCTCGACCAGCCGATCCGTGGACACCAGCTGCCCCGGCGGGACCAGCAGGGCCGCGAGCACGGCCCGCTGCTGCGGTCGGCCGAGGTCGAGCTCACGACCGTCGCGTCGGGCCCGCAGCGGCCCCAGCAGGCTGAAAACGAGCCCCACGGCCCACCCCTCGAAGCCCTCGATCCCGGTGCACAACCTGTGCACGATCCGGTGCACAATCTGTGACAGAGCATAGGCCGCCGGGGTATGGGGGCCCACCGTCCGGACGGAACTGGCGGGATCCCGGCGCAGGACGACTTTCGGGGACGGGTAGATGGGTGACATGGGGGGTTCCGGGCTGCGGTTCGGACTGCTGGGACCGCTGCGGGCCTGGTACGGGGAGCTGGAACTGGAGTTGGGCCGACCGCAGCAGCGGGCCGTGCTCGCCGTGCTGCTGGCCGCCGCCGGGCGCACGGTGTCGGTCCCGGTGCTGGTCGAGGGGGTGTGGGGCGGGGCCGCGCCGGCCGACCCGCGCAAGGCCGTCCAGCTCGCCGTCTCCCGGCTGCGCACCGCGTTCCGGCCGTACGCCGGGGACGACCCGGACCGGATGCCGCTGGTGCGCGTCGGCGACGGCTACGCGTTCAGGGCGCCCGGCAGCGAGGTGGACGCCGCCGCCTGGGAGGCCCTGCTGGCCGAGGCCGAGCGGCTGCGCGAGGCGGGCGCACCACCGCGGGAGGTGCGGGAGGTGCTGCGCCGCGCCCACCGGCTCTGGGTCGGCGAGGCGCTGGCCGGACTGCCCGGGCCGCACGCCGAGGCCGTCCGCACCCGCCTCACCGAACAGCGGGTCTCGGCCAAGGAGACGGAACTGGAGCTGGACGCCGACCTCGGCGACCGCACCGACCTCACCGCGGCGATCGCCGCCCTCGCCCTGGAGCACCCCGGCCGCCCCCGGCTCACCACCGTCCTGATGCGCGCCCTCTACCAGGCCGGGCGCAAGGCCGAGGCGCTCGCCGTGTACGAGGACGCCCGCGCCTCGCTCCCGCCCGGCGAGGACGCCCCCGCCGAGCTCCAGCTGCGGATCCTGCGCGAGGACGCCGCCCTGCTGCCCGCCGGCGCCGCCCAGGCCGGGCCCGCCGCCGACGCCCCCGGCGCCGCCGACACCTGGCGGGCGCCCGACCAGCTGCCGTCCGGCCTGCCCGACTTCACCGGCCGCACCGAGGAGGTCGAGGCCCTCACCGACCGCCTCGCCGGCGCCGGCGGACGGGCCGTCGTGGTCTCCGCCCTGGACGGCATGGGCGGCGTCGGCAAGACCACCCTCGCCGTGCACGTGGCCCGCCGGACCCGCGACCGCTTCCCCGACGGGCAGCTCTTCGCCGACCTGCGCGGCGCCGACCGCACCCCGCCCGACCCCGGCACGGTGCTCGCCGGCTTCCTGCGGGACCTCGGCGTCGCCCCCGGCGAGATCCCCCCGGACACCGGGGAGCGCAGCGCGCTCTACCGCTCGGCCCTGGCCGGGCGGCGCGTCCTGGTCGTCCTCGACAACGCGGCCACCCCCGGCCACGTCGAACCCCTGCTGCCCGGCTCGCCCGGCTGCGCCGTCCTCGTCACCAGCCGCCACCGGCTGACCGGCCTCGCCGGAGCCCACCAGCTGCGCCTGGACACCCTGCCGCCCGGGCAGGCGCTGGAACTGCTCACCCGGATCGTCGGCGCCGACCGCGTCGCCGCCGAGCCCGGGGCCGCCGAGGAGGTCGTCCGGGCCTGCGGGCTGCTGCCGCTCGCCGTCCGCATCGTCGCCTCCCGGCTCGCCGCCGACCCCGCACTCACCCTGGCCACCCTCGCCGAGGGCCTGCGCCGGGAGCACCGGCTGGCCGAACTCAGCGACGGCGAACGGACGGTGGAGGCCAGCTTCGCGCTCTCCTACCACCGCCTCGACGTCGAACTGGCCCGCGCCTTCCGGCTGCTCGCCCTGCCCGACGCCCCCGACATCCCGCTGCCCTGCGCCGCCGTCCTGCTCGACCGCACCGAGGCCGAGACCGACGAACTCCTCGAAACCCTCGTCGACCTCAACCTCCTGCAGTCCCCCCGCTTCGGCCGGTACGGCTACCACGACCTGGTCCGCGCCTACGCCCGCGGCCGGCTCGCCGCCGAGGACGGCCCCGCCGAACGCACCGCGGCCACCGGACGGCTGCTCGACTTCTGCCTCGCCACCGCCCGCAACGCCGACGTCGCCGCCCGCAAGCCCGACCCGGTCGAACTCAGCCTGCTCGACGTGCCGGTGCCCCACCCCGGCCGGCCCGTCGCCGACGGCACGGAGGCCGTGCGCTGGATGCGCGAGCAGGCCGAGGTGCACGCCGCCGTCATCGCCCTGAGCTGCGCCGACCCGGCCCTGCCGCTCGACCGCGCCGTCGAACTCGCCGACCGGATGGGCGCGGTGCTCGCCGAACGCACCCAGACCACCGTCATCGCCGACCTCGCCGAACGCCTGGCCGGCGAGGCCGAGGCACGCGGCGACCACGGCCCGCTCGCCCTCGCCCGGTACGTGCGCGGCAGCATGCTCTGGCACGTCAACCGCTACGCCGAGTCCGTGGAGGAGATCCGCCGGGCCGTCGAGGTCTGCACCACCACCGGCACCGACCGGGTG
The DNA here is from genome assembly GCF_042896795.1 of Kitasatospora sp. NPDC001261. Classification (NCBI taxonomy): domain Bacteria; kingdom Bacillati; phylum Actinomycetota; class Actinomycetes; order Kitasatosporales; family Streptomycetaceae; genus Kitasatospora; species Kitasatospora sp. NPDC001261. Next base: position 5,035 of record NZ_JBIAXP010000023.1, read on the forward strand.
CTCGCCAAGGCCCTGCTCACCCTCGGCGGCAACGCCCGCGTGCACGGCCGCTACGCCGAGGCCGCCGAACACGCCGGCCGGGCCGCCGGGCTGTTCCACCGCCTGGGGGCCGGACGTTCCGAGGGCAGCGCGCTCGGCGAGTTCGCCTTCAGCTGCGCCCAGACCGGCCGGCTCGACGAGGCCCGGGAGGCCGCCGAGCGCAGCGCCCGTCTGATGCGCGACTCGGGGCCGGTCTCCGCCGCGATCGGCCGCTACTACCTCGCCCGGGTGCTGCGGCTGTGCGGCGACCCGGAGGCGGCGCTCGACCACGCGGTCGGCGCCCGCGACGAGTTCACCGCCCTCCAGGTCACCGTCTTCGCCGCCGCGTCCGGCGACCTCGCCGCCCGCGTCCACGCCGAGGCCGGCCGCTGGCTGCTCGCCGTCGACGCGGCCGAGGCGGTCCTCCCGCTCGCCCGGCGCACCAGCCCCGCCCTGGAGGGCGCCCTGCTGCGCACCCTCGGCACCGCGCTCACCGGCCTCGGCCGCCCGAGCCAGGCCCGGGCCTGTCTGACGGACTCCCTGGAGGTGTACGAGCGGCTGGGGCTCACCGAGGAATCGGCGCAGGTCAGGGCCCTTCTGGCGCGGTAGACACGGCATCAACGGCGGCACCGGCCACGCGTGTTGACCGGCCGTCTACCGCCGTGCAGGAACGTCTCTCCCGTCAGGCCCCGGGCCGCAGCGGATGCGGCCCGGGGCGACATCACAGACGAGAGGCGCCACCATGCCCACGCTCCCGCAGCACGGCCAGACCTGGACGATCAAGTCCGCCAACGGAACCGTCGCCGACGTCCGTTCCAGCCAGACCGCCGCCGGCACCGCCGTCCAGTCCTGGGGCTCCAACGGCACCACCGCCCAGGGCTGGACCTTCTGGGCCAAGGAGAACGGCAGCTTCCTCCTGGAGACCCAGCTCACCACCGGCAAGCACGTCGGCGGCCAGGCCATGGTCATGGACTTCAACTACTCCACCGGCCAGGCCTGGCTGTACAACGAGCACAACCAGCCCAACCAGCACTGGTGCTTCGAGCCCCTCGACAACGACTGGGTCCGCGTCCGCACCACCCGCACCAACGAGGGCATGCTCTACCTCACCGCGGCCGCCCCCGGCTCGCCGCTCACCCTCTCCAGGCAGGACGACGGCAACCCGGCGCAGCGCTGGCAGCTCGTCCCGGCCGGGGGCATCAGCAGCGGCGGCGGCCAGCAGCAGCCCCAGCCCCAGCCGCAGCCCCAGCCCGGCGGTGGCGGCGGCGGTGACTTCCGCTCCGAGATGCTGAACGCCGTCAACGCCGAGCGCGGCCGGGTCGGCGCCCCGCCGGTGCGCCTGGACGACCGCCTCAGCGCGGCCGCCCAGCGCCACGCCAACGACATGGCCTCGCACGACCTCACCCAGCACAACGGCACCGACGGCAGCTCCCCCTGGGACCGCATCGCGGCCGCCGGCTTCGTCTCCCGCTCCTCCGCCGAGAACGTCACCCCGAGCAACAGCGTGCCGGAGGCGATGCAGATGTGGATGAACAGCCCGGGCCACCGCGTGAACATCCTCAACCCCGACTACAACTACATCGGCATCGGCTACGCGCCCCGCCAGCGCGGCAACTGGGGCCGCTACGTGCAGACCTTCGGCAAGGCCTGAGACCCCGACCGGCACCCTTCCACGAACAAGGAGTCCACACCCATGTCCTCGAACGCGGCGGACCTGATCCGCATCGCCCGAGACGAGGTCGGCTACCACGAGGGTCGCAGCGGCGGGCACTGGAACAACATCCAGAAGTTCTCCCCCGCCGTCGCCGGCCTGGAGTGGTCCCAGGGCGAGGCCTGGTGCGCCACCTTCGTCTCCTGGTGCGCCGAGCAGTCCGGCAACGCCGGGCGCTTCCCGGTGACCGCCTCCTGCGCGGAGGGCGTCGCCTGGTTCAAGGAGCGCGACCGCTTCACCGAGTACCCGGTGATCGGCGGCCAGGTCTTCTTCGGGCCCGGCGGCGGCAGCCACACCGGCATCTGCATCGCCTACACCAGCTCCACCATCACCACCGTCGAGGGCAACACCAACGACGGCGGCAGCGCCGAGGGCGACGGCGTCTACCTCAAGACCCGTGAGCGCCGCTCGGACTGGGTCTACGGCTACGGCATCCCGGACTTCGCCGAGGGCGCGGTCCTCGCCGACCCGGAGTGGAAGGACCGGCCCGGGGCGCTCTACTTCGGGCAGGAGGCCTCCGCGGAGGACAGCCCCGACGGCGGGACCCCGTCCGGCGGCGGCGCTCCGGCGAGCGGCGGCGGTGACGGCGGCGACGGCGGCGACGGCTACGAGCCCTTCCCCGGCGCCGACTTCTTCCACGACGGCCAGAACAGCGACGTCATCACCCGGATGGGCGAGCGCCTCGTCGCCGAGGGCTGCTCCGCCTACGCCGAGGGCCCCGGCCCCGAGTGGTCCGACGCGGACCGCGAGTCCTTCCGCAACTGGCAGCACAAGCTCGGCGACTCGGGCGCGGACGCCGACGGCGTCCCCGGCCCCAAGCAGTGGGCCGCGCTCGCGGTCCCGCGCGGCTGAGCCGGCCCGCCCACCACACCAGAAGGAGAGACCCGATGAGAACCACCACCCGTACCCGCAGGCTCCTCGCCTCGCTCGGGGCCGTCACTGCCGTCGCGGGGGCGGTCGTGGCCGGCGCGCCGGCGGCGCAGGCGGCACAGGCCGGCGCCTGCGACCTGTCGCCGTCCGTGGGAGCCTTCGCGGCCGTGAACAACGGCTCCGGCGCCGGCGCGCTCGACCTCTTCCACAACGTCGAGGCCAACGGTCAGCCGATCATCGTCTGGCCGGCCAACCAGTCGCCCGCGCAGACCTGGTCGTTCTGGAAGTACTGCGACGGCACCACGGCGATCGCGCACGGGCAGGGCAAGGTGATCGACCTCGACACCGGTTCGGGCGCCGTCCACCTCTGGGACACCCCCGGCGGACTGGACGGCCTCAACCGGCCGGCCGGCGACTGGATGCCCGCCAACCAGAAGTGGCGGCTGACCGACGAGGACCACGGCTGGTACCTGGTCCGCAACGCGGCCACCGGGCAGTGCCTCACCTCCAACGGCGGCGGCCAGGCCACCGGGGTGGCCTCCTGCGACCCCGCCGCCCCGGCCCAGCGCTGGCTGCTCGGCTGACGAACCACCGGGCCCGGTCCGCTCTCCAGGCCGAGCGGACCGGGCCCGGTCTCCTCCGGGTGCCCCACGGCCCCCCGCGCCGACGCCGGTCGGCCCCTCGCCGGCCCCCGTCCGGGCGGCTGATCACGACTCGGCATCCCTTGTCACGGTGGCGCGAGGGACTCGTCACGACCGTGTCAAGGACGCGTCGAAGCCATGGCCCCGCTCGTTCGCGCTGCGCTATGAACGTCCCTCAGGAGGACCACCGGCACCGGGGGTCCGCTACCACGGGGGACATCACGTGAAGCCCATCCGCAGCAGTCGTCGCGCCCTGGCCCTGGCCTCACTGGCCGCGGTCGGCGCGCTCACCCTGACCGCCTGCAACGACGACGCCTCGTCGTCCGACACCGCCAAGACCCCGCCGGCGACCGGTGCGCCCGCCACCCAGGCCGCCTCGCCGAGCACCGCGGCCACCACCCCGGCCGCCTCCGGTTCGGCCTCCGTCCCGGCGGGCGGCGCCGGGTCCGGTTCGGCCACCGCACCCGCGCCGGCCGGCAGCGCCCCGGCGGCCGGGACCACGCTGAAGCTCGGCGACGCCGCCACCGTCCCGTTCAGCTCGGGCAGCACCAAGGGCGCCATCGCGCTCGCGGTCACCTCGATCGAGAAGGGCGACCCGGCCGACCTCGCCCCGCTCAACCTGGGCGACAAGGCCAAGGGCCTGGTGCCGTACTACATCCACTACAAGGTCACCAACGCCGGCGGCACCGACCTGTCCTACACCAGCGTCAGCCACATGAAGGGCCTGCTGGCGGACGGCAGCGAGGCGCAGGAGCTGATGGTCATCGGCTCCTTCGCCAAGTGCAAGAGCGAGTCGCTGCCCAAGGGCTTCACCAACGGCCAGTCCGCCACCTCCTGCGCGGTGGCGATGTCCCCGGAGGCCTCCAAGGTCGCGGGAGCCGAGTACTGGGGCGAGCCGTACACCCTCGGCAAGGGCCTCAACTGGAAGTGATCCGCGGGTGGTCCGGGCGGGGGCGGCGGCCGGCCGCTCCCGCCCGGGCGGGCTCAGCCCCGTGCCGCCGAGGACGCCTCCGCCGCCTCCGCCGCGCCGTGGATCCGCAGGAAGGCGTCCACGCCGGCCGTCGCGATCCGCTCGACCTCCTCGTCCGCCACCGGGAGCGCGCCCCAGAAGGAGCGCTCGGCGACGCCGTGGAAGGTCAGCAGGGTGAACTGCTCGGCGGCCAGGGCGGCGTCCTCGACCGCGAGCAGCCCGCGCCCGGCGAGCGCCTCGACGTGCTGCGCGAGCGCGCGCTGGGAGGCGACCGGGCCGGCCTCCAGCCAGGCCTCCAGGACGTCCGCCGGGATGTTGGCCACCTCGGCCCGGATCGCCCGGCCGAGCGCCCCGTGCTCCCCGGCCGACAGCACGGCGCGGGCCCGCTCGACGGCGAAGTCGATCAGGTCCCGGCGCAGGTCCACCACCCGGCCGAGGTACGTCGCCATCAACCCGTCGATGCGTTCGGTCAGTTCCGCCGAGGTCCGCAGGGCCACCGACAGGAAGAGGGTCTCCTTGTCGCCGAAGTGGTTGTAGACCGTCCGCTTGGACACCCCGGCCTCGGCCGCGATCGCGTCCATGCTGGCCCGGACGTACCCCTCGCGGCCGAACACCACCGTCGCGGCCCGGGTGATCGCCTCGCGCTTCTCCGGCCGTCCCGCTCCGCCCGTCGTCGCCACGGCCCTCTCCTCTTCCGTCGGCGCACCGGCCGACCCTCTCAGAAACTGCCCGGTGTAGTTTATCCAGGCCACGGAAGACCCGGACGTCCCGCCGAACGGACGTGCTCTATGCTGCGTACGACTTCTACACCCGTGTAGAAGACATTGGGAAGCGCCTCCCCCGATCACGGGTGGCCGGACCCCCGCACGGGAACCGGCCGACCGGCAACCGGCGTCCGGAACTGGCAGCGCCACGAACAGAGTTCCGGACCGACGAAACCGACGGACGGCACGCGGCGCAGGCGCCACCATGGCGCGCGGAACACGGGAACACCGGGGTGAGGGCGTGGCGGGGCAGCGAGGACGGTCGGCCGACCAGCGGACGCGCCGACGGGCGGCGGACAAACCGGCCGGGCACATACGCCCGCTACCCGGAGGCCCCGCGCTGCCGGCGGCCCTCGCCCTCGGACTACCGCTGGCCGGCGCCGCGGTCGACGAGCTCTCCGGCCCCGGCATGGGCCTGGTCTTCGCCGTGGCCGCGGTGCTCGGCACCGGCCTGGCGGCGGCACTGAGCAGCCGCAACGGCTGGTGGTGGGTGCTCGCCACCTCGCCGCTGGTGGTCCTGGGCGTGACGGCCGTCGTCGAGTTCACCGCCCACCGCGACCGGTACCAGGGCAAGGGCCTGGCCACCGGCGCCGCGAAGTGGGTGGTGCACGGCTTTCCCGTGATGGCCGAGGCCGCGGCCGCGGCCGTCATCGTGATCGCGGTCCGGCTGGTCCGGGCGAGGAGGAGGCAGCATGGCTGACAACCCCGGGACCGACGGCGGCGCCGAGGCCCGCCGCCCCCGCCGCCCCTCACCCGCCCTGGTCGCGGGCCGGGTGGTGGCCTGCACCGTCGGCCTGGCGGTGTTCGCCGCCAGCGGGGTGGTCTGGTACGAGTACAAGCAGCTCACCGACGGGATGACCACCTCCGGCGTCATCGCCGAGACCAAGAAGGACGCCCCCAAGCACCTCGACAACTCGGTCAACCTGCTGCTGATCGGCCTGGACAGCCGCAAGAACATGGACGGCACGGACCTCCCGCCCGAGTTCGTCCAGGACGAGCTGCACGCCGGCCACAGCTCCGACATCGGCGGCTACAACACCAACTCGCTGATCCTGCTGCACATCCCGGCGAACGGCGGCAAGGTGCAGGCCGTCTCGATACCCCGCGACGACTACGTGATGACCTACGACGCCAACGGCTCCCAGATGGGCATGGCCAAGATCAAGGAGGCCTACGGCGCGGCCAAGGACAAGGCCGACGCCGGTCTGCGCGCCAAGGGCCTCAAGGGCGCCGACCTGGAGAAGGCCGGCCGGGACATCGGCCGCGCGGCCACCATCCGCACCGTGCAGAAGTTCCTCGACCAGCCCATCGACCACATCGCCGAGGTCAACCTGATGGGCTTCTACGACATCGCCAAGGCCCTCCAGCCGATCGAGGTCTGCCTCACCCACGACACCAAGGACCCGGCCATCGAGGGCCAGGGCTCCGGGGCCGACTTCCACAAGGGCGTCAACAAGCTCAACGCCTCCCAGGCGCTCTCCTTCGTCCGCCAGCGCCACAACCTCGACGGCCCGGACGGCAACACCGGCGACTTCGCCCGCACCCACCGCCAGCAGGCCTTCATCTCCTCGGTGGTGCACAACCTCAAGCAGAAGGGCGTCATCGGCGACCTCGGCAAGATGCAGGAGCTGATGGGGGTGATGCAGAAGGACCTGGTGATCGACAACGAGTGGAACGTGCTCGACTTCGCCCAGCAGGCCCCCAACCTCACCGGCGGCAACGTCGAGTTCAACACCCTGACCTTCGACGGGTTCGGCACCAAGAACGGCCAGGACGTCAACCTGGTGACCCCGGCGAAGGTCCAGAAGGTGGTCAAGCAGCTCTTCGGCTACGCCGACGCCGCCCCCGCGCCGGCCGACCCGGCCGCCGCCTCCGGCGCGCCCGCCACCCAGGCCCCCGCCGCCCCGCCGGCCGCCACCACGCCCCCGGCCGCCGCCGGGCCGGTCACCGTGGACGTCTTCAACGCCTCCTCCGCGGCCGGGGTCACCTCCGCCGAGGAGGCCAAGGCACTGGCCGGCCTGGGCTTCAAGGAGGGCCGCACCGGCTCGGCCGCCACCCGGCCGAAGACCACCACCGTCACCTACGGCAAGGGCGCCAAGGAGGCCGCCGAGCAGGTCGCGGCCCGCTACGGCGTGACCGCCACCGCGTCCGCCGCCACCGCCGCCGACCACGTCGTCGTCACCCTCGGCACCGGCTTCACCGGCGTCGCCGCCGACAAGCCCGCCGCCCCCGCCGGCGGCGCCCCGACCGACCCGGCCGCCAACCTGCCGATGCAGGGCCCGGCCGTCGACGCCCAGTCCGACGGCGGCATCCCCTGCGTCTACTGACGCGCGCCGCACCGGCCTCGCCGACCTCCTGAGGGAGGCTCCCCCGCCCGGGGAGCCTCCCTCCGTCGTTTCCGGCCCCGTCCCGGATTCCGCGGAGACCCCTGGCGCAATTCTCCGTACTATGTATAGTGTACTGCGTACGGGATAACCGTGCGATGCCGACGAGAGGGTTCTCCGCCTTGCAGATCACCACGACCGCCGTCTCCCTGACCGTCGAGGACGTCACCACCTCCGCCGCCTTCCTCCAGCGGCACTTCGGCTACACCGAGCAGATGTCGGCCGACGGCTTCGTCTCGCTCGCGCACCCGGGCGGCGGGGTCAATGTCGTCTACCTGCGGCGCGGCCTCGAAGTCCTCCCCGAGGACCAGCGCCACCGGATCGCGGACGGCGTGATCCTGGCGTTCGTCGTCGAGGACATCGCCGCCGAGGAGCGGCGGCTGCGCGAGGAGGGGGTCGTGATCACCCTGCCGCTGCGCGAGGAGCCGTGGGGCGAGAAGCTCTTCCAGGTCGTCGACCCGAACGGGGTGGTCGTCGAACTGGTCGAGTGGGCCGAGCGGCAGGAGCGGTAGGAGCGGGCGACGACGACGCCCCCTGTCCCGGTCGGGACAGGGGGCGTCGCTCGCTCCGACGGACGGTCGGACGGTCAGTCCACCGTCCAGGTGTCGTGGCCGGCGAGCAGCGTGGCCAGGTCGCCCGGGCCGCGCCCGTCGGTGGCGGTGGCCAGCTGGCTCGCCATCAGCTCGTCGTAGACCGGCCGTTCGACGCTGCGCAGCACGCCGATCGGCGTGTGGTGCAGGGTGTCCGCGTCGGCGATCCGGGAGAGCGCGAAGGCGGTGGCGGGGCTGGCCGCGTGCGCGTCGTGGACCAGGACGTCCGCCTCGTTGTCCGCCGTGACCGGGGCGGTGAACAGCTCGCCGTCCGGGCCCCGGAAGACGCCGTTCGCCAGGTCCGCGCCGAAGCGGGCGGCCTTCCCGTGCTCCAGCCGGATCAGCGCCTCGTCCCGGCTGCCCGGGTCCTTCAGCACCTCGAAGGCGCCGTCGTTGAAGATGTTGCAGTTCTGGTAGATCTCCACCAGCGCCGTGCCCTGGTGCTCGGCGGCCGCCCGCAGCACCGACTGGAGGTGCTGGCGGTCCGAGTCGATGGTGCGCGCGACGAAGGTGGCCTCGGCGCCGATCGCCAGCGACAGCGGGTTGAACGGCGCGTCCAGCGAGCCCATCGGGGTGGACTTGGTGATCTTGCCGAGCTCGCTGGTGGGCGAGTACTGGCCCTTGGTGAGGCCGTAGATACGGTTGTTGAACAACAGGATCTTCAAATTGACGTTCCGCCGCAGGGCGTGGATCAGGTGGTTGCCGCCGATCGACAGCGCGTCGCCGTCACCCGTCACCACCCAGACGCTCAGGTCCTGGCGCGAGGTGGCCAGCCCGGTCGCGATCGCCGGCGCCCGGCCGTGGATCGAGTGCACCCCGTAGGTGTTCATGTAGTACGGGAAACGCGAGGAGCAGCCGATGCCGGAGACGAACACCGTGTTCTCGCGCCTGATGCCCAGCTCCGGCATGAAGGACTGCACCGCCGCCAGGATCGCGTAGTCCCCGCAGCCCGGGCACCAGCGCACCTCCTGGTCGGTCTTGAAGTCCCGGGCGCTCTGCGGGCCTTCGGCCTTGGGCACCAGTCGCAGGGACGGGAAGCCGCTCTCGCTCATCGGTTGTCCTCCTCGTCCAGGGTGCCGATCGCGGCCCACAGCACGTCCGCCAACTGGGCCGCCTTGAAGGGCAGTCCGCGCACCTGGTTGTAGGACTCGGCGTCCACCAGGTACTTCGCCCGCAGCAGCAGGGCCAGCTGCCCCAGGTTCATCTCGGGAACGATGATCTTCTCGTAACTCCGCAGCACCGAGCCCAGGTTGGCCGGGAACGGGTTGAGGTTGCGCAGGTGCGCCTGGGCGACCTCGCCGCCGTCCGCGCGCACCCGGCGCACCGCGGCGGTGATCGGCCCGTACGTCGAGCCCCAGCCGAGCACCAGCACCCGGGCGTCGCCGCTCGGGTCGTCCACCTCGACCGGCTTCACCGTGATGCCGTCGACCTTGGCCTGCCGGGTGCGGACCATGAAGTCGTGGTTGGCCGGGTCGTAGGAGATGTTGCCGGTGCCGTCCTGCTTCTCGATGCCGCCGATCCGGTGCTCCAGGCCGGGCGTACCGGGCAGCGCCCAGGGCCTGGCCAGGGTCCGCGGATCGCGCAGGTACGGCCAGAAGGCGCCGTCCTCGCGGTTCGGGCCGGTGGCGAACTCCGGGTCGATCTCCGGCAGTTCGTCGACCTCGGGGATCCGCCAGGGCTCCGATCCGTTGGCCAGGTAGCCGTCCGAGAGCAGGAACACCGGGGTGCGGTAGGTGACCGCGATCCGGGCCGCCTCCAGCGCCGCGTCGAAGCACTCCGCGGGCGTGGCCGGGGCGACGATCGGCACCGGCGCCTCGCCGTTGCGCCCGAACATCGCCTGCAGCAGGTCCGCCTGCTCGGTCTTGGTCGGCAGGCCGGTGGACGGGCCGCCGCGCTGGATGTCCACGACCAGCAGCGGCAGTTCGAGCGAGACGGCCAGGCCGATCGTCTCGGACTTCAGCGCGACACCAGGCCCGGAGGTGGTGGTCACCCCGAGCGCCCCGCCGAAGGCGGCGCCGAGCGCCGCGCCGACACCGGCGATCTCGTCCTCCGCCTGGAAGGTGCGCACCCCGAAGTCCTTGTGCCGGCTCAGCTCGTGCAGGATGTCCGAGGCCGGGGTGATCGGGTACGAGCCCAGGTACAGCGGGAGGCCGGAGCGCCGCGAGGCGGCGATCAGCCCGTAGGACAGCGCCAGGTTGCCGGAGATGTTGCGGTAGCGCCCGGCCGGGAGCCTGGCCGGCGGCACCTCGTAGGAGACGGCGAAGGACTCGGTGGTCTCGCCGAAGTTCCAGCCCGCCCGGAAGGCGGTGATGTTCGCCTCGGCGATCTGCGGCTTCTTGGCGAACTTGGTGCGCAGGAACGACTCCGTCCCGTGCGTGGGCCGGTGGTACATCCAGGACAGCAGGCCCAGGGCGAACATGTTCTTCGCCCGCTCGGCGTCCTTGCGGGCCAGGCCGCTGTCCTTGAGCGCCTCCAGGGTCAGCGTGGTCAGCGGCACCTTGTGCAGGTGGAAGCCGTCCAGCGAGCCGTCGCCCAGCGGGTCCGCCGGGTAACCGACCTTGGCCAGCGCCCGCTTGGTGAACTCGTCGGTGTTGACGATGATCTCGGCACCGCGCGGCAGGTCCGGCACGTTCGCCTTCAGCGCGGCCGGGTTCATCGCGACCAGCACGTTCGGGGCGTCGCCCGGGGTCAGGATGTCGTGGTCCGCGAAGTGCAGTTGGAAGGACGAGACGCCCGGCAGGGTGCCGGCGGGCGCCCGGATCTCGGCCGGGAAGTTCGGCAGCGTGGACAGGTCGTTGCCGAAGGACGCCGTCTCCGAGGTGAAACGGTCACCGGTCAGCTGCATGCCGTCACCGGAGTCGCCGGCGAAGCGAATGATCACCCGATCGAGTCTGCGGATGGGCTTGCCCGGCTTCACCGGAGGGCCGCCCGGGCCGGGCGGTCCGGCGGACGCGTCCGCACCCGCGTGCGCGTCTCCGCTCCCGGCGCGGGCCTCGTCGCCGTCCGGGCCGTCCACTGCCTCTGACTGATCGACCTGACTGGTCACTGCCGCGGACCTCCTCGTGGGCGCACCACCGCGGGCGCGGCCCCGTGCCCCGTCCGCCTGGTGCACCTCTCGCATCCTATGCGGGCCGACCCGACGGCGACCGGAAGCACGGCAGTTATTTCACCGGCCCGCGGCTGCACCGCACATGAACGTCAACGCCCGCCCGCCGGAGATCATTCCGGCTCGGACGGGCGGGCGCGAGCACCTCACGGGCGCATGGCCGAGATGCGCTCCCGGGGGCGCGCCCCGGGCGCCGGGGCGACGGAACCGGAGGGCGTCAGGAGTTGAGGTAGGTGAGCACGGCCAGCACCCGGCGGTGGTCCTCGGCGCTCTGAGCCAGTCCCAGCTTGAGGAAGATGTTGCTGACGTGCTTCTCCACCGCGCCGTCGGAGACCACCAGCTGCTTGGCCACCGCGGCGTTGGTGCGGCCCTCCGCCATCAGCCCGAGCACCTCGCGCTCGCGCGGCGTGAGATTGGCCAGAACGTCGCCCTTGCGGCTGCGGCTGAGGAGCTGCTGCACCACCTCCGGGTCCAGCGCGGTGCCGCCCTCGGCGACCCGGACCACCGCGTCGGCGAACTCGCGCACCTCGGCGACCCGGTCCTTCAGCAGGTACCCCACGCCCCGGGTCGAGCCGGCCAGCAGCTCCGAGGCGTAGCGCTCCTCCACGAACTGCGACAGCACCAGCACACCCAGCTGCGGGTACCGGGCGCGCAGTTCCACACAGGCGCGCAGGCCCTCGTCGGTGTGGTTCGGGGGCATCCGCACGTCGGAGACCACGACGTCCGGCAGGGCGTCGGCGGCCGCCAGGTCGTGGATGGTCTTCACCAGGGCGTCTCCGTCACCGACCCCGGCGACGACCTCCAGGCCGCGATCGGTGAGCAGCCGGGTCAGTCCCTCCCTGAGCAGTACGGAGTCCTCGGCGATGACGACGCGACGCATAACGACCTTCCGGGCAGGCGTGTGCTGACGGAAGTCAGTCTCCCCCATCCCGGGGCGGGCGGAGGGTCCGGGACGGGCCACCTCTCGGCCCGGCCCGGACGGCTCCCGGCGGTCCCGCCCGGAGCGGGGTCCTACCCGGAGCGGGGCCTCACATCGTGCGGATCGCCACCGCGTCGCAGAGGCCCTCCAGGGCGGCCTTCGCGGCGCAGTCCGGCAGCGGCGCGAGCAACGCCCGGGCCTCCTCGGCCCGGCGCAGGGTCTCGGCGCGGGCGCGCTCCAGCGCGGGGTGGGCCCGCAGCAGGCGCAGCGCCTCCGCGTGCAGGTCGTCGTCGGAGAGGTCCTGGTCGAGCAGTTCGCGCAGCCGGGCGTCGTCCGGGTCGGCCGGGTCGGCGGGCATCTGCTGCAGCAGCAGGGTCGGCAGGGTCGGCACGCCCTCGCGCAGGTCGGTGCCGGGGGTCTTGCCGGACTCGTGGCCGTCGCTGGCGATGTCGAGCACGTCGTCGGCCAGCTGGAAGGCGATGCCGATCCGCTCGCCGAACTCGCCGAGGGTGTCCACCAGCTCGCGCTCGGCACCGGCCATCAGCGCTCCTATCCGGCAGGAGACGGCGATCAGCGAGCCGGTCTTGCCCTCCAGGACGTCCAGGTAGTGCAGCAGCGGGTCCATGTCCTGGCCCGGGCCGCGGGTCTCCAGGATCTGGCCGGTGACCAGCCGCTCGAAGGCCTCGGCCTGCATCCGCACGGCCTCCGGGCCGAGGTCGGAGAGCACCTGGGAGGCGCGGGAGAACAGGAAGTCGCCGGTGAGGATGGCGACCGAGTTGTCCCAGCGGGAGTTGGCGCTCGGGGCGCCCCGGCGCACCGGCGCCTCGTCCATGACGTCGTCGTGGTAGAGCGTGGCCAGGTGGGTCAGTTCGACCACCACGGCGGCGGGCACCACGCCGGGCGCCCCCGGGTCGCCGAACTGGGCGGCCAGCAGCAGGAGCAGCGGGCGGAAACGCTTGCCGCCGGCCTCGAGGAGGTGACTGGCGGTGACGGTGATGAAGGGGACGTCGCTCTTGACGGCCTCACCGAGCGCCGCCTCCACAGCGTCCAGTCCGGCCTGGACGTCCCGGGTCAGGTCGCGGTCCTGCACGCTGAGCCCGAAGGGTTCCACGACGGTCACGAAGACCACTCCTCTGTCCCTGGTCGATCTAGCGGCCTGGTCCCTGAGTGCCGCCGCTGGCCATACAGGCAGGGTATCCGGTCGCGAGTGGATCACTGCACGGGCGTGCGGATCCTGTCATGATCGGGCTTGATGCCCTGGTCAGGGCGGCTGCGCGGGCCGGACGGCGGTGGGGGGCGAATTCGGCTGGTAATAAAGGTGGGAGAGCCCCCGGAACTCCCCCGGCCCCGGTACCCGACACAGACCCGTCCGGGCCGCGCGGGCTGAGCGCGGCCCGGACGGGGCCCTGGTCGGAGGCGGTGGACGTAAAGGTCAGCGCACGAACAGCGAGGCCTTGGAGGCGAGGTCGAGGAAGTACTGCGGCAGCAGTCCGAGACCCAGCGTGACCAGCACCCCCACCCCGATCGCGGTCGCCGTGAAGGCGCTCGGCACCGCCACCGTGGGGCCCCCCGGCTGGGGGTCCGAGAAGAACATCAGCACGATGACCCGGATGTAGAAGAACGCGGCCACCGCCGAGCTCAGCACACCGACCACCACCAGCGGGGTCGCCCCACCGCTGGCCGCGGCCTGGAACACCGCGAACTTCCCGGTGAACCCTGAGGTCAGCGGAATCCCGGCGAAGGCCAGCAGGAACAGCGCGAACACCGCCGCCACCAGCGGCGAGCGCCGCCCGAGGCCGGCCCAGCTGGACAGGTGGGTCGCCTCGCCCTTGGAGTCGCGTACCAGCGTCACCACCGCGAACGCGCCGAGCGTCACGAAGGAGTACGCCAGCAGGTAGAACAGCACCGAGGAGATGCCCTGCTTGTTGACGGCGATCACGCCGGTCAGGATGAACCCCGCGTGCGCGATCGAGGAGTACGCCAGCAGGCGCTTGACGTCCTGCTGGGTCACCGCGAGCACCGCGCCCACCACCATGGTGAGGATCGCGACGCCCCACATCACCGGCCGCCAGTCCAGCCGCAGGCCCGGGAAGGCCACGTAGAACAGCCGCAGGAAGGCCCCGAAGGCCGCGACCTTGGTGGCCGCCGCCATGAAGCCGGTCACCGGGGTCGGCGCGCCCTGGTAGACGTCCGGGGTCCAGGAGTGGAAGGGCACCGCGGCGACCTTGAACAGCAGGCCGACCGCCAGCATCGCCAGGCCGGTCAGCACCAGCGCGTCGCTCTGGGTGGTGCTCAGCTGCGCGGGGGTGGTCATCGCCTTGCCGGAGATGACGTCCCCGATGTCGCCGAGCTTCACGCTGCCCGCGTAGCCGTACAGCAGCGCGGTGCCGAACAGGAAGAACGCCGAGGCGAAGGCGCCGAGCAGGAAGTACTTGACCGCCGCCTCCTGGGAGAGCAGCCGGCGGCGCCGGGCCAGCGCGCACAGCAGGTACAGCGGCAGCGAGAAGACCTCCAGCGCCACGAACATGGTCAGCAGGTCGTTGGCGGCGGGGAACAGCAGCATGCCGCCGACCGCGAACATGGTGAGCGGGAAGACCTCGCTGGTGGCGAAGCCGGCCCGGACCGCGGCCCGCTCCTGCTCGCCGCCGGGGGTCGCGGCGGCCTGGGCGGCGAAGGCGTCGGCGGGCAGACCGCCGGCCTTGGGCTCCAGCCTCCGCTCGGCGTAGGTGAGCACCGCGACCACGGAGGCCAGCAGGATCACGCCCTGGAGGAACAGCGCCGGGCCGTCCATCGCGACGGACTCCATGGCCAGCAGGTCGATCCGGGTGAAGCCGTGGCTCTGCACGGCCAGCACCACCACGGCGACGAAGGCGCCGACCAGCCCGGCCAGGGCGAGCGTCACCTGGGTCCAGTGCCGGTACCGGCGGGGCACGAAGGCCTCCACCAGGACGCCGGCCACGGCGGCCGCGAACACCACGAGCATCGGGGAGAGCTGGCCGTACTCGATGTGCGGCGCCGGGATGCTGGGGGTGTTGCCGCCGGCGGCGGCGAGCACTGCGGTGGCACTCACTTCTGCTCACCTCCTGAGGTGGCGGCGACCGGGTGGGCCGGCGCCGGGTCGGTCTGGTGGACCTGCGAGAGCGTCGCGTTCACCGAGGGGTTGACCAGGTCGGTGAGCGGCTTCGGGTAGACGCCGAGCAGGATGGTCAGCGCCACCAGCGGGCCGACCACGGCGAGTTCGCGGGCCTTGAGGTCGGGCATCGTGCGCACCCCGTCCTTCACCGGGCCGGTCATGGTGCGCTGGTACAGCAGCAGGGCGTACAGCGCGGCCAGCACGATGCCGAAGGTGGCCACGATCCCGATCGCCGGGTAGCGGGTGAAGGTGCCCACCAGGACCAGGAACTCGCTGACGAACGGGGCCAGCCCGGGCAGCGACAGGGTGGCCAGGCTGCCGATCAGGAACGTCCCGGCCAGCACCGGGGCGACCTTCTGCACGCCGCCGTAGTCGGCGATCAGCCGCGAGCCGCGACGGGAGATCAGGAAGCCGGCCACCAGCATCCACGCCGCCGTGGACAGGCCGTGGTTCACCATGTAGAGGGTCGCGCCGCTCTGGCCCTGGCTGGTCAGGGCGAAGACGCCCATGATGATGAAGCCGAAGTGCGAGATCGAGGCGTACGCCACCAGCCGCTTGATGTCCTTCTGGCCGATCGCCAGCAGCGCGCCGTAGACGATCCCGATCAGCGCGAGGACCAGGATCGCCGGGGCGAAGGTCTTCGAGGCGTTCGGGAACAGCCCGAGGCAGAAGCGCAGCATCGCGAAGGTGCCGACCTTGTCCACCACCGCGGTGATCAGCACCGCGGTGCCGGCGGTGGACTCGCCCATCGCGTTCGGCAGCCAGGTGTGCAGCGGCCAGAGCGGGGCCTTCACCGCGAAGGCGAAGAAGAAGCCCAGGAACAGCGCCTTCTCGGCGGTGCCGGTCAGCTGGAGCCGGCCGTCGGCGATCGCCGAGGTCAGCGTCGGCAGGTCGAAGGTGCCGAAGCCCTGGTCCTGCGCCGTCACGTACAGGCCGATCACGGCGGCCAGCATCACCAGGCCGCCGAGCAGGTTGTAGAGCAGGAACTTCACGGCCGCGTAGGAGCGCTGACGCGCCGACTCGGGGCCGCCCGCCCGGTCGCCGAAGCCGCCGATCAGGAAGTACATCGGGATCAGCATGGCTTCGAAGAACACGTAGAACACGAAGACGTCGGTGGCGTAGAAGGAGACGACCACCATCGCCTCCACCGCCAGGATCAGGGCGAAGAAGGCCTGGGTGCGGCGCTTGTTCTCGAAGGTGCCGTCCGGCCCGGCCGGCGCCGGGTCGGCGTCGTGCCAGGAGGCGAGGATCACCAGCGGCACGAGCACGGCGGTGAGCAGGGCGAGCACCGCGCCGATGCCGTCCACGCCGAGCGAGAAGGTGATGCCGAAGGAGCGGATCCAGCTGTACGACTCGTTCAACTGGAAGCGGGCGCCGTGCGGGTCGAACCGGGCCGCCACCACGGCGGCCAGCACCAGGGTGACGGCCGAGGCGCCCAGCGCGACGGCCTTGGTGGTCCTGCGCCGGCTCTCGGAGGACCCGGCGGGCAGCGCGGCCGTCAGCACCGCACCGGCCGCCGGGACGGCGCAGGTGGCGGTCAACAGAAAGCTCATGGCCTGGCCCCCCAACGGATATCAGGACGAGTCATCACGTGGACCTCATCAGGAGAGTCATGGCGACCAGCACCAGCGTGCCGCCGAACATGGAGAGCGCGTACGAGCGGACGTAGCCGTTCTGGACCCGCCGCAGCCGGCCGGAGAGCCCGCCGATCCCGGCGGCCAGGCCGTTGACCACGCCGTCCAGGCCGCGGCTGTCGAAGAAGACCAGCGCCGCGGCGAGCGCCGAGCCCGGCCGCACCAGCACCGCGTGGTTGAAGTCGTCCTGCAGCAGGTCGCGGCGGGCGGCCCGGGTGAGCGGGGAGCCGACCGGCGGCACCACCGGGACCGGCGAGCGCCCGTACACCAGGTACGCCAGGCCGACGCCGGCCAGCATGCAGGCCGTGGTCAGCAGGGTGACGGTCAGCGGGGCGAGCGGGGAGTTGCCCTCCTCGTGCCCGGTGACCGGCTCCAGCCACTTCAGGAAGGAGTCGTTGAAGGCGAACAGCCCGCCCGCGAAGACCGAGCCGAAGGCCAGCAGGACCATCGGGACGGTCATCGTCCGCGGCGACTCGTGCGGGTGCGGGGCGTTGCCCTCCGCGTCCGGCTGCCAGCGCTTCTCGCCGAAGAAGGTCAGCACCATGACCCTGGTCATGTAGAACGCGGTGACCGCCGCGCCGACCAGCGCGCACCCCCCGAGGATCCAGCCCTCGGTGCCGCCCTTGGCGAAGGCCGCCTCGATGATCTTGTCCTTGGAGAAGAAGCCGGACAGGCCCGGGAAGCCGATGATCGCCAGGTAGCCGAGGCCGAAGGTGACGAAGGTGACCGGCATGTACTTCCGCAGGCCGCCGTAGTGACGCATGTTCACCTCGTCGTTCATGCCGTGCATGACCGACCCGGCGCCGAGGAACAGCCCGGCCTTGAAGAAGCCGTGGGTCACCAGGTGCATGATCGCGAAGGCGTAGCCGATCGGGCCGAGCCCGGCCGCCAGCACCATGTAGCCGATCTGCGACATCGTCGAGCCGGCCAGCGCCTTCTTGATGTCGTCCTTGGCGCAACCGACGATCGCACCGAACAGCAGCGTGACCGCGCCGACCACCACCACGGCGGTCTGCGCGTCCGGCGCCAGGTCGAAGACCGCCGAGGAGCGGGTGATCAGGTAGACGCCCGCGGTCACCATGGTGGCCGCGTGGATCAGCGCCGACACCGGGGTCGGGCCCTCCATCGCGTCCCCGAGCCAGGACTGCAGCGGCACCTGCGCCGACTTGCCGCAGGCCGCCAGCAGCAGCATCAGGCCGATCGCCGTCAGCTTGCCCTCGCTCGCCTGGTGGGCACCGCCGAAGACCGGGTCGAAGGCGAAGGAGCCGAACTCGGCGAACATCAGCATGATCGCGATGGACAGGCCCATGTCGCCGACCCGGTTGACGATGAAGGCCTTCTTCGCCGCCGTCGCCGCACTCGGCTTGTGCTGCCAGAAGCCGATCAGGAGGTACGAGGCCAGGCCCACGCCCTCCCAGCCGAAGTACAGCAGCAGGTAGTTGTCCGCGACCACCAGCAGCAGCATGGCGGCCAGGAACAGGTTCAGGTACGCGAAGAAGCGGCGCCGGCGCTCGTCGTGCGCCATGTAGCCGACCGAGTAGAGGTGGATCAGCGTGCCGACACCGGTGATCAGCAGGACGAAGGTCATCGACAGCTGGTCGAGCCGGAAGGAGATATCGGCCTGGAAGCCGTTCACCGGGATCCAGCTGAACAGGTGCCGGGTGACCGCCCGGTGCTCGGCGTCACGGCCGAGCATGTCCGAGAACAGGGCCAGGCCGAAGCCGAACGAGAGCGCCGCGAGCGCGGTGGCCAGCCAGTGGCCGAAGCGGTCCAGCGCCCGGCCGCCGAGCAGCAGCAGGGCGGCGCCCGCCAGTGGAGCCGCCACCAGCAGCGGAATGAGAGATTTCACCGAGGGCCCTCCGCCTACAGCTTCATCAGGTTGCTGTCGTCGACCGAAGCGGAGTGCCTGGTCCGGAAGATGGAGACGATGATGGCGAGGCCGACCACGACCTCGGCCGCCGCGACCACCATCGTGAAGAACGCGATGATCTGGCCGTCCAAGGTCCCGTGCAGCCGGGAGAAGGTCACCAGGGCGAGGTTCGAGGCGTTCAGCATCAGCTCCACGCACATGAACAGCACGATCGCGTTGCGTCGGACCAGCACCCCGGCCGCTCCGATGGTGAACAACAGGGCCGACAGGTAGAGGTAGTTGACCGGGTTCACTCCGCGCCCTCCTCGTCGGCCGGGTGCTTCACGTTGTTCGCCGGCACCGGCCCGCCGTTCGCCGGCCCGTTCGCCGACCCCTTCGCCGTCACCGCCCCGCCGTTCGCCGGCAGCGGGGCGCCGTTGGCCGGCAGCGGGGCGCCGTTGGCCGGCACCGGCTCCAGCGACTTGCGCGGGGCCTTCACGGCCGGCCGCTCCGAGGACGGACGGCCCAGCCAGTCCGCCGTGCTGTTCTCCAGCTCCGCCATCCGCCGCAGCATCGCCTGGCTGACGTCCCGGACCTGGCCGCGCTCGCGCAGCGTCGCCATCACCGAGTCCTCGGCGATCGTGCCGTCCGGCAGCAGCCCCGGCACGTCCACCGCGTTGTGCCGGGCGTACACGCCCGGCGCCGGCAGCGGCGGCAGCTGGATGTTGTCCACGACCCGCTGCGCGGCCAGCTCGCGCTGCGTCTTCGGCGCCTTCACGTGCTCCCGGTGGGTCAGCACCATCGCGCCGATCGCCGCGGTGATCAGCAGCGCGCCGGTGACCTCGAAGGCCCACACGTAGCGGGTGAAGATCAGCCGGGCCAGGCCCGGCACGTTGCCCTCGGCGTTCGCCTCGGACAGCCCGGTGAAGTGGTCCAGCTTCGCGTTGGCGATCCCGGCGATCAGCAGCACGCCGAAGCCCAGCCCGCACAGCGCCGCGGCGAACCGCTGGCCCTTCAGCTGCTCCTTCAGCGAGTCCTCACCGGTGACGCCGACCAGCATCACCACGAACAGGAACAGCATCATGATCGCGCCGGTGTAGACCACGATCTGCACCACGCCCAGGAACACCGCGCCCTGGGCCATGTAACAGACCGCCAGCGCCATCATGGTGGCCGCCAGGCAGAGCGCGCTGTGCACGGCCTTGCGCATCAGCACCATGCCGAGCGCGCCGCCGACCGCGATCACCGCGAGCACCCAGAACTGGACGGCCTCGCCCGTCGAGGTCGTCCCGGTCGCCTCCGCCAGCCGCGCGATCACTGCTGCACCTCCTTGTCCCGCTCGGTGCGCTCCTGCTGGACCGTCCCCGGCGCCGCCGAGGTGACCTCGCCCCGGTAGTACGCGCCCTCGTCGGTGCCCGGGAAGATCGCGTGCGGGGTGTCGACCATGCCCTCGGACAGGCCCACCAGCAGCTGCTCCTTGGTGAAGATGAGGTCCCGCCGGGAGGAGTCGGCCAGCTCGTACTCGTTGGTCATGGTCAGCGCCCTGGTCGGGCAGGCCTCGATGCACAGCCCGCACAGGATGCAGCGGGCGTAGTTGATCTGGTACACCGCGCCGTAGCGCTCACCCGGGGAGTAGCGCTCCTCGTCCCGGTTGTCCGCGCCCTCCACGTAGATCGCGTCGGCCGGGCAGGCCCACGCGCACAGCTCGCAGCCGACGCACTTCTCCAGGCCGTCCGGGTGCCGGTTCAGCTGGTGGCGGCCGTGGAAGCGCGGAGCGGTGGGCTTCTTCTGCTCCGGGTACTGCTCGGTGAGCCGCTTCTTGAACATGGCCTTGAAGGTCACGCCGAAGCCGGCGGCCGGGCCGAG
Organism: Kitasatospora sp. NPDC001261; assembly: GCF_042896795.1. NCBI lineage: Bacteria > Bacillati > Actinomycetota > Actinomycetes > Kitasatosporales > Streptomycetaceae > Kitasatospora > Kitasatospora sp. NPDC001261. The sequence goes on from NZ_JBIAXP010000023.1 coordinate 25,490, forward strand.
GATCGACGGACGGTCGCCCCGTTCGGCGTGGCCCGTTCGATCGGACTGGTCGGACATCTCGGTTCAGCTCCCTTCGGAATGGTCGGCCCCGTTGAGGGCGTCCTGGAGTTGCTTCGGGGCACGGCTGCGGCGGCGCGGCACCGGCGGGAGCACCTGGCCGGGCAGCGGCGGGACGGGGTAGCCGCCCGCCATCGGGTCGAACTCCCCCCCGTCCTTCGGCCGGGCCGGGCCCGCGCCTGGCGGGGCCTCCCCGGGCTCCGGCTGCTTCCTCAGGAAGTCCCGCAGCAGCGCCAGCAGCAGCACCGCCCCGACCGGGGCGCCCACGTACAGCACCACCTGGCCGAAGCCGTAACCCTCGTTGCGCAGCGCCCGCACGCTCGCGATCAGCACCAGCCACACCAGCGAGACCGGGATCAGCACCTTCCAGCCCAGCTTCATGAACTGGTCGTAGCGGAGCCGGGGCAGCGTGCCGCGCAGCCAGATGAAGAAGAACAGCAGCAGCTGGATCTTCAGCGTGATCCACAGCATCGGCCACCAGCCGTGGTTGGCGCCCTCCCAGAAGGTCGTCACCGGCCACGGGGCCCGCCAGCCGCCCAGGAAGAGGGTCGAGGCCACCGCCGAGACCGTCACCATGTTCACGTACTCGGCCAGCATGAACATCGCGAACTTCAGCGAGGAGTACTCGGTGTTGAAGCCGCCGACCAGCTCGCCCTCGGCCTCCGGCAGGTCGAACGGCGCCCGGTTGGTCTCGCCGACCATCGCGATGATGTAGACGATGAACGACACCGGCAGCAGCGCCGCGAACCAGGTCGGCTGCTGGTGCGCCACGATCTCCGAGGTCGACATCGAGCCCGAGTAGATGAACACCGCAGCGAAGGACAGGCCCATCGCGATCTCGTAGCTGATCATCTGCGCGGACGAGCGCAGCCCGCCCAGCAGCGGGTACGTCGAACCCGAGGACCAGCCGGCCAGCACGATGCCGTAGATGCCCACCGAGGCCGTCGCCAGGACGTACAGCAGCGCGACCGGGAAGTCCGTCAGCTGGAGCGGCGTACGGGTGCCGAAGATCGACACCTCGTTGCCGGCCGGACCGAACGGGATCACCGCGAAGGCCATGAACGCGGGGATGGCGCAGACGATCGGGGCCAGGATGTAGACCACCTTGTCCGAGCCCTTGACCACCAGGTCTTCCTTCAGCGCCAGCTTCACGCCGTCCGCCAGCGACTGCAGCAGGCCCCACGGGCCGTGCCGGTTGGGCCCGATGCGCAGCTGCATCCAGGCCACCACCTTGCGCTCCCAGACGATCGCGATCAGCACCGTCAGGACCAGGAAGGCGAAGCAGAACACCGCCTTCAGCAGCACCAGCCACCACGGGTCCTGCCCGAAGAAGTGGAGCGTCTCGTACGGCTGCGACGTCATCGGTCCTCCCCTGTGCCGTCGCCGGCGGTCTCGTCCGCGGCCCCGGGTTCGGAGCCGGCCCCGGGTGCGGGTCCGACTTCGGGTCCGGGTCCGACTTCGGGTCCGGGTCCGACTTCGGGTCCGGGTCCGACTTCGGGCTCGGGTTCGGGCTCGGGTTCCGACTCGGCCGCGGCGATCGTGACCAGGTGGCCGACGGTGGTGCCGAGCGCGCGGTGGGCGCCGCCCGGCGTGGAGTCGAGCGGGACCCAGACCGTGCGGTCCGGGATCGAGTCGGTGACCTCCAGCGGCAGGGTCAGCGATCCGGCCGGACCGGTCAGCCGCAGCTCCTCGGCCGCCTCGGCGCCGATCTCCTTGGCCGTCTCCGCCGAGATCCGGGCCACCGCCCGGTGCCGGGTGCCCGCCAGGTGCGGGTCCCCCTGCTGCAGCACGCCGTTGTCCAGCAGCAGGCGCCAACCCGCCAGCACCGCCTGGCCGGTGGCCGGTCGGGGCAGCAGGCCCGGGTGCGCCGCCGGGTCGGCCGTGCGGTCGCCCTCCCAGGGGGCGAAGCGGTCCAGCTCCAGCCGGGCCGCCCGGACGTCCGGCAGGCCCAGCCGGTGGCCCAGCGCGTCGGCCAGCATGCCCAGCACCCGCAGGTCCGGCTGGAGGTGACGGCCCATCTGCTGGTCCGGCTTGAGCGCCGACTCGAACATCCGCACCCGGCCCTCCCAGTCCAGGAAGGTGCCGGCCTTCTCCGCCACCGCCGCCACCGGCAGCACCACGTCGGCCCGCGCCGTCACCGCCGAGGGCCGCAGCTCCAGCGACACCAGGAACGGCACCGTCGCCAGCGCCTCGTCCGCCAGCGCCGGATCCGGCAGGTCGTCCGGGTCCACGCCGCCGACCAGCAGCGCGTCCAACTCGCCCGCCACGGCCGCCGCCAGGATCCCGTCGGTGTCCCGGCCCGGCCGGGACGGCGGCTCGGCGCCGCCCCACACCGCCGCCGCCTCCGCCCGGGCCGCCGGAACGGCCACCGGACGCCCGCCGGGCAGCAGGCCCGGCAGCACGCCCGCCTCGACGGCCCCGCGCTCACCGGCCCGGCGCGGCACCCAGGCGAGCCTCGCGCCCGTCGCGTGCGCCAGCCGCAGCACCGCCGTCAGCCCGCCCGGGACGGCGGCCAGCCGCTCGCCCGCCAGGATCACCGCGCCCGGGGTGCGCAGCAGTTCGGCCGCCCGGCCCGCGTCGTCGTTCAGCGGCTCGTCCGCCGCCAGCGCCGCGAACCACTCCGGCTCGGTGCCGGGGGCGGCCGGCAGCAGCGCCCCGCGCAGCTTCGCCAGGCCCCGGGAGCCGAACGCGGCCACCGAGAACACCTTCAGGCCCGTCGCCCGGGTCGCCTTGCGCAGCCGCAGGAAGACGATCGGCGACTCCTCCTCCGGCTCGAAGCCCGCCAGCAGCACCGCCGGAGCCCGGTCGAGGTCCTCGTACGACACCCCGGTGCCGTCCACGTCGACGCCCCGCCCGGCCACCGCCGCGGCCAGGAAGTCCGCCTCCTCGCCGCTGTGCGGGCGGGCCCGGAAGTCCACGTCGTTGGTGCCCAGCACCACCCGCGCGAACTTCCCGTACGCGTAGGCGTCCTCGACCGTCACCCGGCCGCCGGCCAGCACCCCCGTCCGGACCCCGCGCAGCCCCTCGGCCGCCCGGGCCAGCGCCTCCGGCCAGGAGGCCGGCACCAGCTCGCCGTCCACCCGCACCAGCGGGGTGGTCAGCCGGTCGCGCTGCTGGGCGTAGCGGAAGGCGAAGCGGCCCTTGTCGCAGTTCCACTCCTCGTTCACCGCCGGGTCCTCGCCCGCCAGCCGGCGCAGCACCTTGCCGCGCCGGTGGTCGGTGCGCTGCGCGCAGCCCGAGGCGCAGTGCTCGCACACGCTCGGCGAGGAGACCAGGTCGAAGGGGCGCGAGCGGAACCGGTACGCCGCCGAGGTGAGCGCGCCCACCGGGCAGATCTGGATGGTGTTCCCGGAGAAGTACGACTCGAAGTCGTCGCCCTCGCCGGTGCCGACCTGCTGCAGCGCCCCGCGCTCCACCAGGTCGATGAACGGGTCCCCGGCGATCTGCTGCGAGAAGCGGGTGCAGCGCGCGCACAGCACGCAGCGCTCGCGGTCCAGCAGCACCTGGCTGCTGATCGGCACCGGCTTCTCGTAGGTGCGCTTCATCCCCTCGAAGCGGGAGTCGGCGGCGCCGCTGCTCATCGCCTGGTTCTGCAGCGGGCACTCACCGCCCTTGTCGCAGACCGGGCAGTCCAGCGGGTGGTTGATCAGCAGCAGCTCCATCACGCCGCGCTGGGCCTTCTCGGCCACCGGCGAGCTGAGCTGGGTGCGCACCACCATGCCCTCGGCCACCGGGATGGTGCAGGAGGCGACCGGCTTGCGCTGGCCCTCGACCTCGACGATGCACTGGCGGCAGGCGCCGGCCGGGTCGAGCAGCGGGTGGTCGCAGAAGCGCGGGATCTGGGTGCCGATGGTCTCGGCGGCCCTGATCACCAACGTTCCCTTGGGGACCCGCACTTCGACGCCGTCGATGGTGAGCGTGACCAGTTCGACCGCTGTCTCGGAGGCCGTTGGCTCTGTGATCGTCACGCGTGCACCTCCCTTTCGGTGGCGGACTGGTGGCCGGGGCGGGGGCCGTCGGCCCAGACGGTGGAGGCGGCCGGGTCGAACGGGCAGCGGCGCTCGGCCAGGTGCTGCTCGTACTCGGCCCGGAAGTGCTGGAGCGAGGAGACGATCGGACTGGCCGCGCCGTCGCCCAGGGCGCAGAAGGACTTGCCGTTGATGTTGTCGGCGATGTCGAGGAGCTTCTCCAGGTCCCCGTCGACGCCCTGGCCCGCCTCGATCCGCTTGAGCAGCTGGACCAGCCAGTAGGTGCCCTCGCGGCAGGGGGTGCACTTGCCGCAGGACTCGTGGGCGTAGAACTCCGTCCAGCGGGTGACGGCCCGCACCACGCAGGTGGTCTCGTCGAAGACCTGGAGCGCCTTGGTGCCGAGCATCGAGCCGGCCGCCCCGACGCCCTCGTAGTCCAGCGGGACGTCGAGGTGCTCGTCGGTGAACATCGGGGTGGAGGAGCCGCCCGGGGTCCAGAACTTCAGCCGGTGCCCGGCGCGGACGCCGCCGCTGAGGTCGAGCAGCTGGCGCAGCGTGACGCCGAGCGGGGCCTCGTACTGGCCGGGGTTGGTGACGTGGCCGGAGAGCGAGTAGAGCGTGAAGCCGGGGGACTTCTCGGTGCCCAGGGCCTTGAACCACTCCTTGCCGCGGGACAGGATCGGCGGCACCGAGGCGATCGACTCGACGTTGTTGACCACCGTCGGGCAGGCGTACAGGCCGGCGATGGCCGGGAACGGGGGCCGCAGCCTGGGCTGGCCGCGGCGGCCCTCCAGCGAGTCCAGCAGCGCCGTCTCCTCGCCGCAGATGTAGGCGCCGGCGCCGGCGTGCACGGTGATGTCCAGGTCGACGCCCGAGCCGAGGATGTTCCGGCCCAGCAGCCCCGCCCCGTACGCCTCGGCGACGGCCGCGTGCAGCCGGCGCAGCACCGGGACGACCTCGCCGCGCAGGTAGATGAAGGCGTGGTCGCAGCGGATCGCGTAGGAGGCGATGATCATGCCCTCGATCAGCGCGTGCGGGTTGGCGAACAGCAGCGGGATGTCCTTGCAGGTGCCCGGCTCGGACTCGTCCGCGTTGACCACCAGGTAGTGCGGCTTGCCGTCGTTCTGCGGGATGAACTGCCACTTCATCCCGGTGGGGAAGCCGGCGCCGCCGCGGCCGCGCAGGCCGGAGTCCTTGACCAGGGCGATCACGTCGTCCGGCGGCATGGCGAGGGCCGCCTTGAGGCCCTCGTAGCCGTGGTGGCGGCGGTAGGTGTCGAGCGTCCAGGGACGGCTGTCGTCCCAGGAGTCGGACAGGACCGGGGTGAGCAGCTTCTCGGCCGGCTCGGCGGAGGTCATCACGCTTCGCTCCCTTCCTGGCCGTTGCCCGCCTGGGTGTTGCCCGTTTGGCCGTTGGCCGCCTGGCCGTTGCCTGCCTGGCCGTTGGCCTCGGGGCGGGGTGCATCGGGGCGGGGTGCGTCGGAGCGCGGGGATTCGGGGCGCGGGGCGACCACCTTGGTGCCGGGGGCGCCGGGCAGCGCCTCGCCGCGGGCCAGCCGCAGGCCGGCCAGGGAGGGCGCGCCGCCGGCGCCGGACTCGTCGTTGGCCCCCGGGCGCTCGTCGGGGAAGCCGGCCAGGATCCGGGAGGTCTCCTTGAAGCCGCACAGCCGGGCACCGCGGGTGGGGCGGACCTCGCGGCCGGCCCGCAGGTCGTCGACCAACTGCCGCGCGCTGTCCGGGGTCTGGTTGTCGAAGAACTCCCAGTTGACCATCACCACGGGCGCGTAGTCGCAGGCCGCGTTGCACTCGATGTGCTCGATCGAGACCTCGCCGTCCTCGGTGGTCTCGTTGTTGCGGACGCCCAGGTGCTCCTGGAGCTCGGCGAAGATCTGGTCGCCGCCGAGCACCGCGCACAGGGTGTTGGTGCAGACCCCGACGTGGTACTTCCCGGCCGGGCGGCGCCGGTACATGGTGTAGAAGGTCGCGACCGCGGTGACCTCGGCGGTGGTGAGGTCCAGCTGTTCGGCGCAGAAGCGGATCCCGGTCGGGCTGACGAAGCCCTCCTCCGCCTGCACCAGGTGCAGCAGCGGCAGCAGCGCCGAGCGGGCCTGCGGGTAGCGGGCGATCAGCTCGGCTGCGTCGGCGGCCAGCCGGGCACGCACCTCCTCGGGGTACGGTGCGGCCGGCAGTGCCGGCAGTCCGAGTTCGACGTTGGTCACCGGTCCACGCCTCCCATCACCGGGTCGATCCCGGCCACCGCGACGATCACGTCGGCCACCTGGCCGCCCTCGCACATCGCCGCCATCGTCTGCAGATTGGTGAACGACGGGTCCCGGAAGTGGACCCGGTACGGACGCGTCCCGCCGTCGCTGACCACGTGCACGCCCAGCTCGCCCTTGGGCGACTCGACCGCCGCGTACGCCTGGCCGACCGGGACCCGGAAGCCCTCGGTGACCAGCTTGAAGTGGTGGATCAGGGCCTCCATCGAGGTGCCCATGATCTTGCGGATGTGGTCGAGGGAGTTGCCCATCCCGTCCGGGCCGACGGCCAGTTGGGCCGGCCAGGCGATCTTCTTGTCGGCCACCATGACCGGGCCGGGCCGCAGCCGGTCCAGGCACTGCTCGACGATCCGCAGCGACTGCTTCATCTCCTCCAGGCGGATCAGGAAGCGGCCGTAGGAGTCGGCGCTCTCCGCGATCGCGACCTCGAAGTCGTAGTCCTGGTAACCGCAGTACGGGTCGGTCTTGCGCAGGTCGTGCGGCAGGCCGGTGGCGCGCAGGATCGGACCGGTGGCGCCGAGGGCCAGGCAGCCGGGCAGGTCCAGGAAGCCGACGTCGACCAGGCGGGCCTTGAACACCGGGTTGCCGGTGGCGAGTTTGTCGTACTCGTGCATCCGGGAGCGGAAGACCTTGACCGCCTCGCGGATCTGGTCGACCGCGCCGGGCGGCAGGTCCTGGGCGAGGCCGCCGGGGCGCACGTACGCGTGGTTCATGCGCAGGCCGGTGACCAGCTCGAAGACGTCCAGGATCAGTTCGCGGTCCCGGAAGCCGTAGATCATCAGGGTGGTGGAACCGATCTCCATGCCGCCGGTGGCCAGGCAGACCAGGTGCGAGGCGATCCGGTTGAGCTCCATCATCATCACCCGGATGACGTTGGCGCGGTCCGGGACGTCGCCGGTGATGCCGAGCAGCTTCTCGACCGCCAGGCAGTAGGCCGTCTCGTTGAACAGCGGGGTCAGGTAGTCCATGCGGGTCACGAAGGTGGTGCCCTGGACCCAGCTGCGGAACTCCATGTTCTTCTCGATGCCGGTGTGGAGGTAGCCGATGCCGCAGCGGGCCTCCTTCACCGTCTCGCCGTCGATCTCCAGGATCAGCCGCAGCACGCCGTGGGTGGACGGGTGCTGGGGGCCCATGTTGACGATGATGCGCTCGTCGTCGGCCCGGCCGACCGCCTCGACCACCTCGCCCCAGTCGCCGCCGGTGACGGTGAAGACCCGGCCCTCGGTGGTCTCGCGGGCGTCGGCTTCCTCGGTCTCTCCATAGTGCTGGGTGTTCATCAGCTGTACGACCTCCGCTGGTCGGGAGCCGGGATCTGGGCGCCCTTGTACTCGACGGGGATGCCGCCGAGCGGGTAGTCCTTGCGCTGCGGGTGGCCCAGCCAGTCGTCCGGCATCATGATCCGGGTGAGCGCCGGGTGGCCCTCGAAGACCAGGCCGAAGAAGTCGTAGGCCTCGCGCTCGTGCCAGTCGTTGGTCGGGTAGACGCTCACCACGGAGGGGACGCGCGGATCGGCGTCGGGCGCGGTGACCTCCAGCCGGATCAGCCTGCCGTGGGTGATCGAGCGCAGGTGGTAGACCGCGTGCAGCTCGCGGCCCTTGTCGCCGGGGTAGTGCACGCCGCTCACCCCCAGGCAGAGCTCGAAGCGCAGCGCCGGGTCGTCGCGCAGGATCCGGGCGGTCCTCAGCAGGTGGTCGCGCTCGATGTGGAAGGTGATCTCGCCGCGGTCGACCACCGTCCTCTCGATCACCTCGACCGGGTCCAGGCCCTGCTCCTCCAGGGCGCCCTCCAGCTCGTCGGCGACCTCGTCGAACCAGCCGCCGTACGGGCGTTCACTCGGACCGGGCAGCACGATCGGGGCGGCCAGACCGCCGAAGCCGGAGGTGTCGCCACTGCCCTCGGCACCGAACATGCCCTGGCGGCGGCCGACCACCTCGACCGGGATCTCGCGGACCGGCTGCTCGCGGCGGGTCTCGGGTACCTGCTCGTTCATCGCAGCTGCCCCCGCATCTCGCTGATCGGGGTGGCCTTGAGGGCGAGCGCCTCGCCGAGCTCCTCGGCCCGGCGCCTGTTCACGCCCAGCGGCTCGTGCTGGATCTTGTCGTGCAGCTTCAGGATGGCGTCCATCAGCATCTCCGGACGGGGCGGACAACCGGGCAGGTAGATGTCCACCGGGACGATGTGGTCGACGCCCTGGACGATCGCGTAGTTGTTGAACATCCCGCCGGACGAAGCGCAGACACCCATCGAGATGACCCACTTGGGGTTGGGCATCTGGTCGTACACCTGGCGCAGCACCGGGGCCATCTTCTGACTCACCCGGCCCGCCACGATCATCAGATCGGCCTGCCGGGGGGAGCCCCGGAAGACCTCCATGCCGAACCGGGCCAGGTCGTAGCGGCCCGCCCCGGTGGTCATCATCTCGATCGCGCAGCAGGCCAGACCGAAGGTGGCCGGGAAGAGTGACGCCTTGCGCACCCAGCCGGCGGCCGTCTCCACGGTCGTGAGCAGAAAGCCGCTCGGCAGCTTCTCCTCGATTCCCATCAGATCCCTCTCAATGCCCTCAAGTCCTCTGATACGTGGGCCGGTTCTGGCTTGTCCGCTCGTTCACAAGCGGGTGCTCAGCCGGCGGACGGGTGGGCCACCACCCCGCGCTCTGACCACCCCGCGCTCAGTCCCACTCCAGACCGCCGCGCCGCCACACGTAGGCGTACGCGACGAAGACGGTGGCGATGAACAGGAGCATCTCGACCAGCCCGAAGATCCCCAGGGCGTCGAAGGTCACCGCCCAGGGGTAGAGGAAGACGATCTCGATGTCGAAGACGATGAAGAGCATCGCCGTCAGGTAGTACTTGATCGGGAACCGACCGCCGCCCACGGGCTGCGGGGTCGGCTCGATGCCGCACTCGTACGCCTCCAACTTGGCCCGGTTGTAGCGCTTGGGGCCGGTGAGTGAGGCCATCACGACGGAGCCGACCGCGAACGCCGCCGCGATGGCACCGAGTACGAGGATCGGCGCGTAGGCATTCATAGCCCCCGCTCCCTCCGTCCAGTCGTCCTTGACTGCAGATCGGAACCGGCAGGTCACACTGAGGTGAACCCGCGTTCCGGTTCCCGAGATCCACCTCATGTGAGGCAGTTCACAAAGCCTGGAACGAGCGCATCTTATGCCCGTCGGCTTGTGATCTGCGACACGCAGTTCAACGCCATCTTTGTGATCTACGACACCCTGTAAATGGGGTCGAATGTGAGCATGCCCAGATTTGTCGACGCAAAGCAGTCAAACGATCACAAGCGGTCGCATTTACTTGTGAAGTGGCAGGTCAGGGGCGTGTTCCTATATCAACTATGCGTCGTAGGGAGCAAATTTTCAGACGTCATGTTGACGTGTTATAGCGGCTCACTCGCAGGGGTGGCGGGGCCCGAACGCTCGCTTGACCCTTCGTTCACAAGCGCGCGAGCCTGCCGTCGGGCGGGGTTCCCTTCCCCCTCTCCCGCGCGCCCGCCGTCCCGCTCCGACGGTGCCCGCCGGGGCCGCGGGCCCTCGTGCTCCGGGGCGGGGCCCGCTACTGGCGGCCGGCCGTCTGCTCCCAGACCCAGGCCGCGATGCCCACCCGGTTGCGGGCGCCGATCTTGCGCTGGACGTTGGCGAGGTGGTTCTTCACCGTCCCCGGTGAGATGAACAGCCCTGCGCCGATCTCGGCGTTGGTCGCACCGTCTGCCACCAGCTCGGCGATCTCCCTTTCTCTCGTGGTCAGTTCCTCCGTCGGCCCGGCTGTCGGCTGCGAAGCCGCCGTGGCCGCCTTCGTGCCCGGCCCCGACCTCAGCGCCGGCTTCGACTCCGCGCCCGGGAGTGCCATGTGCCGCAGCAGCCGGACGGTGACCTGCGGGCTGATCAACGCGTCCCCGGCCATCGCCGCCCGGACCGCCTCGATCAGCAGCACCGGCCCCGAGCGCTTCAGCAGGAACCCGGCCGCTCCGTGCCGCAGCGCCGTGTGCACGTACTCGTCCAGGTCGAAGGTGGTCACCACGATCACCTTGCACTGGTCGGTCAACTGGCGTGTGACCTCCAGGCCGTCGAGCTTCGGCATCCGGATGTCCGCGAGCACCACGTCCGGCCGCAGCCTCCGTGCCTCCGCCACCGCCGCGGCGCCGTCCGCCGCCTCCGCAACCACCACCATGTCCGGCTGGACGTCCAGGATCATCCGGAACGCGCTGCGGACATCCGCCTGGTCGTCCGCGATCAGGATCCGAACCGGCCCTGTGCCACTGCCCATGTCCCGCACCTCTCCCCGTTGCCGACCTTCGTCGGCTCCTATCACGCCGGCCCCGTGCCGGCCTCCTCCAGCGGCAGCACCGCCGTCACCCGCCAGGCCTCCCGCTCGTACGGACCGGCTTCCAGCGAACCGCCGAGGGCCTCCACCCGGGCCGCCAACCCCGGCAGTCCGCTGCCGCCGCCCCGGCGCGGCCGCCCCGCCGGGCCCGGTGCCCGACCGTCGTTGGTCACGGTCAGCTCCAGCCGTCCACCGCTGCGGCGGGCCCGGATCTCGACCGCCCGCGCGGCCGGAGCGTGCCGCCGGACATTGGTCAGGGACTCGACCACGATCCGGTGGACGGTGCCCTCCACCTCGCGCGGCACCGGCTCCTCCGGCAGCTCCAGGCGGACGTTCACGCCGCCCGTCGCGGTGAACCGCTCGGCCACCTCGGCGAGTTCGGCGAGTCCGGGCTGCGGACCGCGGCCGCCCTGCTCCTCGCTGCGCAGCAGCTGTACCGTCCGGTCCAGCGAGGCCAGCGCCCGCTGCCCGGCCTGCTCTATTCGCTGGAACATCTCGGCCGCGCCGGCCGGATCGATCCCCGCCAGATAGGCCCCCGCCTGGGCCTGGGCGACCATGCCGCTGACATCGTGCGCCACGAAGTCGTGAAGGTCGTGGGCCAGTTCGAGCCGCTGCGCCCGCCTGGCCTCGGCCACCGCCTCGCGGCGCCCCTCGTCCAGGCCCCGCAGGTAGAGCCCGACCAGGACGGCCGGCAGGGAGAGCATCGATCCGAACCCGAAGAGCGTGAGCGTGTCCGCGGGCCCCTCGACGAACGCGAACCGGGACGGCCAGAGGGCGACCGCTCCGCAGGCCGTCCAGGCCGCCGCCGCGCACCGCGGGCCGTCCTCGGCGCGCAGGCTGACGACCACCGACAGCAGCAGGACGGCCAGCTCGACCAGGCCCGCCAGCCCGGCCCACCGCTGCCCCTCCGTCCAGCGGCCGAGGAGCCAGACGGCGACCGTGACCACGACCGACGCCGCCCCGAGCGCCATGGTGACGGCCGCCGCCCCGTACCGCCCCCGCGCCACCCAGGCCGGCGGCACCAGGACCAGGACGATCCCGGACAGGATCTGAGTCATCGTCATCACCCCTTCTCGACCCTTCGACTGCCGTCACACTACGACGCCGCCCGGGCGGCGCGCCTGTGCCGATCGGCATATTTCAAAGGCCGGTTGAGCAGGAGGAACAGCCCGATCGGCATCTGCCGCGAACCCCTGGCGGGCCTCCAGTCTTGAGTCATCGCACCGGCCACGGAGGCCGGAGCCGAAGGGAGTCCACCACCATGTCGAAGCTCGTGATCACCGCCCGCGGCACCGCCCACCGGGCCGCGGCGGCGGCCCCGAACGTCCCGCCCGCCCCGCGCTGGGCCCGGCTCGCCGCCGGGGCCGCAGTCCTCAGCACCATCCCCTCGGGGCTGTGGCGGATCGCCTTCGGCTTCGGCGTCCCGGTCGGCTTCTCCGGCGCGACGGCCGCGGCGTACGGCGCGCACCAGCCGGGCTGGGGCACGGTCTACTGCGTGGCGCTGAGCGCCCTGGCGGAGGCGCTGGCCTTCCTGACCCTGGGCCTGGTCCGGCCCTGGGGGCTGGTGGCGCCCCGGTGGATCCCCCTGATAGGCGGCCGTCGGGTCCGGCCGCTCGCCGCGATCGTCCCGGCGCTGCTGGGCTCGGCGGTCCTCACCTACGTCGGCACGGCCGCACTGCTCGGCGGCTGGGCGCACAACCTGGCCGAGCCGGATTCCCCGCACGGCTTCGCCGCCGTGGTGATGACGCTCGCCTACCTGCCCCTGGTCGCCTGGGGCCCGCTGCTCGGCGCGGTCGCCCTCGACTACGCCCGCCGGACGCTGCGGCCGCGCCGGTGACGAGGACGACGGGTCACACCGCGGCCGGCTCCGCGCCCGGCCCCACCGCGTCGGCCCCGCTCTCGTCCTCGCCCCCGGCCGGGCGCGGCGCCGGGGCGGGGGCGACAGCCGGGGCGGGGGCGGGTACGGGGGCGGTGCGCCGGCCCCACTCGGTCGCGACCAGCACCAGGGCTCCGCCGAGCAGGGCGAGCGGTCCCATGCAGTTCCCGGCCACGGTGATGCCGAAGACGGCGGCCCAGAGCGGCTCGGTCCCGAGCAGCAGGCTCACCCGCGAGGGCGACGTGGCCCGCACGGCCCACATCTGGACGAAGAAGGCGAACAGGGTGCAGAACAAGGACAGGTGCAGCAGCCAGCCCCACTGGCCGGCCCCGTACGAACGCGCGACCGTCCACGGCGCGGGTCCGACCAGGAACGCGACGGCGGCGAACACGCCGGTGGCCACCGCGAGTTGGACCCAGGTGACGGCGAGCACGTCGATGTCGCGGACGGCCCGGGTGCGAGCCATCGCGAGGACGTACGCCGAGCGGACGAGGGCGGCGCCCAGCACCAGCAGGTCACCGAGTGCCGGAGGGCGCAGCCCGCCGTCCCCGGTGAGCAGGGCGACGCCGAGGACGGCCAGCCCGGCGGCGGCGAGGAAGGCCTTCGGCGGCGCGGTCCGGGCGAGGGCGCTCTCGCCGAGCGGCGTGAGCACCATCGCGAGGCTGATGATCAGCCCGGCATTGGTCGCGGAGGTGTGCACGGCTCCGTAGGTCTCCAGCAGGAAGATCCCGCTGAGCACCAGCCCCAGTGCGGCGCCGCCGAGCCACTCGGCGCGGCTCAGCCTCCGCAGGGCACGCCAGGCGACCAGCCCGAGCAGCGGCAGCACCAGGCCGAACCGCAGCACCAGCATCGCCACGACCGTCCCGGGCTCGGCCACCCGCTGGACGGCGAGGAAGCTCGATCCCCACACCACGGCCACGAGCAGGACCGGAAGATCGCGAAGGACCGACGAGGACGAACCCTCGGACGGGTCGGACAAGGAGGCTGGCATGCGAAAGATCCCTCCGAACGAACGGAACCGGCGGGCGCGAGTACCGTACGGCGTCGGACGGACCCAGGAGCCGGGCGGAAGGCCCGGCAGTGGACGGGGCGGTGCGCGGAGCAAGGGGGCGCCATCTTCGCGCACCGGGCCCCCGATGATCAATGCCCTCCACGGGCACGGTTGGGTCAGGCGGAGAACAGACCGTTCGCCGCGGCGATCGCCTCGATGTCGGCCGGGGTGCCGGACATGATGGCGCGGACGTGCTCGGTGACCAGCTCCACCGGCCAGTCCCACCAGGCCGCACGGAGCAGACGCTCGATGTCGGCGTCGTCGAAGCGGCGGCGGATCGGGCGGGCCGGATTGCCGCCGACGACGGTATAGGGCTCGACGTCGGCGGTGACCATCGCCCCGGCCGCGATGATCGCACCGTCGCCGATCCGGACGCCGGGCAGGACGGTGGCCCCGTGGCCGAACCAGACGTCGTTGCCGACCACGGTGTCACCCCGGCTGGGCAGGCCCGTGACGATGTCGAGGGTCCGCTCGGTCCAGCTGCCGCCGAACATCGTGAAGGGGAAGGTGGAGACGCCGACGGTCGGGTGGGCGGCGCCGGCCATCAGGAAGCGGGTGCCGGTGGCGATCGCGCAGTACCTGCCGATCACCAGCCGCTCGGGGCCGTACGCGTAGAGGACGTTGCGCTCCTCGAAGCGGGTGGCACCGTCGGGGTCGTCGAAGTAGGTGTACTCGCCGACCTCGATTCGCGGGTCGGTGACGAGCGGGCGCAGCAGGACGACCCGGTCGTGGCCGGCGAGCGGGTGGAGGGCGGTGGGGTCGGGAACGGCAGTGGCAGGCACGCGGGCTCCTCTCGTAATGCGACGTGAGTCGCATTACAATGAGCATGGCACGGCCGCCACCCCACAGCAAGCCTTAATGCGACTGGAGTCGACTTTGACTGGAGCAACCCACCCCGCACCGGAGCCCCGCACCCCCACCCCGCGCCCGGGCGGCCGCAGCACCCGGGTCCGGGCCGAGGTGGTCGCCGCCACGCTCGCCGAGGTCGCCGAAAAGGGGTACGACGGGCTCACCGTCGAGGCGGTCGCCGCCCGCTCCGGCGTCCACAAGGCGACCCTCTACCGGCGCTGGGGCGGAGTGGACGGCCTCGTCGCCGACGCCCTGACCGCCTCCGCCGACCAGCCCTGGCCCCTGCCCGACACCGGCGACCTCCGGCAGGACCTCCGCCGGATCACCCAGGAGGTGTTCAGCGTCTTCACCGATCCGGAGCTCGGCCCCACGCCCACCGCGCTGATCTCCGCGGCCCAGCGCTCGGACACCGGCGCGGCCGCCCTGCGCGCCTTCTTCGCGGCGCGCCACCGCCAGGCCGCCGAGGTGGCCGAAAGGGCCGTCGCCCGGGGCGAGCTGCCCGCCGGGACGGACGGCGCCGAGGTGGTCCGGGCCGCCACCGCGCCGCTCTACTACCGCCTCTTCGTCTCCGGCGAGCCACTGGACGCCCGCACCGCCGAGCGGGCCGCCGACGCCGCGGCCATGGCCGCCCGCGCGGGACTCTTCACACCCACCACGACCACCCCGGAGCAGAACTGACAAACCATCACACTGTCGCCGCCCGGGGAGCCACGGCCGCCCCAACCCCTACCGCATCCCCATCCGGCCGTGGATGATGCACCCATGACAACACCGCCGTCCACCACCCCCCGGAAGGCCCGTCACGTGAAGCGCAAGCACTGGGCGCTGGTCGCCGCCACCGTCCTCCCGCTCGTGGCGAGCACCGGCACCGCCATCGCGGACACCCCCGCGGCCGCGACCCCCGCTACCGGCTGCGCCTACACACCGGCCGTCCCGGCCGACAACTTCAAGGGCATCCCGGTGTTCGACGCCAAGAAGGCGGCGAAGCCCTACCGCGCGACACTGCGGACCAGCCAGGGCCAGATCAGCTTCGAGGCCCTGACCGACAAGGCGCCCTGCACCACCTTCTCGTTCCGGTTCCTCGCCGAGCACGACTACTTCGACCGCAGTCACTGCCACCGCCTCACCACCCAGCGGATCTACGTCCTCCAGTGCGGCGACCCGACCGGCACGGGCAGCGGCGGTCCCGGCTACTCGTTCCCGGACGAGAACCTGACCGGCGCCACCTACCCGGCCGGCACCGTGGCCATGGCCAACGCCGGCCCGAACACCAACGGCAGCCAGTTCTTCTTCGTCTGGAAGGACACCAAGCTCTCCCCCGCCTACACCCCCTTCGGCCGGATCACCGGCGGTCTGGACGTGCTCCAGAAGATCGCCGCCGGCGGCGAGGACGACCAGAACAACCCGGGCGACGGCTTCCCCAACCTCCCGGTGAACATCCGCAACGTGAAGATCAGCGCCCGCTGAGGCTGCTCGTCCCCGGCGGGCCGGACAGCCCCGGCCCGCTCCCGCCCGCCCCCGCTCCCGTACGGTGGCAGCACCAACGACACCGCGTGGGAGCAGGAGCAACGCCGCATGGACAGCCGGATCTGGGAGAGCGTCGACGACCTGGTCGCACGGCTGGACGAGCAGAGCACGCAGTCGCCCCAGGAGGAGCGACTGCTGCGGATCCTCAAGCTCTCCGAGGAGGTCGGCGAGGTCGGTGCCGCGGTGATCGGCGCCACCGGCCAGAACCCGCGCAAGGGGGTCACCCACACCTGGGAGGACGTCCAGCACGAGCTCTGCGACGTCGTCTTCACCGCCCTCGTCGCCCTGAGGACCCTCACCCCCGACGCGGCCCGGATCTTCGACGAGCGTCTCGCCTACGTCGAGCAGCGCTCCGCCGCCTCCCGCCGGGCGCCGGAGGCACCCCGGGCGGCCGAACAGCCGTAGGGCCGGCGGGGACGGACATCCCCACCGGCCCCAACACCCGGTCCGCGCCAGGCGTTCGGCGTCCGGCCCTTCGGCGTCAGCCGCCAGGCATCAGGCGCCAAGCATCAGGCGCCAGAGACCAGCCGTCAGGCACCAGCTGTCAGGCACCAGGCGCCAGGCACCAGCCGTCAGGCGTTCGGCGCGACCCTGGCGAGACCGTTGATCACGCGGTCCATCGCGTCGCCGCCCTGCGGGTCGGTGAGGTTGGCGAGCAGCTTGAGGGTGAAGCGCATCAGCATCGGGTGGGTGAGGCCGCGCTGGGTGGCGATCTGCATCACCTTGGGGTTGCCGATGAGCTTCACGAAGGCGCGGCCCAGCGTGTAGTAGCCGCCGTACACGTCCTTGAGGATGCGCGGGTAGGCCTGGAGGGCGCGCTCGCGGCCGCCGTCGGTGACCCGGGCGAGGGCCTGCACGATGACCCCGGCGGCGATCTGCCCGGATTCCATCGCGTAGGCGATGCCCTCGCCGTTGAACGGGTTGACCATGCCGCCCGCGTCGCCGACCAGCAGCAGGCCGCGGGTGTAGTGCGGCTGCCGGTTGAAGGCCATCGGCAGCGCGGCGCCGCGGATCGGCTCGGTCATGTTCTCGGGGGTGTAGCCCCACTCCTCCGGCATGTTGGCGCACCAGGCCTTGAGCACCTCGCGCCAGTCCAGCTCGCCGAACGCCGGCGAGGAGTTGAGGATGCCGAGGCCCACGTTGGAGGTGCCGTCGCCCATGCCGAAGACCCAGCCGTACCCGGGCAGCAGCTTGCGGTCGCCGTCGCGGGTGTCCCACAGCTCCAGCCAGGACTCCAGGTAGTCGTCGTCGTGGCGCGGCGAGGTGAAGTAGGTGCGGTAGGCGACGCCCATCGGGCGGTCCTCGCGCCGGTGCAGGCCCATGGCGAGCGAGAGCCGGGTGGAGTTGCCGTCGGCGGCGACCACCAGCGGGGCCCGGAAGGTGACCGGCCGCTTCTCGTCGCCGAGCTTGGCGGTGACGCCGACGATCCGGCCGGTGCGCTCGTCCAGGACCGGCCCGCTGACGTTGCAGCGCTCGTAGAGCCGCGCGCCGGCCTTCTCGGCCTGACGGGCGAGCAGCTCGTCGAAGTCGGCGCGCTTGCGCACCAGGCCGTAGTCGGGGAAGGAGGACAGCTCAGGCCAGTCCAGCTCCAGGCGGACGCCGCCGCCGATGATGCGCAGGCCCCTGTTGTGCAGCCAACCGTTCTCGGTGGAGACGTCGATGCCCATGTCCACCAGCTGCTTGGTGGCGCGCGGGGTCAGGCCGTCGCCGCACACCTTCTCGCGCGGGAAGGCGGTCTTCTCCAGCAGCAGCACGTCCAGCCCGGCCTGGGCCAGGTAGTACGCGGTGGTGGCGCCGGCCGGGCCCGCGCCGACCACGATGACGTCGGCCGTGCTCTCGACGGGGCTGTCCGGCTTCGTCAGATCGGCTGCGGTCTCGGACACGTGGACACACTCCTGGAACTGCGGCGGGGGACGGCGGCTTTGTCTCCGGCAGTCTAGTTCCGCTCACGCCACCGGATGCGCCCCCGCCCCCGACCTCCGGCTCCGCCCGTCAGCCCCGACCGCCAGCCCCGACCGCCCCAACCACCAACCCGAGCCGAGCAGCCGGGCAGCCGAGCGACCGGGCCGCGGGCCCGCCGAGCCCCGAGCCCGCCTACGCGATCTTGTACGCCCGGTGCAGCGCGACGATCCCGCCGGTCAGGTTCCGCCAGGCGACCTTCGACCAGCCGTTGTCCTGGAGCTTGGCGGCCAGCCCCGGCTGGTCCGGCCAGGCCCGGATGGACTCGGCGAGGTAGACGTACGCCTCCGGGTTGCTGCTGACGGCGGTCGCCACCGGCGGCAGCGCGCGCATCAGGTACTCGGTGTAGACCGTCCGGAACGGCGTCCAGGTCGGGGTGGAGAACTCGCAGATCACCAGCTTGCCGCCGGGCTTGGTGACCCGCTGCATCTCGCGCAGCGCCTCGTCGGTGTCCTGGACGTTGCGCAGCGCGAAGGAGATCGTCACCGAGTCGAAGGTGTCGTCCGCGAACGGCAGCCGGGTGGCGTCGCCGGCGGTGAGCGCCAGCTCGGGGTGGCGGCCCTTGCCCTCGGTGAGCATGCCGACCGAGAAGTCGCACGGGACGACCTTCGCCCCGGCCTCGGCGAAGGGCAGCGAGGAGGTGCCGGTGCCGGCCCCGAGGTCGAGCACGAGGTCCCCCGGCCCGGCGGCCACCGCCTCGGCCACCGCCCGGCGCCAGGCGCGGGCCTGGCCGAGGGAGAGCACGTCGTTGGTGCGGTCGTACTTGGCCGCGACGTCGTCGAACATGGCGGCGACTTCGTGCGGCTGCTTGTCCAGAGAGGCTCGGGTCACGCCCCCCATTGTTCACCCTCGCACGGACACCCCGACCAACGGGGCCGCGCCCACGGACCTCACCGGCCGCGCCCACGGACCTCACCGGCCTCACCCACGGACCTCACCGGCCGCCCCCCACGGTCCTCACCGGCCGGGCCGTACCCGCACGCCCCCGTCAGTGCTGGGCGCGCCGCCCGCCCGCGCGGCGCCGCCGCCGGGACCGCTTGCCGTGGGTTATCGCGGGCATCCCGTCCGCGAGCGCCCCCGCCGCCAGCGCGAGGTTGGCGGCCAGCGCCCCCTGCCCGCTGCGGACCGCGAGGGCCTTGTGGTGCCGACGGATGCGCAGCACGCAGATCACGAAGAACACGAGGGCCACCGGCACGCTGAACCGGGCCAGGCCCACGCCGACCGGCTGCGGGTAGGTGTCGCCGCAGATCCGTACCGCGCCCGGGTCGTCGGCGGCGTGCTCCAGGCAGACCGCGTCGCCGACCTTGGCGCTGTCCGAGAGCGGCAGCGCGGCCGCGGTGTGCGGCTCCCCGTCGGCCCGGTAGCTGACGGCGCTGTAGGTGCCGCCACCGGTCGGGAGCTGGGTGACGACCCCTTCGACTCTCACCGGGTGCGCCTCGATCCGGTCGGCCTGGTCGGCCTGGCGCCAACCCAGCAGGCACATGCCGACGGCCAGCACTGCGCTGAGCACGGCGGCGAGGTACCAACCACGGCCCATCCGCGGGGTGCGCGGCGGGGGAACGGTCGCGGTTCGCATGGTTCCTGTCCTGGCTTGCCTTCGGGGCCGGGGACACGGCCCCGCCACCCGCGGGCGCGGGCGGTGGTGTGGTGAGGGTACGGAGTGGGTGAGCTGTCCGGGATCGTATCCGCTGGCGGGCCCTCAGGTCACGATGAAGGGACAATCACTCTCCGGTACCGGCCCCGGAGTTCGGGTGCACACGAAGGAAGTCCCGTGCGCCACAAGGAAATCCGGCTACTGACGAGTACGTCACACTCGCCGTGACGCCCGTCTCAGCGTCGGCGGTACACCAACCGCCCGCCCAGCACCGTGGCCAGGCACCCGCCGGCCACCGGTTGCGCGCTCCCGTCCCCCGCGACCCCGGCCGTCGCGAACACCGCGAAGTCCGCCCGGCCCCCGACCGCCACCCGCCCGTACACGGCCTCGGCGAACGGCAGGACGGCCAGCGGGTCCAACGGCCGCGCGCCACCGTCCTGCGGCCCGCTGCCCTCCGGCCCGCCGTCCTGCGGCCCGCCGTCCACCCCGCCGGACGACACAGCGGACGCCACAGCGGACGACACGGCGGAACCGGGCAGCCCCACGACCCCCGACCGCGCCACCGCCGTCCGCACCGAGGCCCGCTCGAAGGGCCCGGCCACCGCCGTCACCCCGTACCCGAGCATCCGCTGCAGCCCCCGCCGGGCACTGGCCCCGCACCGCGCCTCGTCGGTGGACCCGGCCAGCCCGTCCGCCACCGGTTCGACGCCGACCTCCTCCCGCGGATCCGGGTGGTACGCGCGTTCCAACAGCCAGTGCCCGTACGGATTGCGCAGCCCGGGGGCGAGCACGGCCGCCCCCCAGTCCCGCACCCGCGCGCCCGGGTACCCGGTCGCCAGCTCCCCGTACGGCCCGACCGCCTCGACCAGCTCGCCACGCACCACCACCGCCCCGTCGGCGATGGACGGGGCGGTGGGATCGGCCGGGTCGGGCAGCACGAACGCCGCCCGGTGCAGAGTCAGCACAACAGCGCCTTCGACTTCGACAACAACGGCAAGTGCAACCGCAACGGCAACAGCGCCGACGCCGGCACCGCCATCAGCGGCACCGGCACCGGCACGACAAGAAAGGAGGAGGAACGAGGACTCAGTTGTCCAGGATCTTCAGCTCGGGGTGCGCGGTGCCGCCCTCGATCGCCGTGGAGGCGATGTGCGAGGCGACCCGCGGGTCGACCGGGTCGTTGGCCGGGTCGTCCAGCACCCGCAGGTGCTCGTACGTGGTCGAGCGCTGCGCCGGGACGCGGTCGGCGGCCCGGATGAGGTGGATCAGCTCGGTGAGGTTGGAGCGGTGCTTGGCGCCCGCCGCCGAGACGACGTTCTCCTCCAGCATCACGGACCCGAGGTCGTCCGCACCGTAGTGCAGCGACAGCTGGCCGGCCTCCTTGCCGGTGGTGAGCCAGGAGCCCTGGATGTGGGCGACGTTGTCGAGGAACAGGCGGGCGATCGCGATCATCCGCAGGTACTCGAAGACGGTGGCCTGGGTCGAGCCCTTCAGGTGGTTGTTCTGCGGCTGGTAGGTGTACGGGATGAAGGCCCGGAAGCCGCCGGTGCGGTCCTGCACGTCGCGGATCATCCGCAGGTGCTCGATCCGCTCGGCGTTGGTCTCGCCGGTGCCCATCAGCATGGTGGAGGTGGACTCCACGCCGAGGCCGTGGGCGATCTCCATGATCTCCAGCCAGCGCTCGCCGGACTCCTTCAGCGGGGCGATCGCCTTGCGCGGCCGCTCCGGCAGCAGCTCGGCGCCGGCGCCGGCGAAGGAGTCCAGGCCCGCCTTGTGGATCCGGGTGATGGCCTCCTCGACGGAGACGCCCGAGATCCGCGCCATGTGCTCGACCTCGGAGGCGCCCAGCGAGTGGATCACCAGCTGCGGGAAGTCGGCCTTGATCGCCGAGAACGCGCGCTCGTAGTACTCCACGCCGTAGTCCGGGTGGTGGCCGCCCTGGAACATGATCTGGGTGCCGCCCAGCTCGACCGTCTCGGCGCAGCGGCGCAGGATCTCGTCGAGCTCGCGGGACCAGCCCTTGTCGCTCTTCGGCGGCACGTAGAAGGCGCAGAACTTGCACGCCGTCACGCAGACGTTGGTGTAGTTGATGTTGCGCTCGATGATGTACGTCGCGATGTGCTCGGTACCCGCGTAGCGGCGGCGGCGCACCGCGTCGGCGGCGGAGCCGAGCGCGTGCAGCGGCGCGGAGCGGTAGAGCTCCAGCGCCTCCTCCGGGGTGATCCGGCCGCCGGCGGCGGCCCGGTCGAGCACGGCCTTCAGGTCGGTGCTGGACGCATCGAGGGTGGTCGCTGCGAGCTCGGTCACCTGGCGGCCTTCTCTCTCTCAAGTGCTACTCGGGTACGGCCGAACCAGCCTACGCCAGCACATTCCGCCGCCCGCGTCAGCCCGCTGAACAGCGCGTGGAGCACCCCGGACCACACCCGAGCAGCTCGGACCACGTCTCAGCCGTTCGCCCT
Source organism: Kitasatospora sp. NPDC001261 (assembly GCF_042896795.1). NCBI lineage: Bacteria > Bacillati > Actinomycetota > Actinomycetes > Kitasatosporales > Streptomycetaceae > Kitasatospora > Kitasatospora sp. NPDC001261. The sequence continues at coordinate 47,439 of NZ_JBIAXP010000023.1, forward strand.
GCGCATCGTGCCCGCCGGGTTCCCGGCCGGCGGGTCGGCGGAGGTGAACCGGACCGTCCCGTCGGACTGGAGGGTGAGCGTCTCCGCGTTGGAGCCGCCGGTGCAGGCGCCGGGGATCGAGGAGCGGACCAGCCGGGACTGGAACACCAGCGCGGTGGCGGAGGCCGACCTGAGCGTCCAGGCGCCCTCGCAGCTGATCGAGATCAGCCCGGAGGCCGCGTTGCGGCTGGTGGTGCTCTCCTGACCGATCGCCGCCGGACGGACGGTGAGCGTGGTGGTCCCGGCGGGCAGCCCCTTGTCGGTGACCATGTCCCCGCTCCAGGTGCCCAGGAAGGCGGCGGGCACCACGCTCGGCCCGCCCGTCCCCGGCGGCACCGCGCCCGGGGCGGACGGCGTCGCGCTCCCCGGAGCACCGGAGGCCGACGCCACCCCGGAGCCGAAGGCCCCGCTCGGCAGGACGGCCTGGCTCGGATCGACCGACACCTCCGGCAGCGGCCCCACCGTCGGCGACGGCCCCGAGGCCGCCGGTTCGGCCCGGTGCAGCCACTCGTACAGCCCGTACCCGCCGCCCCCGAGCACCGCGAGCGCCGCCACGGCCGCCGCGACCGCCACCCCGGTCCGGACCCGCCGCGGCCGCGCCCCCGCCGGCTCGTCCCAGACACCCGAGCACAGCGGCTGCCGATCCCCCTCGCCCTCCGACCCACCCCCGGATGCGACGGTCGGAGTCCGCACCACCCCGAGAGCACCCGCCTCCGGAGCCGGCTCCCCCGAAGCCCCCGGAATCCCCTCCGGGTCCGAGTCCGGGTCCAAGTCGAAGTCCAGGTCCAGGTCCAGGTCCAGCAGCCCCACCGCACTGCGCCCCACCCCCGCCGCCAGCTCCGCCGGCAGCCAGCCGCCGTGCGACAGCCGGGTGGCGGCCGTGCCGTCCGGGTCCAGCCGGTCGTGGAGCTGCCGCGGGGTGGGGCGAGCGGCCGGGTCCTTGGCCAGGCAGGCGAGGACGGTCCCCCGCAGCGGCTCGGGCAGTCCGGCCACGTCCGGTTCCTCGTGCAGCACCCGGTAGAGCAGCACGGCCGCGCTGACCCCCTCTCCGAAGGGGTGCACGCCGGACCCGGCGAAGGCGAGGACGGCGCCGAGCGAGAAGACGTCCCCGGCCGGCCCGACCGCCTGCCCGTTCGCCTGCTCGGGTGACATGAAGCCGGGCGAACCGACCACATAACCGGAACGGGTGAGGCCGCCGGCGGCGTCCAGTGCCCGGGCGATCCCGAAGTCGATCAGCCGGGGCCCGTCCAGGGTGAGCAGCACGTTGGAGGGTTTGACGTCCCGGTGCACCAGGCCGAGCCCGTGGACGTGGGCCAGCGCCCCGGTGAGTCCGACGCCGAGCGAGCGCACGGCCGGCTCGGGCAGCGGCCCGTACGTCCGGACGGCCTCGCCGAGCGCGGGGCCCGCCACGTAGCCGGTGGCGACCCAGGGCTGCCCGCCCTCGGTGTCGGCGTCCAGGACCGGCGCGGTCCACGCGCCGCCGACCCGCCGGGCGGCGGCCACCTCCTGCCGGAACCGGGCGCGGAACTCGGCGTCGTCCGCGAGTTCCGACCGCACCACCTTGACGGCGACGGTGCGCCCGCCGGCCGTCCGGCCGAGGTAGACCCGGCCCATCCCGCCCGCGCCGAGCCGCCGCAGCAGCCGGTAGCCGCCCACCTGGCGCGGATCGTCCGACCCCAGTGCCCGCATCCCCGTACGCTCCCTCGCCCGCTCGGCCACGCGCGCCGCCGACCGCCGACCGCCGGGGGCCGAGCGGCCACCCGGACGGCCGACCACCCGGGTCGGCCGTCCGGTCGGCCAGCCGACCGACCGTCAGCCGGACGCGCCTCGGGTGCAGACCGTACCGGGCCCGGGCAGGCCCCGCCCGGCCCGCGGACCGGAACGGGGCCAGGAGCCGGACCGCGCGCCCCCGGGGGGGGGCCGTCGTCACACTCCTGTCGCCCCGCGGGCGGGGGCGAGGACGGGCCCTACGACCCCAGCGGCAGCGCCGCCGGCTCCAGCAGCCGCACCGCGACGTCCGGGGCGAACCCGCTGTCGTGCGCGACCCGCCGGGCGAACTCCGTGACCCCGGCCAGCTGCCGCTCGCCGAGCGAGAAGTCGAGCGCCTCGCTGAAGTACCGCTCCAGCACGTCCGCCCCGATGGTCTCCCAGCGGGCGGCCTGCTCGGCGACCTTGGTGGCCTCCACCAACGACAGGTCGCGGGACTCCAGGAAGGCCCGGTGCACCGCGGCGGTCATCTCCGGGGCGCGCTCGGCGAACTCGCGCCGCACCGCCCAGACCGCGAAGACGAAGGGCAGTCCGGTCCACTCCTTCCACATCTCGCCGAGGTCGTGGACGGTCAGCCCGAGGTCGGCGGCCTGCCCGAGGTAGGCGCGCAGGGCCGGGTCGCCGATCAGGACGGCGGCGTCGGCCTCGGCGAGCATGGAGCCGAGGTCCGGCGGGCAGCTGAAGTAGTCCGGGCGCACGCCCTCGCGCTCCTCCAGGAGCAGCCGGGCGAGCCGTACGGAGGTGCGGCTGGTGGAGCCGAGGGCGACCCGGCGGCCGTCGAGGTCGGCGAGCGGCACCTTGCTCACGATCAGGCAGGACATCACCGGGCCGTCGCTGCCGACCGCGATGTCCGGCAGGACGAGCAGGTCCTCCGCGTTGCGCAGGTACTCCACGCAGGTGATGGGGCCGATGTCCAGGGCGCCGTCGACGAGCTGGTCGCTCAGCTTCTCCGGGGTGTCCTTGGTGAGATCCAGATCGAGCAGGTTGCCGGTCCTGGCGAGCCCCCAGTAGAGGGGGACGCAGTTCAGGAACTGGATGTGGCCGACCCGCGGCCTGACCGGGGTGTCCTGCCGGGGCTCCCGCGTCCGCGCGTCCGGTGTTCGTGCTTCCGGTGCTGCCACTGCGCCGCTCCCTTGCTGTTCGTGCCTCCCCGCAGCGTATGCCTGCTGTCGGCGGTGGCTCGCACCGGCCACCCGACACGCCTTCACGCACCGCCGGCGGGCCTTTCCGCGCCCGCCCCCACCCTGACGAACGGCCTGACGCACACCCTCCCGACCGGCCGACGGCCACCCGGCAACCGACCCGGCGAACACCCGCAACAGCCTTGCGCCCGGCCCCTGTGAGCGCCTCAGGACCGCCCTACGACACGCGCCTTCCACGCCGTAAGTGACCTCTGGTCGTCACAGCGGCCGCATGCTAGCGTTGCCCTCAGTTGCAGTTTGATTCCCCTTGCAGTACTTGAAGCCTGCGGAGCATGTAACCGCAGGCTTTTTGTAGTTTTTCAGCAATATCGAAAAATTTCGGACACGTCCGGAGGCAGGGCGATCAGCGCAGCGGACCGGGTGCCACACGGTGTGGCCCCCGACACGCCTCGCAAGGAGAACGGCATGGCCACGGGAACCGTCAAGTGGTTCAACGCTGAGAAGGGCTTCGGCTTCATCGCCCAGGAGGGCGGCGGCCCGGACGTCTTCGTCCACTACTCCGCCATCAACGCGAACGGCTTCCGTTCGCTGGAGGAGAACCAGGCGGTCACCTTCGACGTCACCCAGGGCCCGAAGGGCCCGCAGGCGGAGAACGTCACCGCTGTCTGACCATCCTCTGATGATCTGATCGCTCGTGGACCCCGACGGGTCCGCCGGCGGCTCCCGACAGCCGCCACCATGAGCACAAGAGCAGTACCCAAGGGGGCCCGCCCGTCCGGCGGGCCCCCTGCCTTTTTTCGAACGCCTTCCGGCCGAACTCCACTCGAACGTCACTCGAACATCGAACGGGTGGTTCGGGCCGGGAAGTTCGGGTGCGGAGAAAAGGAATGCGGAAAGGGCCCTCCCCCGTCACCGGGAGAGGGCCCTTTCCGTCCGGTCGATCGGACGTCCCCTCTGGCGTCCGATCGGGCATTCGGCCTCCGGCTGAGCGGCCGGACCGGAGGCCGAACGAGCCTCAGGCCGCGGCCGTGGCCGCTCCGCCCTGGGCGGCGACGACGGCCGGCTTGGCGTCCTCCTCGTACAGGTCCCCGGACGGGTTGTTGTACGCGGCGACGTCCAGGATCTTCTCCCGGGCGGCGACCACGATCGGCACGACGACCTGGCCGGCGACGTTGGTCGCGGTGCGCATCATGTCCAGGATCGGGTCGATGGCGAGCAGCAGGCCGACGCCCTCCAGCGGCAGGCCCAGGGTGGACAGGGTCAGCGTCAGCATGATGATCGCGCCGGTGAGGCCCGCGGTGGCGGCCGAGCCGACCACCGAGACGAAGGCGATCAGGATGTAGTCCTTGATGCCCAGCTCGATGTTGAAGACCTGGGCGACGAAGATCGCGGCGACGGCCGGGTAGATCGAGGCGCAGCCGTCCATCTTGGTGGTGGCGCCGAACGGCACGGAGAAGGACGCGTACTCGCTCGGGACGCCGAGGCGCTCGGTGACGCGGCGGGTGACCGGCAGGGTGCCGACCGAGGAGCGGGAGACGAAGGCCAGCTGGATGGCGGGCCAGGCGCCCTTGAAGAAGTGCAGCGGGTTGAGCCCGGCGGCGAAGCGCAGCACCAGCGAGTAGACGACGAACAGCACCAGCGCGCAGCCGAGGTAGATGTCCAGGGTCAGCGTGGCGAAGGGCTTGAGCAGGTCCCAGCCGTACTTGGCGACGGACTTGCCGATCAGGCCGAGGGTGCCGAGCGGGGAGAGCCGGATGACCCACCACAGGGCGGTCTGGGTCAGCTCCAGCACGGACTCGCTGAGCTTGAGGACCGGCTCGGCCTTGGCGCCGAGCTTGATGATCGCCGCGCCGACCACGACCGCCAGGAAGACGATCTGGAGCACGTTCACCTTGGCGAACGAGTCGACGATGTTGGTCGGGAAGATCCCGGTCAGGAAGTCGATCCAGGTGCCCTTGGAGTCGAGCGCCTTGAGGCCCTCGGTCTTCAGGTTGGTGCCCTCGCCCGGGTTGGTCAGCAGGCCCAGGCCGATGCCGATGCCGACCGAGATCAGCGAGGTGATCATGAACCAGAGCAGCGTGCGGGTGGCCAGGCGGGCCGCGTTGGTGACGTTGCGCAGGTTGGCGACGCTCACCACGATCGCGGTGAACACCAGCGGCGGGACGGCGACCTTGAGCAGCTGGACGAAGATCTTGCCGATCGTCTCCAGGGTGGTGGCCAGCCAGGAGATGTCGGCGGCGCGGGCCAGGTAGCCGAGGCCGACGCCGAGCACGAGGCCGGCGACGATCTGCACCCAGAAGGGCGTCTTGCGGATGCGGGCGAGCACGGACGGCGACGAGGTCGCCTCGGGCGCTGTGGACATGGGGGAGCGTCTCCGGGGGAGGGCGTTGCTGACGGTGAGGTGGGGGCGGAGCAGGCGGCACGGCGCGGGGCCGGACGAAGGGGTCGGCCCCCGGTCAGGGGCGTGCCGCCGCGGTACAGCTCGGGGCGGTACAGCGCATGGCGCGGCAACGGCCCATGGCGCGACAACGGCGCGGACTGTCCACAGCACCGGTCAGAGCACACGGGCGGGCGGCGCCGGGCAGCGGGCCCGGGCCGTGCATCCGCAGTGCGTCTGAGGCTGTCATGGCCGATACGTTAGCAGCAAAGGTTTGAGATGTTCAAAGTACTTGTTTGAGGTCACGGAGAGTTCCTGCCCACCCGAACCCCGCCGCGAACCCGCGCTCCGGACACGAACGAAGCTGACGCCCCATCAGATCGACTCGGTGGTCCGATTGACCGCTGAGCGGTTATACGTATAACTTTGGCGGCGTCCCCGCCCCTGCCTGCCCACCCGGAGAGGACGCCGATGGGCTACCTCGCCCTGCTCCGTGCCCCGCACGTCACCCGCCTGCTGTTCGGCACCCTGCTCGGCCGCCTGCCCGCCGGCATGACCGCCCTCGTCATCGCCCTCGCGCTGCGCGACGCCGGAGTGGCGTACGGCCGGGTCGGACTGGCCACCTCCTGCTACGCGATCGCCGCCGCCGTCGGCGGGCCGGTGCTCGGCCGGATCATCGACCGCACCGGACAGCCGCGCGTCCTGCTCGCCTCCGCCGTGGTGGCCGGCGGCGGGTACGCGCTGCTCGCCCTCGCCCCCGGCTCCGCGGTCGGCGCGCCGGTCGGGGCCGCGATCGCCGGCCTCGCCATGCCCCCGCTGGAACCCTGCCTGCGCTCGCTCTGGCCGGACGTGGTCGAGGAGAAGCAGCTCGACACCGCGTACGCCTTCGACTCCGCCTCCCAGCAGATCCTCTACGTGGCCGGCCCGCTGGCCGTCGCCGCCATCTCCGGACTGTTCAGCCCGGTCGCCGCGCTCTGGGTGGCCGCCGGACTCGGACTGGCCGGCGCGCTGATCGTGGCCACCACCGGACCCGCCCGGTCCTGGCGCGCCCCGGCCCGGGAACAGTCCGCCGGACTGCTCGGACCGCTGCGCTCCCCCGGGCTGGTGCTGCTGCTGGTCGGACTGGCCGGGGCCGGCTGGGCCGTCGGCGCGCAGAACGTGCTGTTCATCGCCTACGCCGAACGGAACGTCGGCGCGCTGCCCGGCGGCGGAGGCACCCTGCTCGCCCTGGCGGCGCTCGGCGGCCTGCTCGGCGCACTCGCCTACGGCGCCGTCAGCTGGCGGCAGACCACGGCCACCCGCACCTGGATGATGGCCCTCGCGATGGCCGCCTCCTACCTGCCGCTGATCGCCCTGCCCGGGCCGTACCCGATGGCCGCGCTGGCCTTCCTCTCCGGGATCATGCTGGCCCCGCTGCTGGCGGCGGCGTTCGTACTGGTCGCCGAACTGGCGCCGACCGGCACCGTCACCGAGGCCTTCGCCTGGCTGGTGACGCTGTTCGCCACCGGCAACTCGCTCGGCTACGCCGTCTCCGGCAAGCTCGCCGAGGACTCGCTGCGCCCGGTGGCGCTGTGCGCGGTGGGCGGCATCGCGCTCGGCGGGCTGCTGCTGTTCGGCGCCCGGCGCTGGTTCCACCCGGCGCCGGCCGCCCCCGCCGAGCAGCCCGTCCCGGTGGGCTGACCCGCCCCCACGAACGACCGCGCCCGCCGGTGGTCTGGCCGGCGGGCGCGGTCTTGTCCTTCCTGTCCTTCACCTACGGGTGATCAGCCACGACCGGTCAGCTGTGGCGGCCCCGACGGCGCCGGGCGACCACCGTGAACAGCACGCCGAGGCCCAGGGCAGCGGCGCCGAGAGCGGCCGGCAGCAGACCGGGCCCACCGGTGTGCGGCAGCTCGCCGCCGCCCCGGTCCGGGGACGGCCGCTGCGGATCCTGCGACGGCGCGCCGGGCTCACCCGTGCTCGGGGGCTCGCTCGACGACGGGCCGTTCGAGGGGCCGTCCGACGGACCGCCGGTGGGGCCGCCCGACGGCGAGGTCGTGTCCGTCGGTGCCGGCGAACCGGTGGGCGTACTCGTGGGCGAACCCGTGGGGGACGGCGAGTTCGTCGGAGTCGGCGACGAGGTCGGAGACGGGGAACCGGTCGGCGTCGGCGAACCCGTCGGAGTCGCAGTCGGAGTAGGCGTAGGCGTCGGAGTCGGCGTCGGCTCGTCCGCCGGCACCAGCCCCAGGTCCAGGCTCAGGTCCCGGGCCCCGCCCGACAGCCGTACGGTCTGGGTGGTCCCGGTGGCCGGGTCGGCGTCCGAGTCCCGCGCCGGGTCCTTCCCCGCGTGCCGCGTGGTGGCCCTGGCGCCCGCCGGAGCGGTCGTCAGGTCGAAGCGCACCGCGTACTCCCCGTCCGGCAGCTTGTCGAACAGGTAGTTCCCGTCCGCGTCCGTCACCGTGGTGACCGGCTTGCCCAGCTTGTCCCGGACCGGCTGTCCGGTCCCGTCCAGCAGCTCGACCCGGACGCCGGGGACCCCGTTCTCGCCGGGGTCCTGGACGCCGTTGCCGTCGCGGTCGGCCCAGACGTGGTCGCCGAGCGCGTTGTCCGGCGGCGCGGGCGCCTGGACGCCGACGCCGACCTTGGCGGGCTCGGCCGGCAGCAGCGGGCTGCCGGTGGAGTCGGTGGCGGTGTAGGCGAAGCTGTTCCACGCGAAGTCGGCGTTGCCGGCGTCCACCGAGGCGACCATCGGCCAGGTCAGGGTGAACAGTCCGCCGGACGGCAGGGTGCCCGGCCGGCTGACCTTGAACCAGGTGGTGTTGCCCGGCCCGGGGAAGTCGGTGCTCCACTTCGCGTTCGCGTCGCACGGCCCGGGCACGGTGATCGGCCCGGTCGGGCAGGGGTTCGGCGAGGTGGTGTACTCGATCGCCACGGTCGGGTCGCTGGAGGTCAGCGGCCGGGTGAGCGAGGGCGTCCAGGCGGAGCCGCGCGGGACGTCCGGGCGCAGCAGGTAGGAGTCGCCGGGGGTGGGCAGCTTGTCGTACGCGACGAAGTCGGTGACCGGGTCCGGCGAGTCGTTGCGGACGGTCAGCCGGTAGGAGAGGCCGCCGCCGGGCGTGGTGGTGCCGGTGGTGGCGTAGTCCTGGTCGAGGTCGCCCTTGACCTCCTTGAAGGAGCGCAGCACGGCCGGGACCTGCACCTCGACCCGGGAGGAGGCGTGGCACATGGTCTCGGTGGTGTTGCCGTCGCCGTCGAGGTCGTGGGTGTCCGGGACACCGCTGTCGGTGCCGAAGTAGGAGCAGGCGACGGGTTCCCCGGCGCCCTCGGTGGTGACGTACGCGTCGTTGGTGATGGTCCCGGGCCTGGCGCTGCCGGCCACCTGGACGTCGATCAGGGTGCGGTAGGCCCGGTGGTCGTTGAGGTAGGTCATGTCGGGCGCGCCGACCGGCCAGGTCAGCTTGAGCAGTTGGCGGCCGTCCGGTCCGGGCAGCACCTGGACGGAGCTCGGGGCGACGGACTCCGGGTAGCCGGGGTCGCGCCGGGCGCTGCCGTCCTGGTAGACGAGGCCGGGCGGCAGCAGGTCGTACATCACCAGCGGGGTGCCCAGGGTGCGGCCGGTGCGGTTGTACGGGGTGAGCTGGAAGGTCGCGATGCCGCCGGGGGCGAGGACCTCGCCGGAGACGGTGGTCTTGGCGGCGCCCAGGTTGGTGGCGGCGGAGACGGTGGTGTCGGCGCAGGCGTTCGCCGAGGCGGTGGCGCCGGCCGCGTCGGTGCCGGTGACGTCCACGCAGTTGTGCAGCGGGCCGGGGGCGGTGCGGCCGTCGTGGCCGGGGGTGACCACCTGGGAGAGCACCTGGACGGCGTTGCCGGGGCTCCAGCCGGTGGGGACGGGGCCGTTCCACTCGAAGCGCAGCCCGTCGAGCCGGCGGCCGGCCGGGAGGCCGAGCACGTCGTTCGCCGGGTTCCCGGCGCCTTCGGCGAAGGTGATCCGGCGGCTGCCCGAACCGTCGAACGGCTTGCCGGGGGTGAAGGTCCGCCAGGTCGGGTCGCCGTCGAGCCGGTACTGGAGGGTGAGGCCGATGGTGGCGGGGTTCCAGGCCTCCAGCTGGATGGACTGGGGGATCAGCCAGTTGTAGAGGCCGGTGGTGGTGCCGCCGCCCGGGTCGGTCATCACCAGGCGGGTGACGGGGCCGGCGGTGTTGACGGCGTGGAGGCTGAAGGAGGCGATGTCGCCGGAGACCACCTGGTCCTGCCAGACCTTGGAGGCGGTGACCTGGATGCCGGTGGTCGGCGGCTGGAAGACCGGGGACACGGCGGTGGCGTCGGACAGGTCGCGCATGCCCTCGGGGCCGAGCGGGTCGCCCTGCAGGACCACCGAGTTGGTGGAGGTGGTGCCGCTGGGGAACGCCGGGTCGGGGTAGTTGACGACCAGGACGCCGGGGTTGCGGCAGCCGGCCTGGCCGTTGCCGGCCCGGAAGGCGCCGATGTCGAACACCCAGCGGTCGGGGTTGCCCGGGTCCTGGGTCCAGCCGGGCGAGCGGCCGGTGTCGACGACGGCGCCGGGCGGCAGGGTGTCGACCAGCCGGCTCGCGTCCAGGTCGACGTTGGGGACGCCGCTGGTGGAGCAGGCGCTGAACTGGTAGGTGACCGAGCGGCCGTCCTGGCTGCTGGTCTGGACGCCCTTGGTGACCTTGTAGTCGGGCTGGACGACGGCGCCGGTGGTGGCGGAGCCGGACTGCTCGGGCTCGCCGTCGGCGGTCAGGGTGGCCGAGTTGACGGCCTTGGTGCCGTTGGGGGTGGTGAAGTTGGGGAACCTGAGGACGACCTTGACGGTCGCGGTGGTCCCCGGGGTGAGGGTGAGGAGCCTGATGTCGAGGGTGCCGCCGACGGTGCCGGCCGCCGGGACGGTCGAGCCCGCGACGTCGACGGTGCTCGCGTCCGGGGTCCAGCCGACGAACTCCATCCCGGCCGGGAGGGTGTCGGTGATCCGGCCGTTGGCGCAGTCGGTGACGGAGCAGGTGTAGCGCAGGGTGTAGGTGACGTTCTCGCCGGGCGCCGCCGTCGGCTTGTCCACCGTCTTGGTGAAGCCGACGGCCGCCTGGGCGGTCGGGACGGTGAGGGTGCCGGTGAGCAGCGTGCCCGCGAAGAGGCCCAGGGCGGTGGCCATCCGGCCCGCCTTGGACGAGGGTGAGGGTATTGATCGGAGCGTCCGCATCCTGGAATCTCACCCTCTGTTAATCCGAATGGAGGTACGGCGCGAGAGTAAATGAGGATTATTCACCCGATTGGAGCAATTCTGAACGCGTCCGAGGGGCTTCTGTGAGCCACCTGAGGGCCATACGGGGGCAATCCGGACGGAGCGGCGCCACCCAGCGGTGACGGACCGTGATCAGACCGTCGAAGCCGAACCGGCCGGCGCCGTGGAGGCGCGCAGCACCAGCGAGGTCGCCAGCGGCGCGACCGGCGCCACCCGCTCCCCGCGCAGCAGGGCCGCCAGCGCGGCCGCGCCCGCCCGGCCCAGCTCCTCGCCCGGCAGGTCGACGGTGGTCAGCGGCGGGGCGAGCAGCGCGGCCACCGCGACGTTGTCCATGCCGACCACCGACAGGTCCTCCGGCACCCGCAACCCAAGCTCCGCGGCGGCCTGGTAGACCCCGGAGGCGACCACGTCGTCGTCGCAGAGCACCGCGCGCGGCCGGTCCGCCCGCTCCAGCAGCCGGCCCGCGACGGCCCGCGCGGCCCGATGTCCGTCGTTCAGACTCACGCCCAACTCCACCACCTCCAGGCCGAGTTCACGGACGGCCTGCTCGAAGGCGGCCTGCCGGACCCGGAAGGTGTACGCGGAGTGGCTGGAGCGCAGCCGGCCGATCCTGCGGTGGCCGAGCGCGGCCAGGTGCTCGACCGCGGCGCGCATCCCGCCGGCCACGTCGAGTTCGACGGTCGGACGCGCCCGGTCGGTGCCGGGGTCGGCGTCCAGGAAGACGGCGGGGGTGTCGGCGGGCAGCTCGCCGAGCTGGCTGTCGTCCGGGGAGCAGATCAGCAGGCCGTCGAAGCGGCCCGCGGTGGCGGCCTCGGCGAGGGTGGCGCTGCCCCAGCCGGAGCTGACCACGACGGCCAGGCCGTTGCGGCCGGCCTCCTCGTGGACGCCCTCCAGCACCCGGCCGAAGAACGGGCCCTGGAGGTTCGGCACGGCCAGCAGGATCATCCCGCTGCGGCCGAGCCGCAGCTGCCGGCCGGCCGCCTGCGGGCGGTACCCGAGGCTGCGGGCGGCCTCCCGGACCCGCTCCCGGGTCGCCTCGGAGACCCGTCGGCCGGCCTCGGCGCCGGAGAAGACCAGGGAGACGGTGGCCTGGGAGACCCCGGCGAGCCGGGCCACGTCCCGGCCGGTGGGCCGGCGGACGGGGGCCGGCCAGGTGCCGAGAGCCGCCTCGACGGACGGCTGCCCGGCGGACGGCCGCTCAGCGGAAGACGGCTCGGACGGCTCGGCGGAAGGCGGCTCAGCGGAAGGCGGCTCGGACGGCACGGAGTCTCGGGTGGCGGGCACGGCGGCTGCGCTCGCGGGCGGGGCCGGGGTCAGCTCTGGCCGGCGGTGGCCGCGCGGGCGGCGTCGTCGGCGGCGTCCTCCTCCGCGTTCTGCGCGGCGATCCGCTCGGCGGTACGGCTGCGCATCCCGGAGACCTTGCCGCTGATCTGCTCGGACATCGCGTCGCGCTGCCTGCCCAGCAGCGCGTAGCTGAGCGGCGCGGAGGCGACCGCGGCCAGCAGGAAGAGGAAGATCATGCCGGCCTCACCGCTGACCGGGATGACCTGGAAGTGCCCGAGCAGCAGGGCCACCAGCAGGCAGCCGAGGAAGATGCTGACCCGCATGGAGGTGTAGCGGAGCGTGGCGTGCGACTTCTCCGGGCCGTTGCTGGTCACTCGACACATCCTTCTTCGTTGCGCTGGGGCCGGTCCTCCAGTCAAGCATGCCTGACAGCCGGAACGGGGCACGGGGCACCCGGTCCGGCCCGGACGGCCCGACCGGGGCCGGCGTCAGCGCAGGTCGAGCCACATGGTGATGTCGTCCCGGTCGTCCCCGGGGGCGACCCGGATCGCGGCCGGCACCCGGCCGACCTCCCGGTAGCCGCTGCGGGCGTAGAACCGCTCCAGCCCCTGGCCGCCGCGCGCGGTGAGCCGCAGCGACTCCAGGCCCCACTCCCGGGCCACCCGCTCGGCCTCGGCGAGCAGCCGGGCGCCGTGGCCGAGGCCCTGGAAGTCGGGGTGCACCATGACCCGCTTGAGCATCCGCCAGTGCTCCATGAGGTCGAAGCGCATCGACTCGAAGAACAGCACGCCGACCAGCCGGCCCGTCCCGCTCTCGTGGGCGACCAGCAACCGGTCCGGACCGTCCGGCGCGATCCCGGCGAACTGGTGGTCGGCGGTGTCCCAGACCTCCTCCTCGGTGACCGGCGCCACGAAGCCGACCGCCCCGCCGGCGTTGGTGACGTCGACCCACAGCCGGACGATGTCCGTCCGCAGGTCCGGGTCGGGCTTCGGGTCCAGGGTGAAGGTCAGGGCGGCCATGGACCGGAGCCTAGACCTCCGGTACGACAACCCCGCCGGGAGCACCGGCCGTCACCGGAGCCCACCGGGGGCACCGGCCGTCACGGCAGCGCCGGCACCGCCCGGTCGGTCCGCCCGGTGCGCAGCGCCAGGCAGAGCCCGACCGCGACCGCGCACAGCCCGCCGGCCCCGTACCAGGTGAGGTCGTAGTTGCCGAGCGCGTCGCGGGCCAGTCCGGCCAGTCCGGCGACGACGGCCGCGCCGATCTGGTGGGCGGCGAGCACCCAGCCGAAGACGATCGGGGCGTCCCCGCCGAAGTGCCGGCGGCACAGCGCGACGGTCGGCGGCACGGTGGCCACCCAGTCCAGCCCGTAGAAGATCACGAAGGCGAGGATCGGCGGCTGGAGCGTGCCGGCCATCAGCTGCGGCAGCAGGAGCAGGGACAGGCCGCGCAGCCCGTAGTAGACGGTGAGCAGCAGCCGGGAGTCGACCCGGTCGGTGAACCAGCCGCTGGCCACGGTGCCGACCACGTCGAAGACGCCGATCAGGGCGAGCAGGCTCGCGGCGGTGGTGACCGGCATGCCGTGGTCGTGCGCGGCCGGGATGAAGTGGGTGCCGACCAGGCCGGCGGTGGTGGCGCCGCAGATCGCGAAGGAGCCGGCCAGCAGCCAGAACGCCCGGGTGCGGGCGGCGTCCCGGAGCACCTTCAGCGAGCGGGTCAGGGCGCGGCCCTCGGTCACCGGCGCGGGCGGGTCCTCGGTCGCGCCGTACGGGAGCAGGCCGACGTCGGCGGGCCGCTCGCGCATCAGCAGCAGGACCGGGACGGCGACGGCGCTGGCGGCGAGCGAGACCACGACCACGGCCGAGCGCCAGCCGTGCTGCTCGACCAGCCAGGCGCCGACCGGCAGGAAGACCAGGTTCCCGGCGGCCCCGGCGGCGGTCAGCACCCCGGTGACCAGGCCCTGCCTGGCCTGGAACCAGCGGCCGGTGATGGTGGTGGCGAAGGCGCCGGCCATCGAGCCGCTGCCGAGGCCGACCAGCACGCCCCAGCAGAGCACCAGTTGCCAGGGCTCGCGCATCAGCATGGTCAGCCCGGCGCCGACCGAGATGGTCAGCAGCGCGCAGACCACCACCAGGCGCACCCCGAAACGGTCCATCAGGGCGGCGGCGAACGGGGCGGTGAGGCCGTAGAGCGTCAGGTTGACGGAGGTGGCGCTGGAGATCGTCCCGAGCGACCAGCCGAACTCGTTGTGCAGGGCGTCCATCATCAGGCTCGGCGTGGAGCGGAAGCCGGCCGAGCCGAGCAGGACGAGCAGGGAGACGGCGGCCACCACCCAGGCGTAGTGCACCCGGGGGCGCTTGGCCGGGGCGGGCGGTCCGGAGCGGGAGGCGGGGGCGAGGACACGGCGTTCGGTCACGCGAACGAGTGTTCCGGGCCGCCCGGCGCCGGACGAGTGGCCTGAATGACAGCTTTCGCAAGAATCGGGCCAAGGTCCGACGTAGGCTGGCCCGGACCCACCGACATCCGAGGGGACGGCATGGCACACCTGGTCGCGGTACTCGCCCTGGAGGGCGTGATCGCCTTCGAACTCGGCATCCCCGCCCGCATCTTCGGCGGCGCCAAGGACCCGGCCGGGCGGCCGCTGTACGAGGTGGCCACCTGCACCCTGGACGGGCGGCCCGTCGCCACCAGCGCCGACTTCCGGATCGTCGTCGACCACGGGCCCGAACTGCTGGAGCGGGCCGACACCGTGGTGATCCCGGCCTCCGCCGACTCCAGCCCGGCCGTCGCCGACACCTGCTTCACCCCGGCACTGGCCGCCGCGCTGGCCCGGATCCGGCCCGGCACCCGGCTGATGTCGATCTGCACCGGCTCCTTCGTGCTCGCCGCCGCCGGCCTGCTGGACGGCCGCCCGGCCACCACCCACTGGCGCTACACCGAGCGCTTCGCCCAGCTGTTCCCCCGGGTGCGGCTGGACCCCGACGTGCTCTACACCGACGACGGCGACGTCCTCACCTCCGGCGGGGTGGCCGCCGGGGTGGACCTCTGCCTGCACGTGGTGCGCCGCGACCACGGCAGCGCGGTGGCCAACGCGGTGGCCCGCAACTGCCTGGTGCCGCCGTGGCGTGAGGGCGGCCAGAAGCAGTACGTGGAGGCCCCGAGCCCGGTGGACCCCGGCGACAGCGGCACCGCCGCGGTGCGCGCCTGGGCGCTGGAGCACCTCGACCGGCCGCTGGTGCTGCGGCAGCTCGCCGACCGGGCGGGGATGAGCGTACGGACCTTCACCCGGCGCTTCCGGGAGGAGACCGGGGCCAGCCCCGGCCAGTGGATCACCACCCAGCGCACCGAGCGGGCCCGCCAGTTGCTGGAGCGGACCGACCTGACGATCGACCAGGTCGCCCGGGAGTCCGGCTTCGGCACCGCCGCCTCGCTGCGGCTCCAGCTGCGCGGCCGGCTCGACGTCGCGCCGAGCGCCTACCGGCGCACCTTCCGCGCCCTTCCCGAAAGCAGCGCCCTCCCCGAGAGCGGCACCGGCCACGGGAGCCCCGCCGTCGCCGAAAGTCCTGTCCGGCGGGCTTCCTGAGCGAAGTCTGGGAACGGGCCGCCCGGTGGCCGGATCCCGTCGCACGGGGGCGACGCATTGGATGGCGGCAGGCCGAGCGCACTGCGAGCGCGACACGGCAGGCCGCCATCCAACCGCGGCGCGCGAGCCCTGAGTCCGCGCCACACCCTCCGCACTCGCCGAGGAGCGGCCCGTGGCCGACCGTCCGCGATCCCCCCTGCTGGCACGAATCCCCTGGACAGCAGCACCGCGACGGTGGACGAACGTCCCCTCGGCGTCCCCTCGCAACGGAGCGCCGCACCCAAGAGTGATCAGTCGGATACGTCACGTCAATGGGTAGTCCGAAATTCGGAATGGTTGCGTCACCTTTCGGCCGGTGATCAGCACCGGTGATCGGCACCCGCGGACGGCCGCCGCGAAAGCCGCTATTGCGCCAAAGCCGCCCAGTCCACATCGGCCAGCGGCTCGGTCGGCCGGGCGTCGCTGCCGATCTCGCACCAGACCCGCTTGCCCGAGCCGTCCGGGTACCAGCCCCAGCGCTCGCAGAGCAGCTCGACCAGCTCCAGGCCGCGCCCGTTGGTCGCGTCCTCGTCCGCGCCCGCGTGCCGCGGGGCCGGGGGGGCCTGGCTCGCGTCGGCGACCTCCACCCGCAGCGGGGCGGCCGGGCCGCCCTCCTGCGGGCCGTCGGCCACCGGCAGACAGAGCCGCAGCACGGCCGGACAACCGGTGTGCACCACGGCGTTGGTCACCAGCTCCGAGACCACCAGCACCACCGTCTCGGCCATCGGCGCGTCCGGGTCCACCCCGTGGTTCAGCAGCCGCGAGCGCACCCACCGGCGGGCCCGACCGACCTCGGCGGGGTCAGCCTGCACCGCCAGCTGTACCTGAAGAACCTGCACCGCTCCACCACCCGCACTCGCAGTTCGGCTGAGTCCCGGTCGGGCCGGACCGGCCGGCGGGCCCGAGCCCGTCGCCCGGTGCCGCCCGAGCCGTGCCCGGGCGCCCGCGCGATCCGTTCGCCCGCGCCCGTTCGTCCGCGCCGTCTCGTCGGTCGGGCACCGGCCGCGACACGAATACGCCTCAGGATGGGCGGGGGGACGGAACGCAGCAAGCGCTTCGGGCATATTCCGGCGATCGGGCGACAGCGCGGTGCATACTGTCCCGCTCACGCTCGCGAGCCTCGTACCGGTGATCGTCCGACCCGGGCCGACCTGCCGGTCCCGCGGTCGGGAACCTACCGCCGCGCGCCCCGGGCGCCCCGCCCGCCACTCGCGAACCACCCGTGCGGCGCGTGTCCGACGGTGCTCGTACGGCGGCGCCGACGGACGCCCCCGCCGACCCTGCCGTCACATCGACCGACCGTCGCACCATCCGACGGTCCGGTCCAGGAGGACGGCGGCCCGGTCCCGGAGGACGACGGTCCGGCCCCGGGGTCGGCGGCCCGGACCGGGGAGCACGTCCAGGAGGACGGCGATCCGTGGGGAACGGTTCCGTTCTTGCCGGAATCGCCCCCGGCGCCACCCGGCCGCGGGATACCGTTGGGTACGCCAGCGAACCCGTCAGGAGGGTGGTTCCCGATGGCCACCCCGGAGCGGACCCCGCGCTGGGACGAGCAGTTGCAGCGCCGCCTCGCCCGCGGCGAGGAGACGGCGCTCGGCGAACTCTACGACCAGCTCGCGCCGATGGTGCACGGCCTGGCCGGGCGGATACTGGCCGACCAGGCCGCCGCCACCCAGCTCACCCGGGAGGTCTTCGCCCACGTCTGGGAGCACCCCGAGGACTTCGACCCCGCCCGGGGCTCGCTGCGCTCCTGGCTCGGCGCGCTGACCCACCACCGCGCGGTCGAACGGCTGCGGGCGCGGCGGGCCGCCGACCGCGGACCGGGCGCGGAGGCCGAGATCCGCGCCGTGGCCACCGCCGCGCGGATGCAGTACGTGGTCGACTCCCTGCCCCAACCCCTGCGTGAGACCATCGCGGTGACCTACTACGACGGTCGCACCTACCACGAGACGGCCCGGCTGCTCGGCATCAGCGAACAGGTCGCCAAGCAGCGGATGCGGCTCGGTCTGGAGCTGCTGGCCACCGAACTGGCCGAGGAGCGCGCCCGCCAGGACGGAGCCGGGGACGGAATCGGGCACGGGGACGGGGAGACGTGAGCAGCACTGAGGAGCAGCACGACGCCCTGCGCTCGCTGCTCGGCGCGTGGGCCCTCGGCGCCTGCCCGGCCCGCGAGGCGGCCGAGTTGGAGCAGCACCTGCGCGACTGCCGGGAGTGCGCCGAGGAGGCGGCCCGGCTGCGCGAGGCGGCCGGCTGGCTCTCCCTGGACGAGCCGCTGGACCAGCCCGGCTCGCTGCGCCAGCAGGTGCTCGACTGGTGCCTGGCCCGTCGCCCGGCCGAACTGCCCGTCCCCGCCTGGGGGATGCCGTACACGGCGGAGACCGCCAAGCTCGACGCGCTGCTGCGCGACCTCGGCCCGGAGGAGTGGCAGGAGGTGGCCGAACTGCCCTGGCACGGCGGCACCGAGTGGCTGCGCCCGGCCGAGGTGCTCGGCCACCTGACCGCGGTGGACGGCTTCCTGGCGCTGGCGCTCGGTCTGCCCGACCCGGTGCCGGCCGCCCCGGGCCTGCCCGCCGCGCGGATCGGGCGGCGGGTGCCGCCGCAGGAGCCGGCCGCCGGTCCGGCGGTGCCGCGCGTCCCGGCGCAGGGCGGTCCGTACGCCGCGATCACCGCGCGCACCGCCCGGCTGGTCGCCAACCAGCGCGGTCTGGCACCGCAGTCGGTGCGCTCCCGCTGGCGGCGGCAGGCCCACGACCTGGTGCGCGGGGCCGCGCTCCGACCGCAGGGCAACACCCCGGTCGACTACGGCTTCGCGGTGCTGCCGCTGCGCGACGCCTTCGTGGACCGCGCCTTCGAGTGCTTCGTGCACGGCGAGGACGTGGCCCGGGCGGTCGCCTACCCGTACGACCCGCCGGCGCCGCAGCACCTGCGGCAGATGGTGGAGCTGGTGGTCCGGCTGCTCCCCCGGGCGCTGGCCGGGCTGCGCGCGGCCCGCCCCGAGTTCGCCGGGGTGCCGGCCGCGCCGGTGGGCGGGGTCAAGGCGGCCCGGCGGGTGCGGCTGATGGTCGACGGCCCGGCGGGCGGCGAGTGGCTGGTCCCCCTCGACGGCGACGGCCTCCGCACCGACGGCTCCGACAGCACCGACGGCAGAGCCGGCAGAGACGGCACCGAGCCGGTGGCCTCGATGGTGCTGGACGGCCTGGAGCTGTGCCAGCTGGCCGCGGCGCACCGCGACCCGGACCGGCTGCCGGTCGGCACCCACGGCGACCGGGCCGCCGTCCGCGAGGTGCTGCACGCGCTCCCGCTGCTCTCCAGGCCGTAGCAGGCCCCAGGGCCCCGGCCCCGGCCCCGCGCCTCAGGCGAAGACGACCGTCCGGGTCCCGTCCAGCAGCACCCGGTGCTCGCTGTGCCACTTCACCGCGCGGGCCAGCGCCTGGCACTCGACGTCCCGGCCGAGCGCGACCAGCTGGTCGGGGCTGACGTCGTGGGTGACCCGGGCGACCTCCTGCTCGATGATCGGGCCCTCGTCCAGGTCGGCGGTGACGTAGTGGGCGGTGGCGCCGATCAGCTTCACGCCGCGCGCGTGCGCCTGGTGGTACGGCTTGGCGCCCTTGAAGCTCGGCAGGAAGGAGTGGTGGATGTTGATCACGCGGCCGGACAGCGCGGTGCACAGCTGGTCGGAGAGCACCTGCATGTAGCGGGCCAGCACGACCAGTTCGACGTTCTCCTCGGCGACCAGGTCGAGCAGCCGCTGCTCGGCCTCGGCCTTGGTGTCCTTGGTGACCGGGATGTGGTGGAACGGGACCCCGTAGCTCTCGGTCAGGTCCTTCAGGTCGGTGTGGTTGGAGACCACCGCGGCGATCTCCACCGGCAGGGCGCCGATCCGGGTGCGGTAGAGCAGGTCGTTCAGGCAGTGCCCGAACTTGCTGACCATGAGCACGATCCGCATCCGCTGCTCGGTCGGGTGGATCTGCCAGTCCATGCCGAAGGAGGCGCCGATCGCGGCGAAGCTGGCCCGCAGCTTGTCGGCGGTGACCGGCTCGGGGGCGGAGAAGTGCACCCGCATGAAGAAGAGCCCGCTGTCGCCGTCCCCGAACTGCTGGCTGTCGATGATGTTGCAGCCGGTCATGAAGAGGTAGCTGGAGACAGCGTGGACGATGCCCTGCTTGTCGGGGCAGGACAGCGTGAGGACGTACTGGGCGCCGGCCGGCTGCTGCACTGGGGGTATCCCGTTCTAGGTCGTGACGTGCGTGGACGGTCCAGCGTGTCACATCCCGGACATGCGCCGTCCCGCTGCCCGTACTGCGGGACGGCTGCTGCCGCGGGGCGGCTGCTACCGCGGGACGGCGGCGCCCGGCGGTCAGACCCGGGTGAGGATGCGCAGCACGTCCAACGACTTCGGCGGCGCGTCCGGGTCGTCCCCGTCGCCCACGGCCATCGCGACGTGCGCCTCGCGGGCGGCCCGGACGGTCTCCGGCCAGCCGGGGTGGCCGAGGTAGGCCGAGGCCGGCGCGTCCGCACCGACCTCGTGCAGCATCTGCACGGCCCGCAGCACCGCGACGTCCACCAGTGTGGCCTCGGCGGCGTCGCGGAAGATCGTCCCGACGTACTTCTCGGCCGACCAGTGGTCCAGCCAGGTGTCCTCGACCAGCCGGTAGACGGCGTCGGTCACGTCGCCGTACCCCTCCCGGCCGGTCAGCCAGGCCTCGTGCTGGAAACCGGGGTCGGACAGCATGTGCAGCGCCGAGCGCATTCGGGCTCGCCAGCGCCACCAGGGCAGGTCGTTGAGCGGCATGCCGCCCATCGTGCTGGAGCGGTGGCCCGGACGAGAAGGGTTTCGGGTGGACCGATACGAAGAATCTGTGCTGGCGGACATGGTGAACGATCGTACGTTCCCCGTCTGTTCGTGCTCCACTCGCGATCTACACGCGTACCGCCCCGGATTTCGGCGTCCGTTTGCCGTCCGTTCGCACTTCGGCCCTCTCGGCTTGCGGCGCCGGGGCTTGGCTTGCTCCGGTGCGCCGGAGGGCGCCCCAGAGAGGGAAAACCGATGACCAGCCGAAGGGACTCCTTCCAGGCCCGTCCCCCGATCGTGCGACGCCGCCGCCGACGCCCGATCGCAGCCGCCGCCACCGCCGCGGTCCTGCTCCCCACCCTCTTCTCGGCCTCCGCGTGCGGCGGATCGGCCGATGCTTCCACCAGTGGCAGCGACCTGACCGTGATGACCTGGGCCCCGGCGGGCACCGGCTCCGCCGACCGCCCGGGCATGACGGCGCTCGCCTCCGCCATCGGCCAGGACGTCAACACCAAGGGCGGACTGAACGGCCACCGGCTGCGCGTGATCACCTGCAACGAGCACAACACCGTGGACGGTGCCCGCGCCTGCGCCCAGCAGGCGGTGGACGCCAAGGCGGTCGCCGTGATCGGCTCGTACAGCCAGTGGGGCGAGGCGTTCATGCCGGTGCTGGAGCGCGCCGGCATCCCGCTGATCGGCGGCTACGGGCTCTCCCAGCCGGAGTTCGCCAGCCCGCTGTCCTACCCGGTGGACGGCGGCATGCCGGCGCTGATCGCGGGCAACGGCCGCCAGCTGGTGGACGCCGGCTGCAAGTCCGTCGCCCTGGTCCGCCCGGACACCCCGGCCGGCGACAACCTGCTCGGCTACCTGGGCACCGCGCTGCGGCCGGCCGGGATCCGGCTGACGGACGTCAAGGCGCCCGAGCAGTCCTCCGACTACACCCCGGTGGTCCGCAAGGCGATCGGCAAGGACGAGCCGGGCACCTGCGTCACCAGCGCCCTGGCCGCCGAGCCGACCGGCAACCTGCTGGACTCCTACCGGCGGCTGAACCCGAAGAACACCCGGATCGCCTCGATCATCGGCAGCGTCCAGCAGTCGGTGGTGGACTCCACCGGCGGCGACTCCGGCCCGCTCGGCGGCGCCTACGTCACCAGCTGGTACCCGCCGGAGTCGGCGAAGATCTGGGACGGGCTGCGCGCCGTGGTGCGCACCGACACCACCAACGGGCACCCGATCGACGTCTCCGACCCGGGCGTGCAGACCACCTGGGTCGCGTACGAGGTGTTCCGGACGGCGGTGCAGAAGCTGGCGGAGGCCGGCAAGCCGGTCTCCTCGAAGGCCGTCTCCTCGCTGCTGGACGGCGGCGAGGTCATCGACGTCGGGATCACCCCGCCGCTGAACTGGGGCACCACCAACATGCTGCCCAGCAGCGGGTCGCCGCGGCTGGTGAACACCTGGGTCACCTACCAGGTGGTCAGGAACGGCCGGATGACCCTGCAGCAGCCGGGCTTCGTGGACATCCGCTGGACGCTCACCGGAGGCCGTCCGCCGGCCTGACGCACGCCGCCCGGAGCGGAGCGGGGACGGGCCCTCGGGCCCGTCCCCTCCGGTCGTTCAGGGGCCGCCGTCGCTCAGAGGTCGCCGTCGTTCCGGTTGGGCAGTCCGCTCTGGGCGGCGATCGTGTTCCAGAGCGTGGCGGCCTGCTTCTTCGCGGTGGTCGCGGTGCCGCTGGCCTGGACGGCGTTCTTGTAGTGCGGGTTGTCCTGCTTCTTCGCGTCGCAGGCGCCCTGGGCGTCCTGCGCCCAGGCCGCGTACTCGTCGTCGGCCTGGGCCGAGGCCGTCCAGGCCGCGTTGAGCTGGTCGACCAGCTGCTGGCCGCCGGGCAGCTTGTCGGTCTTCAGCTGGCCGAGCTTGCTCTGGAGCTCGCGCCGCTTGCCGGCCGCGGCAGTCAGCGCCTGCTGGGACTCGGGCAGCTTGTCGCACTTCTGCACCGAGGCGACCGCGGAGACCACCGAGCTGCGGCTGTCGCTCGCGGTGCCCAGCAGGTCCGACAGCGGCTGCGCCTGGGCCTTGACGTCCGGGTCGACGGCCGCGCCGGAGCCGCTCGCGCTCGGCGTCCCGGGGGCGCCGGTGCCGGTGGCGCCGGCGGTGGCGGCCACCGGGCCGGTCTTCTTGGTGTCATCCGTGGGCTCGCTGCCGCCGTTCATCAGGACGGCGACCAGGATGCCGGCCGCCGCGCAGCCCGCCACCACACCGCCGATGATCAGCTTGTTGGACGGACGCCCGCCCCGCCCCGAGCCACCGGCCTGGGTCGCGTCGAAGCCCTGGCCGTAGTCCTGCCCCTGCTCCGGGGCGTAGCCCTGGTGGTAGTCCTGCGCCGGGTAGGCCGGCTGCGGCTGCGCGGCCGGCGGGTAGGCCTGGTAGACGGGCGCGGGCTGCGGCTGCGGGTAGCCGGGCTGGGCCTGCGCCGCCGGGTAGCCGGCCGTCTGCGGGTCGCCGCCGGGGTAGGGCGGCAGGTACTGGGTCTCCGGGGCCGGATCGGGCTGCGGCGCACCGTACCCGGGCTGCGCGGCACCGTAGCCGGGCTGCGGCGCGCCCCACGGGGCGTTCGGCGCGGGCATCGGCTGGCCCGCCATCGACTGGCCGGGCATCGGCTGCGCGGGCATGGCCTGGGTCGGCAGCGCGTGCGCGCCCTCGCCGAGGTACTCCGGCTGCCCGGAGGGCTGTCCCACCGGCGGCACCGCCGAGTGGGCCTGCGGCGGGCCCGGCTGGCCCGGCTGGCCCTGGGGCTGGCCGGGCTCGGGGCGGAACAGGTCGTCCAGGTTGAAGTCACCGGAGTTCGGGTACGAGCGGCGCTGACTCAACGCGATTCCTCACCTGTGCAGGACCGCGCACTGACGGCGGACCACATCTCGTCGGTTCTTGGGAGCATCACAGTTCCATTGGACGTCGCGCCCACGCTACCGGTTCGCCTCACCGGGTGACCACGTGGGCGGGACATCCGTCACGCTCCCTGCACAGACGATCCGCGGCGGCCCCGGGCTCAGGGCCTGTCTTCTGGATCCTCGCCGGGTCCGCCAGGATCCAGGAGACAGGCCCTGGGCCGCTGCTAAGCCGCCTCGGCGTCGGCCCGGGCGTGGAACTCCCGGACCACCCGCTGCTCCCGGTACGGCTCCAGGCGGCGCCGGAACTCGTCCAGGTACTCCACGCCCCGGTTGGAGCGCAGCCCGCTCAGCAGCCGGACCGCCTGGGTGCCCGTCTCGCAGGCGCGTTCCAGGTCCCGCTGCTGGAGCTGGGCGGTGGCCAGCAGGACGAGGTCCACCGCGCGGCGCCGGACCCGGGTCGGCGGGTGCAGGTCGAGCGCCCGCCGGGCGTAGTGCTCGGCCGGGCCGGCCTGCTCCAGGTCCCGGTGGCAGTGGGCGAGCTCGTCCGCGAGGTAGGCGTCGTCGAAGTGGGCGATCCAGTCCGGGTCGTCCTCCGGGCGGCGCTTCTCCATCGCCTCCAGCGCCCTGGCCGACACCGTCTCGCAGGAGCGGGCGTCGCCGAGCAGGGCGTGGCCGCGGGCCTCGGCGGCGTAGAACATCGCCATCGCCGTCGGGGTGGCCACCGAGCGGGCGCCTTCCTGGGCGGCGCGGGCGAGTTGGGCGATCTCGCGCGGGTTGCCGAGGGTGGCGGCCAGGTGGCTCATCGAGGCGGCCAGCACGTAGCCGCCGTAGCCGCGGTCGTCGGCGGCCTGGGCCAGCCGCAGCGCCTGGATGTAGTAGCGCTGGGCGAGCCCGGGCTGTCCGGTGTCCACCGCCATGTAGCCGGCCAGTTCGGTCAACCTGGCCACGGCGGCGAAGAGTTGGCGCCCGGTCTCCTCCCGGTAGGCGCCGCCGAGCAGGCCGGAGACCACCGAGTTGAGGTAGTGCACCACCACCGGGCGCACGTGGCCGCTGCCGAAGCGGTGGTCCAGGTCGACCAGCATCGCGGTGGTCGCCTTGATCGCGGCCACGTCGGTCGGACCGACCCGGGGGCCGCCGGCCCGCGCCACCACCGGGTCCGGCGGGGTGATCAGCCAGTCCCGGCTGGGCTCCACCAGCGCGGACGCGGCGACCGTCGCGCCGGTCAGGAAGTCCCGCCGGCCGACGTCACTGCGCCACAGCTCGCACACCTGCTCCAGGGCGGCGCCGATGGTCGGCGCGAACTGGAGCCCGATGCCGGAGCTCAGGTTCTTGCCGTCCGCCATGCCGATCTCCTCGACCGACACGCTGCGGCCGAGCTTGCGGCCGAGGGCCTCGGCGATCACGGCCGGCGCCTGCCCGCGCGGCTGCTGCCCGCGCAGCCAGCGGGCGACGGAGGTCTTGTCGTACCGAAGGTCCAGCCCGTGCTCGGCGCCGCAGAGGTTGACCCTGCGGGCCAGGCCGGCATTGGAACAGCTGGCCTCCTGGATCAGTTGCTGCAGACGCTCGTTGGGCTGTCGTGCGACGAGTGGTCTCGCGGCCATTGGGCTTCGCCTCCCCACACCCTCCGGTCCCGGCCGGCGGGCGACGATTCTGCTGATCTGTTGCCGACTGTCCGACCGTCCAAGGAATCTGACACCAGGTTAGCGATCAGCAACGCCAGCGGGATACCCACGGTGACGAACCGCACCCCCCTTGCGCCCTGGTAAATGCTCCTGTGCGCCCCCGCTGCGCCTGCCCTCGGGCCCTTCAACTCGGTCGACTAACCGGAACGGGTGACATTGCCGCGATGCACCCAACCGGGCGGCTCCGGGCCGTAACCAGCCTCACGCACGGTAGTTGAGCACCCCGTGGAAGACATCCCCGACGCGGACCGGAACGAGAAGGCCGCTCCGCCCCCCTTACTCATCGAAGCCGTCGGCTACGCCGAGACCCGCCACTGGGAGGTCGCCCCGGGCGCCTGGCTGGTCGACGACGGCGACGGCGGCGTCCGCTGCTCCTGCGGCGACCGGCGCTGCACGCTGCCGGGCGCCCACCCCCTGGACCCGGACTGGGCGCGGCAGGCGAGCGCCGGCCCCGGCGCGGTGCGGAGCTGGTGGACCGAGCGGTCGCAGGCGTCGATCCTGCTGCCCACCGGGCGCTCGTTCGACGTCCTGGACGTCCCGGAGACGGCCGGCTGCCTGGCGCTCGCCCGGATGGAGCGGATGGACCTCCAGCTCGGCCCGGTGGCGGTCCAGCCCGCCGCGCCCGGGCGGATCGGACGGCGGCTGCACTTCCTGGTGCTGCCCGGGGTCGCGGCCAGACTCCCGGAGATGCTCCGCCGGCTCGGCTGGCCGCCCGGCCGGCTGGACCTGGTCGCCCGCGGCGAGGGGGACTGGACCGTCGCCCCGCCGTCCCGGATCGGCTCTCTCGGGTACGCCCAGTGGGCCCGCTCCCCCACCGCGCTCAACCGCTGGCTGCCGGACGCCGCGGAACTGATCAGCCCGCTCGCGTACGCCTGCGGCCGCGAGGCGCCCTCGGTCCGCACCGCCGGGGCCGCCCAGCCCGCGCCGGTGGGCTGAGCCCGGACCGCTCCCCCTACCCGCTCCGTCCGACCCGCGCCATCCGGCCTGCTCCGTTCGGCCCCGGGCGTGTCGGACGCCCCCGAGACCAGCCGCCCTCTGCCGATCGGGTGAGGGCGCGCTCCGCGCGACACCACGCGCGCGAGTGACGGGCCTTGTCCCCCACCGGGGACGGGGCCCGTCATACGCATGTCCGGATAAGGCCTCCGTGTACCCGCTGGTCAACCGGCAAAGCCCCTCGTACGAGTGACAGCACTCAAGGATTGCCATGATCGGCCGAGGGGAGGAATTGCGATGTGTGGGGACGCCGGCAGGGGCGCTCGGACGGGGAAGCCGGGCGGCGGCGACGGAGGGGAAGCGGGAGGGAACAGGAGGGGACGGAGGGGATGGGGAGGACGAAGGGGCCCGCTGCACGGGGAGCAGCGGGCCCCTTCGCCGTACCGGAGCACCCGGCGTACCGGAGTACCGGAGTACTCAGGCGCGGTACGGGCTCAGGCCCGGTACGGGCTCAGGCCCGGTACGGGCTCAGGCCTGGGCGACGAAGACGTGCTGGGCGATGTCCTTGCCCAGCTCCGCCGCGTTGTCCCCGGTGCCGACCAGCACGCCGCCGACGCCAGCGCTCACCTTGACCGTGGAGCCCGGCCGGACGCCGGCCCGGCGCAGGGTGCTCATCAGCGCGCTGTCCGTCTGGATCGGCTCGCCGATCCGGCGGACCACGACGTCGGCCCCGGCCTCGCCCGGCTTGACGGTGTCCAGCGGGACGAGCCCGGCGTCGAAGCCCTCGCCCTCGGCCTTGGTGTCGCCCAGCTCGTCCAGGCCCGGGATCGGGTTGCCGTACGGGGACTGGGTGGGGTGGCCGAGCATGGCGAGCACCTTGCGCTCGACCGTCTCGCTCATCACGTGCTCCCAGCGGCAGGCCTCCTCGTGCACCTGCTCCCACTCCAGGCCGATCACGTCGACGAGCAGGCACTCGGCGATGCGGTGCTTGCGCATGACGCGCACCGCGAGCCGGCGGCCCTCCTCGGTCAGCTCCAGGTGGCGGTCCCCGGCGACCTGGAGCAGCCCGTCGCGCTCCATCCGGCCGACCGTCTGGCTGACCGTGGGACCGCTCTGTTCCAGGCGCTCGGCGATGCGGGCGCGCATCGGGACGATGCCCTCCTCCTCCAGCTCCAGGATGGTGCGAAGGTACATCTCAGTGGTGTCGATCAGCCCAGACATCGCCGCTGGCTCCGTTCTTCGGTGTCCTCACCGCCAATTCTGACGTACCGGACCGACAACCGGGTCCGCCCCGGGGCTCCGGGGACCCGTTTTGTTCCTGTTGACAACGATGCCGCCGGGGCGCGACCGTGCTCGCCGAAGCTTTCTCCACCGGCGGTCTGGACCACCCGGACCACCCCACCCGGCCGGATCCCCCACCGGCAGAGAGCGAAGGCAGCAGATGAACGACCTGGTCGGCCGGTACTTCGACGCGGCGATCTCCCACCTCCATCGGGTCCGCGAGGAGGAGGCCGACACCATCGAGGCTGCCGCCGCGCTGCTGGCGGAGGCGATGACCGAAGGTCGCCGGGTGTTCACCTTCGGTGCCGGGCACTCCGCGCTGCCGGCTCAGGACGTGGTCTACCGGGCCGGCGGGCTGGTCCCGGTGAACCTGCTGAACGTGCCCGGGATGGCCGGGGTGACGGTGATGCCCGCGCCGCTGTCCAGCGCGCTGGAGCGGGTCTCCGGGCTGGCCACCGCCACCCTGGACCTGACCCCGGCGACCGCCGGGGACCTGCTGTTCGTGATCTCGCTCTCCGGCCGCCAGGTGATGCCGGTCGAGCTGGCCCGGTACGCCCGGGACCGCGGTCTCAAGGTCGTCGGTGTGACCTCGCTCGCGTACCCGCGGGAGGTGCCCTCGGCGCACCCGACCGGCACCTACCTGAAGGACCACTGCGACGTGGTGCTGGACAGCAAGATCGCGGTCGGCGACGGCGAGCTGACCCACCCCGGCGCCGAGACCACCTTCGGCCCGGTCTCCACCATCGTGACCAGCGCGCTGATGCAGGCCGTGGTCGCCTCGGCGGTCGGCCGGCTGGCCGACCGGGCGGCCGCCGGGGAGTGCCCCGCGCCGCCGCTGTTCCGCTCCGGCAACGTCCCGGGCGGCACCGAGTGGAACGCGAAGCAGATGGCCGAGAACGCCGAGCGGGTCTTCTACACCTACTGAGCCGCACTCCCGCCCGGGTGAACCCGCCGGTCCGCACCGGCAGGTCGCCCGCGCACACCCGTCGGCCGCCGCACGCCCCCACCGCCTCCCGCACGCTGGGTGCCGGACCGAACACGGGGAGTACCGGACAACCACCGGGTCTTCCCGGCCACATCCGGCCGCCCCGGCCGTCACCAGGCGTACCGGCGAGCCGCCCGGGGCAGGAGAGCGGTGCGACCGGAGCGACTGGTGGGGGCCGAACATGGCGTCTGTTGCGGGACGGACCGGGTGGGTGCGTGAGCGGGACCTGCTGCCCGAGTTCTTCTGGGCCGCCGACGCGGCCTCACTGCGCGGGCAGCGGCGCTCGGTGCTGCTCTCCGCCTGGGAGCTGGTCCTGCTGGTGGTCGCCGCGGCGACCGGCTCCGCCGACGGCGAGCCCTGGGCCTGGCCGGCGGCGGCCGCCTACCTCGGCGCGATCGCGCTGGCCGTGGTGATCAGCCGGCAGAACCCCCAGGGCCTCTGGTACGAGGGCCGGGCGGCCGCCGAGTCGGTGAAGACGCTGGCCTGGAAGTACGCCGTCCGGGCCGACGCCTACCAGCCCCCGCCGCGCCCCCTGCCGGACGCCGAGGGGCTGTACCGCTTCCAGCTCTCCCGGGTGCTCGGCGCGTTCCGGGAGACCCCGGTGGGCGTCCCGGACGCCGGGGTGGAGATCACCCCGGCGATGCGCGACCTGCGCGGGCAGCCGCTGGCGGTGCGCCGCGAGGTGTACCTGGCCGAGCGGATCCGGCTGCAGCACGACTGGTACCGCGCCAAGGCCCGCTACTGCGCCCGCGCCGGGCACTGGGCCGGGGTGCTGGGCGTGCTGCTGCCCGCGCTGGGCCTGGTGCTCGCCGTCCTGCGGGCGCTCGGCGCGTTCGGCTACGACGCGCTGGGCACGGTGTCGGCGGTGGCCGCCTCGGTCGCCGCCTGGGCGCAGCTGCGCCAGTACCGGCCGCTGGCCGCCGCGTACGCCCTGGCCGCCGAGGAGCTGGCGCAGGTCCAGCGCCAACTCGCCCAGCTGGACCTGGAGTCGATGGAGGCCGAGGAGGTCTGGGCCCGCCTGGCCCGGGACGCCGAGGACGCGATCTCCCGCGAGCACACCACCTGGCAGGCGCGCCGGGAGGTGCGCACCACCACCGACCGGGAGCACGCAACCGACCCGGAGCACTGAGGAGGCCGCAGGTGTCGTTACGGACGGTCAAGACGGCGGACGACCGCGCCCTCGCCGTGGAGTCCCTCGGCGACCCGCGCGGCCGTCCGGTCTTCCTGCTGCACGGCATGCCCGGCAGCCGGGTCGGCCCGCACCCGCGCAGCACCGTGCTGTACCGGCTGGGCGTACGGCTCATCTCGTACGACCGGCCCGGCTACGGCGACTCGACCCGGCTGTTCGGCCGCCGGGTGAGCGCGGCGGCCGCGGACGTGCGGACCATCGCGGACGAGTTCGGGCTGGAGAACTTCGCGGTGCTCGGCCGCTCCGGCGGCGGCCCGCACGCGCTGGCCTGCGCGGCGCTGCTGCCGGAGCGGGTCAGCCGGGCGGCGGTGCTGGTCGGCCTGGCCCCGCGCAACGCGACCGGTCTGGACTGGTACGCGGGGATGACCCCGTCCAACGTCCGCGCCTACAAGGAGGCCGAGCGCGGGCACGGCCGGATCGCCGACGCGATGGAGTTCCGCTCCCGGCAGATCAAGGACGACCCGGTCCGGCTGCTGAACGGGCTGCGCACCGAACTCTCCGCCGCCGACCGGGAGGTGGTGGCCGACAGCGGGCTGCGGCGGATGCTCCAGAGCAACTACCGGGAGGCGTTCCGGCACGGCGCGGACGGCTGGATCGACGACGTGCTGGCCTTCACCGCCGACTGGGGGTTCGAGGTCGGGTCGGTCCGGGTGCCGACCTGGCTCTGGCACGGCGCCGACGACCAGTTCTCGCCGGTCGACCACTCCCGCTGGCTGGCCGACCACATCCCGGACGCCGAGCTGTTCCTGGAGCCCGGCGCCGCGCACTTCGGGGCGTTCCGGGTGATGACCACCGCGCTGGCCTGGGCGGCCGGCTGGGGTGCCCCGGGGGGGTCGGACCTCCACCGGCGTCCGGGGCGCTGAGCCGCCGTCAGATGAGCTGGACCACCGGCGTCAGCGGCGCCGAACCGCCGAGCACCGCCAGCACGTTGTCCACCGCCAGGCCGCCCATCGCCTGCCGGGTGCGGACGGTGGCGCTGCCCAGGTGCGGGGCGAGCACGGCGCGCTCCTGGGCGAGCAGCGCGGACGGGACGGCCGGCTCGCGCTCGAAGTTGTCCACGGCGGCGGCGAACAGCGCGCCGGACTCCAGCGCGGCGGCCAGCGCCTCCTCGTCCACCACGCCCGCGGTCATGCTGACCACCACCGCGCCGCGCGGCAGCAGGGCGAGCCGGCGGGCGTCCAGCAGGTGCCGGGTGTCGGCGGTGAACGGGCAGGTGACGACCAGCACGGTGGAGGTGGCGAGCAGTTCCTCCAGCGGCTTCCAGTCGGCGCCCCCGGCCTGCTCGGGCGGCAGTTCGCGGCGGTTGTGGTAGCCGACCGGCATGTCGAAGGCGCGGGCCCGGCGGGCCACCGCCTGCCCGATCCGGCCCATGCCGAGCACGCCCAGCGGGGTGCCGGCCAGCTCCATGCCGAGCAGGAAGTTCGGCGCCCAGGTCCAGGGCGCGCCGGAGCGCAGCAGCCGCTCGCCCTCGCCGAGCCGGCGGGTGGCGGCCAGCAGCAGCGCCCAGGCCATGTCGGCGGTGGCGGTGGTGAGCACGCCGGGGGTGTTGGTGACCAGCACCCCGCGTTCGGCGCAGGCGGCCACGTCCACGTTGTGGTAGCCGACGGCGTGGTTGGCGACGACCGCCAGCCCCGGGCCGGCCGCGTCGAGGAACTCGGCGTCCACCCGGTCGTCCAGGGTGGTGATCACGGCCCGCCGGCCGCGGACGGCGTCCAGCAGGGCGGCCCGGTCCATCGCCAGGTCGGAGTCGTGGCAGGTGACGGCGTGGTGCGCGGTGAGCCGTTCGATGACGCCGGGGGCGAGGCGCCGGGTGACCAGGACCGGGGGCGGGGTGCTCATGGTCCGGCAGCGTACCCCGCCCCCTGCCCGGTCAGACCGGCTGCGGCTCCAGGTCCCGGTTGATCCGCTTCCAGCCGCGCGCGGCGACCGTGTTGGGGTGCTCCTCGCCGAACTGCCGGATCAGCTCGGAGATCGCCCGGGCCCGCAGTTCGGCCGCCTGGGTGTGCCGCCCGCCCGACCGCAGGGTGATCGCCAGGTTGGCCTCGCAGGCCACCGCGTCCGGGTGCTGGGCGCTGTAGCGGTCGCAGAGCCCCTGGTACGCGGCCCGGCCGAGCCGCTCGGCGCGGTCCAGCTGCCCGTCGTCGCCGTAGGCGTTGGCCAGGTTGATCATCGCGTTGAGGGTGTACGGGTGCTCGGGCCCGACCGAGCGGGTCAGCCCCTCGAAGGTGATCCGGCCGCGCTCGATGGCGCCCGGGACGTCGCCGCTGCCCCGCAGGTAGATGCCGAGGTTGTTGGCGCAGGCCAGGGTGAACGGGTGCTCGTCGCCGAACAGCCGCCGGTGGCCCTCGAAGACGGTGGAGCAGAGGTCGCGGGCGGCCTCCTTGTCGCCGGAGGCGCTGTGGTCGGCGGCCAGGTTGAGCGCGCAGGCGAGCGCGTCGGGGGCGTCGGCGCCGTAGCGCTCCAGGTAGCGCTCGTAGGTCTCCTTGGTGATCCGGCGGGCCTCGGCGAGCTGGCCGATCCGGCGCAGCGAGACGGCCAGCGACTTGGCGTTGCGCAGGTTCTCCGGCAGGTCCGGGTCAAGCACGTCGCCGAGGTCGGAGGTGACCTCCTGGAGCAGGTCCACCGAGCCGCGGTAGTCGCCGAGTTCGCGCAGGTCGCGGGCCAGGTTGGACTTGGTGGACAGGGTGTAGGGGTGCTTGGGGCCGAGGACGGCGGTGCGCCGGTCGAGGGTCTCCTGGTCGAGTTCGCGGGCCGCCTCGCTGTCGCCGACCAGCCGGTAGTCGATCGCCAGGTTGTTCGCCATGGACAGCGTGCGCGGGTTGTCGTCGCCGAACAACTCGCGGAACTGGTCGAGGATTTCGCGGTCGAGGTCGAGGGCGGCCTGGAACCGGCCGAGCGCCCTGCGGTCGGCGCCGAGCGAGCCGGCCGTCATCAGGGTGTACGGGTGGTGCTCGCCGAGCAGGGCCCGCTGGCGCTCCAGGGTGTCCTCGTCCAGGGCCAGCGCCTCGCCGTAGTTCCCCTGGGAGCGCAGCACGTTGGCGAGCTGGAAGCGCAGCAGCAGGGTCTGCCGGTCGTCCTCGCCGAGCTTGCCGGTCCACTCCACGTCCAGGGCGTGGCCGAGGTCGCGGGCGCGGTCGAGCTCGCCGCGCTTCCACAGGTAGCGGACCCGGTCGATGAGCAGCTGGCGGGTGTCCGCCTCGTCGCAGTTGTGCGCCTTGGACGGCGACAGGTGCGGCCAGATCTCGTCGAAGGCGGGCCAGTTGGCCGGGTCGTCGGTGTCGCCGAGGACGGGCCGGGCGCCGGTGAGGATGCGGTGCACCTCGTGGACGGCGACCTCCTGCTCGTCGGCGGTCATCCCGGCCCGGATCACCGCCTGGACGAGCCGGTGCACCTGGAAGCTGTTGCTGCCGGCGTCGACCTTGGCCAGCGCGTACCGGCCGATCGCCTGGATCACCTTGCCCAGCATGAACTTGTCGCTGAGGTCGGCGTCGAACCGCACCAGCGCCCGGATCATCTGGTCGCTGTAGAAGAGGTTCATCGAGATCGGCTCGGGCGCGAAGAACGCGCAGAGCTGGAGCAGCCGGACGGCCGCCGGGGACTGCTGGCGCAGCCGTCCGATCGACACGTTCCAGGTCGCGGCGACCGGGGTCGGGTAGTCGGCCGGGCGGCCGACGGCCAGTGCGCGGGCGGCCTCGGCGTGCAGCTGGGAGACGTAGGTCTCCACCGGGGTGCCGGTGGTGTCCAGCCAGGCGGCGGCCACCTCGACGGCCAGCGGCAGGTCGCCGACCGCCTCGGCGACCCGGTCGGCGTCCGGGCGGGAGAGGCTGCGGGCGCGCCGGCACAGGTGCTCGACGCTCTCCCCGCGGGTGAAGACGTCGACCTCCAGCGCCTCGGCGTGCCCGGTCCAGGCCTGGTTCCGGGAGGTGACCAGGATGTGGCCGGAGCCGCCGGGGAAGAACCGGCGGATCTCGGCGGGCTCGTCGGCGTTGTCGAAGATCAGCAGCCAGCGCGAGGTGGGCACGCCGCGCCGCAGCGCCTCCCGGGCCGCCTCGGCCGCCTCGGTGACCGAGTCGCCGACCCGCAGGCCGAGCCGGCGGGCGAGTTCGGCGAGCGCCGGGGCGACCAGCTCGATCTGCTCGGCGTCGATCCACCAGACCAGGTCGTAGTCGGACATGAAGCGGTGGGCGTACTCCAGGGCCACCTGGGTCTTGCCGACGCCGCCGAGCCCGTACAGGGTCTGCGGGGTGGGCAGCACGGCCGCCATGCCGCCGCGCAGCTGGTTGCGCAGCTGCTCCAGGACGGCGGCGCGGCCGGTGAAGGAGGGGTTGCGAGGCGGGACGTCCCACACCGAGGGCTTGCTGCCGGGGAAGCGCGGGCCGCCGCTGGGCGCCTCGTCGAGCGGGGAGTCGCCGCGGCCGAGCGCGCGCAGCAGGCTCTGGATCGACTGGGTCTCGTCGCGGCCGACCAGGTCGACCGGGTTGCGGTTGCTGAACGGCGCGGTGAGCCGGACGTCGCCGACCCGGACCGGCAGCAGCTGGCGCCGGGTGCCGGAGGGGTCGGAGCTGACCACCGACTCCCACAGCGCCCGCGCCTGCGGGGAGCGCTGGTAGGCGGGCGAGAGCACGGCGACCGTCCGGTACGCGGAGTCGATGCCGCGCTCGGTCTCCTCGCGCGGGTCGGTGCCGGCGCTGAGGTCGCGCGGCAGCACCCGGAAGCCGGCCCTGGTCAGGACGGACTCGATCCAGTCCGCCCACATCCGGTCCTCGGGGACGTAGGACAGGTAGAGGTCGGCGGGCACGGACGGGCGGCGGCGGGTGAACGCGTCCACGTAGCGCAGCCGCACCTCCTCGTCCATCGGCGGCAGGCCGGCCGCCCGGCCCTCGGTGATCATGGAGGTGAGCCGCTCGCAGGCGGCCAGCATGGAGGTGGGCGTGCCGGTCTGGTCGCCGAAGGTCGCGAGGATCTCCTCGTAGGCGTAGAACGGCCGGTACGGGATCTCCACCGAGCCCCAGTACTGGGCGAGTTCCTCGCCCTCGAAGCCGGTCGGCAGCCCGTCGAAGCGGACCCGGGCGAGGGCGCGGCCGGCGTCCGCCTTCTCCTTCTCGCCCTCGTCGATGCGCATCGGGACGGGCAGGATGCGGATGCCGCGCTCCCGGTAGCGGTCGTGGATGTGCTGGGCGATCCGGGAGGCGCCGTCGATGGACTGGTCGCTGAGGGTGAAGCAGACCACCAGGTCGTCGGGCATCTGGACGGTGCAGATCTCGGCGATGTCGGACAGGCCGGTGCGGGAGTCGATCAGCACGTAGTCGTAGCGCTTGGCCATGTCGGCCTTGAGGGCGTCGAAGAACTGCCCGCCGTCGAAGCGGTCGTAGAAGATGTCCCAGTCGAGGTGGGTGACGGCCTCGGAGTAGTCGCGGTTGAACTGGCCCGCGGAGAGGAAGTCCAGGCTGCCGCCGGCCGGGAAGTGCGGCCAGATGAGCGAGAGCGCGTGCGGGTGCACCCGGGCGAAGTCCAGGTGCCAGCCCTCGGCGTGCTCGACCGGGCGCAGCGCCTCCTCCCGGTACTCGGCGATCAGGTCCATCATGCCGGTGGTCCCGGCCAGCGAGGCCTGGTCGAGGAACGGGTGGAAGAACTTGGCGAGGCCGGGAGCCTCCAGGTCCCAGTCCACGGTGAGCACCCGGAACCCGTTGGCGGCCAGGATCCAGGCGGTGTTGGCGAGCGCCATGGTGCGGCCGGTGCCGCCCTTGTACGAGTAGAAGGTGATGATCCGGCCGTTGCGGTCCTGCTCCGCCGCCTGCCGCCCGGCCTCCCGCTGGGCGGCCAGGTCGGCGGCGGTGAGCCCGCCGAGGCGCAGGTTCCTGGTGACGTTATCGCTCATCGTGGTCCTCGTCCTCCCAAGGGCGCCATCCCGTCATCGGGTTCATCGCCGTCGTCGCGGTACGGTGCGTGCTCGCGGTGCGGGTCGTTGCCGTTGTTCCGACTCCGGTGCTGGGTGCGGCCGTTGCCGTTGCTTCTGCTGTCGGCGGGATCGTCCCCCTGCTCGTCCCCGAAGGGGTCCGCCGGGGCTCCGTCCGACCCGTACCCGCCTCCTGGGCGCCGGAACGCGTCCCGCAGGCTCGGCCGCGGTGGCGGCGGTTCCTCCGGTTCGGCCCGGGTGCGGCCCTCGAAGGCGTACTTGGCCTTCATCGCCGCCCGGGGCAGCGCGTCGTCGAAGTCCTCCAGCGTGTGCAGCCCGGTCGGGCCGGTCGCGCCGAGGAAGCTCGGCCGGCTCGCGCGCCGGGTGATGCGCAGCGCATCGTCGCTCAAGTCGCCGAGTTCGTCGGAGCGTTCGGCGCACTCGGGGTCGTCGCCGTTGAACGGCTCCAGGATGCTCACCCAGGTGGCGTCCGAGCGGTCGAAGCGCCGGACCAGTTCGCGCCGGCGCGGGTCGCGCAGCGCCCAGCGGTCGAGCAGCAGCAGGCCGGGAGCTTCGGCATTGCCGTCGATGATCGACTCGACCTCGTCGTCGAACTCGTGCACGGTCGGCTGGAACCCCAGCTGCCGTGCGAGACGGGCCGCGTGCTGGGCGATCGGCGAGCCGACCGGCCGGTACGGGTGCCAGTCGGTGCGCCGTTCGCCGTAGTAGTCGGGGCTGCGGTCGGCGGGCAACTCGTTCTGGTGGTAGGAGAGTACGGAGATCCGCAGCTGCTTGGTCGGGGCGGTGACGTTGAAGGCGCTCGGGAGGGTGTTGAACTCCAGCCGCCGCCCGACCGGGATCACCGTCTCCTCGGCGACCTGGACGATCCGGGCCGCCAGCCGGTGCACGGCCAGCTCGTAGGAGGAGCGGAAGTAGCTGAGCTTCATCAGCGCGTAGAGCCCCTCGGTGGCGTACTCGGGTCCGAAGCTCGTGTGGTTGAACTGGAGTTCACTGGCCACGTTCGGCAGCCGGTAGCGGCTCATCGGCGCCCACAGCACCGGCACGATGCCGCTGGTGCGCTCGGAGTCGAGGTTCGCCGGGTAGACCGGCCGACGGGTGAAGGCGTGCCACTCCTGGCCGCACGGGACGCTGTTGAAGTACCTCGGGGAGTACAGGGGTACGAAGACCCGGCACGTCGCCAACTCGTCGGACAGCCGTTCGGCCCACAACTCGCCCTGGTGCATGGACTCGTCCATGAAGCCGACCGCGACCCCGTCCGGGACGGTGGTGAGCTGCAGCACCGCCTCGCAGAGATCCCGGTACAACTGCCTGACCCAGTGGTTCGGGTCGCTCGCGCCCCGCGCACCGGCCTTGGGGGTGTGCGCGTAGGAGAGGAAGAAGTACGGCCGGGCGTCGTCCTCGTCCCAGCCCCGGTCAGTCACACGCGCCTCCCCCGGGCCCGTCGGCAAACCTGCCTCCCGCAGCCCCCGTGCGGCGGGGCTTCAGTGTAGGAACGACTGACACCCCAATGGAATAGCACAACGTCTCGCACGAATTGACATGACCGAAACGATGCCGCCACCCGTGCACAGGGAGCAGTACCCTCGTTCCGGCCGCCACGCACCACCAGGAGGGCATCCGTGGACCACCTCGACTGGCAGAGGTCCAGCACCAGCAGCGACAAGGATGACTGGATCGAGATCGCCTCCGCGGGCGACCACGTCTACATCCGGCAGTCCAACGACCCCACCCTCGTCGTCACCACCACCCGCATCAAGTTCAACGCCTGGGTCCGCGGCGCCAAGGCCGGCGAGTTCGACCACTTCGTCGCCTGACCCCGCCGGGCCCGCCTGCTCGACCCCGCCCGACCGGCCCCCCGCCGGTCGGGCGTTCCGCTGTCCGGGCCCGGGGGTCACCCCCCGTAGCGGGCGGCCAGGGTCCGGACCGTTGCGGCGATGCGGTCGCGGAGTTCGGCCGGTTCCAGGACCTCGACGTCGGCGCCCAGCCGCAGGAACTCCCCGTGCGCGTGGTCCAGCGACTCGATCGGCACCCGGGCCTCCGTCCAGCCGTCGGCCGCGGCGGCGACCCCGAGGCGCCGGGCGCCCTCCGGGGTGAGCCGGAGCAGCGCCTCCGCGGTGTGCAGCCGGGCCCGGAAGTCGGCGAGGTAGTCCGCCCAGTACGCGCCCAGGCCGAAGCCGTCCGGCACCGCGAACCCCTCGTCCAGCGCGCGCAGTTCGACGACCTGGTCGACCCGGTAGGTGCGCATCCCGGTCGGCCCGGCGGCGACCAGGTACCAGCGCCCCGCCTTGAGCACCAGCCCGTACGGCTCCACCCGCCGCTCGATCTCCTCCGGCGCCCGCCAGCGCCGGTACCGCAGCACCACCGCCCGGCGCTCCCACACCGCGGCGGCCACGGCGGCCAGGTGCGGGGTCTCGTCCGCCGCGCCGTACCAGCCGGGCGCGTCGAGCAGGAAGCGCTCCTGGATCCGCCCTGCGTGCTCGCGCAGTTCGGCCGGCAGGGCCGCCCGCAGCTTGAGCTGGGCGGCGGCGAGCGCCTCGCCGAGGCCCAACTGGGCTGCGGCGCCCGGGAGTGCGGCGAGGAAGGCGGCCTGGGCCTCGTCGGCGGTCAGCCCGGTGAGGCGGGTCCGGTAGCCGTCGACCAGCCGGTACCCGCCGGCGTGTCCGGCGTCGCCGTACAGCGGGACACCGGCGGCGGCGAGCGCCTGGACGTCCCGGTAGACCGTACGGACGGAGACCTCCAGCTCCGCCGCCAGCTGCTCGGCGGTCAGCCGGCCCCGGTTCTGGAGCAGCAGGAGCAGGGTGACCAGCCGACTCGCGCGCATGCCGCCCAGTATCCACTGACAGGGGATGTCAGGGGAGCGCTCCTACGCTGCGGCCCATGAACGACTTCACCCGCACCGGGGCGGCCACCGCATGAGCCCCATCGTCGAACTCCGCCGGTACACCCTGCACCCCGGCGCCCGGGAGACCCTGATCGAGCTGTTCGAGCGCGAGTTCGTGACCGGCCAGCAGGCGGTCGGCATCACCGTCGGCGGCCGCTTCCGCGACCTGGACGACCCGGACCGCTTCGTCTGGCTGCGCGCCTTCCCCGACATGGCCGGCCGGCGGCGCGCCCTGGAGGCCTTCTACGGCGGCCCGGTCTGGCGGGAGCACCGCGACGCGGCCAACGCCACCATGGTCGACAGCGACGACGTCCTGCTGCTGCGCGGCCCCTGCTTCACCCCGCCCGCGGGCGCCCGCGAGGTCCTCGCCACCGTCTGCCACCCGGCCGACGCCGCCGCCTTCGACGCCTTCGCCACCGAACACCTGCTCCCGGCCCACGCGTTGCACCGCACCGAGCACGCCGAGAACGACTTCCCCCGGCTGCCCGTCCGCACCGGCGAGGACGTCCGCGTCTGGTTCGGCCCCGCCGAGCCGGCCCCCTGGCCGTCCCGGCGACTTCGGCTGGAACCCGTCACGCCGTAGCCCGCCGGACGCACCCCGCCGCACCCGCTCCGTCAGGGGCCGACGAGCCCCGCCAGCTCGTCGGCCGACTCCGGTGCCAGGCGGTAGAACCCCTGGAGGCCGACCGCCCGTTCGAGGCGGCCGTCCACCACGTGCTTCAGGTTCCGCGTCCGGTTGCGGCGGTTGCGCCAGGTGAGCCGCTCCAGCAGCTCGCCCGGCACCGGCCGGTCGAAGCGCACCGGCGTCGCGTCCACGTGCACCGCCGAGGCGCCGCAGCCGCCGGCGCCGAGCATCGACCAGGCCTCGTGCCCGGGGAACGCCGGGTCGTCCCAGCTCGCGGCGGCGGCGCCGCAGCAGTCGCCCCGCTCCCGGTCGACCACCCGCATCCGGCTCACCACGAACACCTCGCACCGGTTGACGTGCAGCGCGTACACCTCGTCCCCGGCCCGGGCCCCCGACCAGGCGGGCAGCGAGGTGTGCACCCCGCTGAAGGCGACCGGGGGCCGGGCACCCACGTGGCCGGCCTTGCGCAGGGCGCGGCAGGTCGGCTGGGTCCACAGGACGGTGAAGGCGTCGGGCATGCGGCGATCGTAGGAGCGGGCACGGACAACGGCGGGGTGCGCGTTCCCTGCGCGCGCCGGGCACGTGCCCTACGCGCCCGCTCCTGCTGCCGCCCCTACGCGCCGGCCCCGGAGAGCCAGCCGTCGACGGGGACCCGGCAGGAGTTGAGGATTCCGGCCACCATCCGGTACGTCCCGACCAGCGCCAGCAGCTCCAGCAGCCGCGGCGCGGAGTAGCTGTCCGCCAGCGCCTCCCAGGTGGCCGGGGAGAGCGCGTGCCCGTCGTGCAGCTCGTCGACGGCCCGCAGCAGGACGCGGTCGGTCTCGGCCCAGTCGGGGTGGTCCGGCCCCTCCGGGACGCGGGCGATCTCGGGCCCGCTCAGCCCGGCGAGGCCGCCGAGCCGGACGTGGTGCTGCCACTCGTACGTCGAACCGGTGCGGTGCGCGGTGCGCAGAACGGCCAACTCCCGTTCGCGGGGCGGGATCGTACCCTGGTTGAGCAGGGCGAGCAGCGGCGCCAGGCTGGTCAGCAGGTCGGGGTGGTGCCCGATGGTGGCCAGCACGTTGGGCACCGGGAAGCCCTCCAGCGGCCCGGCTCCCTCAGCCGGGAACAGCTGCCGGACGATGCCCGGCAGGCCCGCGGCCAGCGCGGTGACCTCGGCGGCGACCTCGGCCCCGGCCCGCGGGGCCAGCAGCGGGGCGGGCTCGTACGCGTCCAGGAGGCCCAGGAGTTCCATCTCGCCCGGGGTTCCGTCGCCGTTGAGTTCGCGGTGGACGGCGCCGATGTTGAGGACCAGCCGCTCGGGGTCGGCCAGGTCGGCGAGGCCGATCAGGTCCATCTCCCGTGCGGCGCGCAGCACCGGCACGCCCGCCCGGTGGGTGCGCTCGGCATGGTCGCGGACCCGCTCCAGGTAGTCGCGGAAGGAGCGGACCTCGGGCTTGCCGACGACCGGCCCGTGCCCGGGCACGATCGTATCGACGTCCAGGCCGAGGATGCGGTCGCAGACGGCGATCCAGTTACCGATCGGGCCGCTGTGGATCACCGGGTGGCCGCCGATGAACAGCAGGTCCCCGGCGAACAGCACACCGGTGTCGGGCAGTTGGACCAGGATGTCGCCCTGGGTGTGGGCGGGGCCGACCTCGATCAGCCGGACGGTGCGCCGCCCGACAGCCACGTCCAGCTCGCCGGTGAAGGTCCGGTTCGGCGGGGTCGGGGTGATGCCGCCGAAGTCGAAGGTCTCCCGCATCCGCTGGACGACCTTCGGCAGCCGGAGGTCACCCGGCGCGGCGACCACCGCGTGCAGGTGGTCGGCGCGCATCTCGGCCGCGGCGGCCTCGGAGGCGATGGTCACGACGTCCGGGAGGAGCTGGTTGCCCCACCAGTGGTCGCCGTCGCTGTGGCTGTTGACCAGCGTGCCGATGGTGACGTGCGGCAGGGCGCGCGCGACGGCGTCGAGCAGCTCGCGGGTCTGCGGGACGGTGAACAGGGTGTCGACGAGCAGGGCCTCGTCGCCGGAGGCGATCAGCCCGGCGTTGCTGAGGCCCCAGGAGCCGTTGGGCTGCAGGTAGGCGTAGGTGTCCGGGGCGATCTCGTGCAGGCCGAGGGTGTACGGGACGGCCATCGTCAGGCCTCCTCACTGATTGGACTGGAGTACCAACATGTACTCCAGTCCATCAATGGATTCAAGTACGCTCCCCTTGTGACCTCTCCTCCCAACCGACACGACCAGCGCCGCACCGCGACCCGGGAACGGCTCCTGACGGCAGCCCTGGAGCTGTTCGCCACCCAGGGGTACGCGGCCACCACCTACGACCACATCGCCGAACGCGCGGACGTGGGACGTCAGACGGCCTTCAACCACTTCCGCCGCAAGGAGGACTTCGTCACCGCCTGGGTCCAGCAGCGGCACGAGGTGCTGGACCGGCAGGACGAGGCGAGCGCATCCACCGGCGACTCCGTCATCGATGCGCTCGCCGACGCCCTGCGCACCCTCGCGGAGCTCAACGAGCGGGAGTACGCGCTGGCCAAGGACCTGCACGACAGCGGAGTCCTCCACGCCGCCTTCGCCCTCGGCACCACGACGCCGCAGGCGTTCGTCACCGCCACCACCCGGGGAGCCGAACAGGGCGAGATCCGGCCGGAGTTCGACCCGGCATCCGTCGCCGACCTGGTGTTCGACACCTACATCACGACCCTCGGCCGCTGGCTCGCCGCCGGCGCGGACCGCCCGCTCGCCGATGCCCTGCTGGCCAGGCTCGACATCCTCGCCACCGGCTTCACGGGCGGCTACTGACCGCACGGGCGCGGGCCCCGTCCGACGGACGGGGCCCGCGTGCGCCCGCTACCGGTACTGCCTGAACTCGCGGACGAGCGCGAGCAGGTTGATCAGCGTGCTGGCCGGAACATTGCCGAGCGAGACCAGGACCTGCCCGTTCAGGACGGTCTCCCCAGGCTGCGCGGACGGCCAGAGCAGGCCGAACTCGCGCCCCTCGGCGCGGAGTTCCACGATCAGGCCGGCGATCTGCCGACTGGTGAGGTGCCGGATCGCGGGATCGGCCGGCCGGATGGGATAGAGGGCGTTCACGCGACCAGGTCCAGCTCGAACCAGACCCGCTTCCCGAGCTTCTGCGGCTCGACACCCCAGCGGTGCATGAGCCCCTCGATCAGCTGCAACCCCCGCCCAGACTCGGCGAGCAGACCGAACTTCTGATGCTTCGGCAGCTCCGAACTGCGGTCGGCGACGGTGACGCGGAGGGTGCTGCCGGAGTAGACGACCGTGACGACCGGCGAGGCGGTCAGCCCGTGCCGCCACGCGTTCACGACCAGCTCCATGAGCGCGAGTTCGGCGTCCCCGATGGCCGGGCCGGGGTACCCGGCGCGCTCCATCGCGTCGCGCAACACCTCGCGGGACACGGTGAGGGAGGGGGAGTTGAGGTTGGGGTCACACATGGGGAATCTCCCAGCGGTGTAGAGGAAGCACACCGGAACTGCCCACGGTGCGCAGCTTGTTAACACTTTAAGTGGATCCACCAGAAATTTGCAACACGCTCCGCGCATGCATCTACACTCTCCGTAGGTCACGGTCTGCGAGAAGGGCACGCCCATGGGCTTCAGGAGCGGAATCAACGAGCGGCAGCGTCGTCTTGGCGAGGAACTTCGCCGAGTTCGCGATGCCGCTGGGCTCTCAGCCGCAGAGGTGGGAGAGGCCCTCGGCGTGAAGGGGCCGAACATCAGCCACGTCGAAGCTGGCAGGATCGGCCTCACACTTGTGCGCCTGACGACCTGGCTCAATCTGTGCGGGGTGACGGACCCCGAGTACCGAGCCGGTCTCACATCCATGAGCGAGAGCACCGGGAAGGGCTGGTGGACCGAGTTCAAGCCCCATGTCGTCCCGAGCGCACTCGATCTCGCGGAGTTTGAAGCCAGTGCAACCGCCCTGGACAGCTACCAGACGCTCCTGATCCCCGGGCTCCTACAAACCAAGGCGTACAGCGAGGTGATCCACGACTACGCGGAGAAGAAGGTCGAGTTCCGCCAGCGTCGCCAGGAAATACTGACCGTCGAGAACGCTCCACCGTTCCGCACCGTGATCCATGAGGCAGCCCTGCACATGATGTACGGGGGACCGACCATCATGCGCGACCAACTGAACCATCTCATCGAAGTCAGCAGGCTGCCGCATGTGACGGTCCAGATCCTCCCGTTCGACTGCACCACCTACTCATCGACCGAGACGTCGTTCGTCCTGATGCATGGAGCTCACGCGCGCCTTGACACCGTTCTGCTGGAACAGCCACACAGCTCGTACTTCTTGGGAGACCCTGAGGACGTGGCGGCATTCCGTAGGAAGTTCGATCGAATCCGGGGCCTTGCCCTGTCTCCCCTGCACGCCGCCTCACCTTCCCCGTCAGCCACCCACCGTGATTCGCTGGGCTTGATCCAGCACGTTCGCTACAAGGTCCAGGGAAGATAGCCATGAGCCAACTCAACTGGCAGAAGTCCAGCTTCAGCGGCGACAAGGCCGACTGCGTAGAGCTCGCCTCCGAAGGTGACCACATCTATCTCCGCGAGTCTGACGACCCCACCCACATCGTCACCACCACCCGCCCCAAGCTCGCCGCTTGGCTCCACAGCGCCAAGGCCGGCGAGTTCGACCACTTCATCGAAGCCTGACTCCCCGTGCCCCGGCCCGGCGCCGGGCCGGGGCACGGGGCCTCCGGGTCAGCTCACGCGTCGGGGTGTGCGGACAGGGCGAGCCAGTCAGTCCACGAGATCCCCCGGCCGAGGAAGCGCGGCTGCTCGAACGGCCAGTCGGCGGCGATCCACTGCGGCACCAGCGCGTCCAGGGCCCGCTCGACCTCGCTGCCCACCAGGTCGTCCACCACCCACCAGGCGATCTCGCCGTCGGCGCCGGCCTTCGCGGGCGGGTCGATGTAGACGCAGCCGAGCAGGGCCGTCTCCGCCTCGTCGAGCAGCGCGTAGTTGAACGACTGGTGGGCGGCGATCTCCTTCTCGTGCCGCAACAGGTCGGCCTGGTTGGCCTCGAAGGTCATGGTGGCCGCGGGCCAGCCCCAGGCCGGACCGAAGACGGTCCACAGCCGCTCGCGCGAACCCATCACGGCCGGATAGTCGAGCGGCGCGTCCGCCTCCCGGACCGGCCGCAGGTGGTGGCGCCCGCCGGGCAGCGGCACGTGGACGGGGTGGACGAAGTCATCGGGTAGCCAGCTCATGGCGCCCGACCGTAGCACCGTGCCGGCGCCCGCCCCCCTGGTTTTCTCCCCACCAACCGGACGATCCCGCCGCCCCGGCGCAAGGCTCGTCTCCACACCTTCCGCATCGAGCGCCCGGCCAGGTCCCGGAACCGCTCCCCTGCGATCCAATCGAAGAAGAACTCCTCAACG
Organism: Kitasatospora sp. NPDC001261; assembly: GCF_042896795.1. NCBI lineage: Bacteria > Bacillati > Actinomycetota > Actinomycetes > Kitasatosporales > Streptomycetaceae > Kitasatospora > Kitasatospora sp. NPDC001261. Next base: position 91,475 of record NZ_JBIAXP010000023.1, read on the forward strand.
CTGCCCGCCACAGGCTCGACCCTGCTCCCGGTGAACCAGACATAGCCCTCAGCGGGTTCGACGCGGCTTCCCCGAAGTAGAAGAACCGCGACGCGTCCTCCAACTCCCCGCTCCCTCCAGCCCCTCTGCCCACTGCCGGTCGGCCAACTCGTCGGCCCGGTAGAGCCGTCACGAGTGGTCCCCGCCGAACCGAGCCGCCGTCCCCACCCTGCGGCACCTCACAGTCCAGGAGCCCCAACTCCCCCTGGTACACCGCCAACCCTCCAAGACGCCAGCCATCTCCCCACCCACCCCCAAGACAACAACCGCCTAAACTCTCGCGCGGGAAGTCGCCTGGGCCGACTTCCCGCGCAGAGAGCAACCTCTCGACCCTTACGCCAGGCATCCTGGGACACGGGCCGTCGCGGCAGCAGCAGCGCACGCACGGCAGAGGCTGTACCGAACCTGCTCCAGCCATCCGTCACACAGCGCCGGGAAGGTAGCCATGAAACAGCTCAACTGGCAGAAGTCGAGCTTCAGCGGCACCACGACCAACTGCCTTGAGATCGCCTCCGACAGTGAGCTGATCTACCTCCGCGAGTCCGACGACCCCACCACCGTCGTCACCACCACCCCCACCAAGCTCGCCGCCTGGCTCCACAGCGCCAAGGCCGGCGAGTTCGATCACATCACCATCAACTCCTGAAGCGGATCCTGTACGGCGGCCTCTTACTCCCCGCAAGAGGCCGCCGAGGACCACGGCTCCTCGGCGCCGTCCCCCGGATGGCCGCTGTTGGAGGCAAGATTCTTATTCCGGATCAGGAATATGCCCGATGCTGCGTGGACAGGCACCATCGGCAGCCCTAGCGTCGCTGATGGACCGGGAGGGACTCGACCCAAGAGGGGACGCCATGACTGAGAACCCGCAACTGACGCGCCTCACCGGAGTACTCAACGGCCCGGCCTGTGACGATGACGACTGTCCCAACGTCTACGCCACCGATCGAGAGACGTTCGTGTTCCAAGGCGACCACTTCACGGCCCTGAAGGTGCCCGCCGGGGAGTCCGCCGTCGAGATCCCCCGGCACGTCCTGGAGGAGGCCGTCCGTGCTCTTGGATGGTGACCAGTGGCGCACCCACTTCGACGGCTACCAGCACGATGCCTTCAGGTTCGAGGCCCAGCCCGCCTACACCATGCCCAAGGAGGCAGAGAACCTCGCACGTTTCCTGCGCGGGGAGCCGAAGCCGACCGAGCACAACGCGGCGTGGCACCGGCGGGTGCACGGCTTCGTCTCCTCCGGGCGGACGATCGGGCGCGTCCGCGTGGTGCGCCGACCCCTCACGGACTACCAGCGGTACCAGTTCGCCTGGGGCATCCCCGGCAACATCACCGCGGGGGAGGACATCCGGATCCTGGACGCAACCGACCGGGATCTCGGGATCCCCGACAAGGACTGGTGGCTGTTCGACGGCTCCTCGGCGGTCCACCTGAACTTCCGCCCTGACGGCACCCAGATCAACCGGGAACTGGTCACCGGCGACATGCACCAGTACCAGGAGTGGAAAGAGCTCGCCCTGGCCCACTCCGTGCCATTTCTCGAATTCCTGAACACGCTCGAGTGACACTCGACCCGGATCAGCTCGGCCGATCGAAGACGGATCTTGCCGAGACGCTCAGAAGGCTCCGCCTGGAAGCCGGTCTCACAGGAGACCGGCTTTCGGTGCGTTGCGGCATATCCCAAAGCAAGATCAGCAAGATCGAGACCGGAAGAATCACACCGAGCCTCGTTGACGTCGAACGGATTCTGAGAGCGCTCGGAGCGTCGGCCGAGCTGGTCCAGGAGATCTCATCGCTGACTCGGTTGGCGAACACCGAGTGGCAGGACAAGCGCGCTTCATGGAGACGGGGGATCGAGAAGCGCCAGGCAGAGCTGGCATCGTTGGAGGCGGATGCGACCGAGCTGCGGTACTTCCTGCCCGCGATGATCACGGGGCTCCTCGCCACACCCGACTACATCCGGGCCAGTCTGAGTCACTCCCCCGGCGACAAGACGCTTGTCATGGACCGGAAGCTGGAGCGCCAGTCGGTGCTCTACGACACGTCGAAGTCATTCACGTTCCTGCTCACGGAGCAGGCAGTGACATGGGGCCTGGTTCCTCCTCAGGCGATGGCCATACAGATCGACCGCCTCGCATCACTGAGTCATCTGCCGACCGTGCGAATCGGCGTAGTCCCGTACAGGGCGCCTCTCACCCGGGGCCCGATGAACACGTTCACGCTGTACGACGACCGCCTCGCCACTGCGGAGTCCTTCACCGGCCGTATCGTCTTTCGAGATCCTCGGGACATCCGGCACTACCGTGAGATCTTCGCCATGTTCGAGGAATCTGCCCTCTACGGTGACGAGGCCAGGGCTCAGCTCGGCGAGTGGTCGACGGCTTATCGCCGGTGATCTTTATTCACTGACAGGAATGCCGTTGTCGGGCCGTCCCCACACGTCTAGCTTGATGCTCGCGTTACGCCGCCGCTGCGTGGTGGAAGGACTGATCGATGAACGACTGGGATTTCGTGAAGAACAGGACCGCCACTGACGGGGCGGTCTGGAGATCGGCCGATGGCTTGTTCTACAAGCGGACCGGCGGCGAGGACCTCCGGGTGGAAGCCGAGTTCCAGCAACTGGCAGTCGCCCTGGGCTATCCCGTACCGGAGATCGTCGACAGCGGGTCCGACGACGGAGGCCACTTCGTCGTCGAACGGGCCATCGGCAAAGCCTCACTGCACGAGGAGGCGCTGGCACACGCCAACCGCGACGGGCGCGTCGGCGACCAGGTCATCAGCACGGCGGCTGCCGTCGCCTCGAAGCTGCTCCAGGCCCAGGCGCGCCATCCCCTGCCCGCGACGCCGTGGTTCGAGAAGGCTGCCTTCGCGACCGAAGTCCTCACGGAGAACCCGGACTTCGACACCCCGCGAATCCATGACGCGGTCGACCACGCCCTCGACCGGCTGGCCCGACTCCCCGTGGTGCACGGGCACTTGGACTACGGCCTGCCCAACATCCTCCCGGCCGGGGTCATCGACTGGCAGCACCACGGCCCCGTCCCGCTCGGCTACGACGTCTATCCCGCGCTCGACATCGTGGCCTTCAAGGGCGGCGGCAAAGGCTACTCGATCACCGCGGAACAGCGCGCCGCCTACACCTCCGCACTCGACGGGACCACCACATCCCTGATCGGCCGGCGGGTGAGCGAGCACCTGGGCGACTTCCTGCTCGTCAAGTGCTTCTTCTTCCTCGCCCTCATGCGGCCCACCGACCCCACGCGGCACGACAAGCACACCAAGTGGCAGTACCGCCGCGCCCTGTTCACGATGGGACTCGATCAGTATGAGTCGTCCGGCACGATCGACACCGGCACCTTCCCCACCTTCGAACGGTTCACCGCCGAACACCGGTAGTCCGTTGCCCTCCGTCCGTGACCGCGACTACCTGATGGACCACCACGGGGTCGTCTTCAAGGTCATCGGCGACAGCCACCCGGGCAGCCACTACCTCGGTTACGTCAAGTACCACCCCGACGAGAAGGGCGACCGCCGGCTCCTCGGCCGGACCTACCGGCAGAACAGCGTGGTGTCGAAGTCCTTCGGCATCCTGGCCGGCCGGCCCGAGTGCTACGTCTACTCCGACACCCTCGGCTGCGTCATCACCGGCATCCCCCGCGAGGACGTGGCCGTCCACTACCCCTGCCGCCAAGCCCTCGCCGCCATCCACGAGGCGCCCGGCGCGGTCGCCGACAATCCGGCGGGCAAGGACCTCCTGGCGATCACCGAGTGGATCACCTCGACCGACGCCCGGGGTCTGCTCGGCGTCACGGGCTCCTTCCTCGTCGGCTGCTTCAACGAACGCTCGGACATCGACCTCGTCTGCTACGGACCGGAGGGCTACCAGGCCGCCCAGGAACTGTTCCAGCGGACCGACCTGATCCGGCCGTACGACGGAGAGGACCTGACCAGGCTGTACCTCCGCCGGGCCAAGTACCTGGAGGGCAGTTCCTTCGACACGCTCATCAGGCAGGAACGCCGCAAGCTCCAAGGGCTCACCGCGGGGACCGGCGCGCACGTCAACTGCGAGCCCCTCCGCTCCGACCACGACCGGACCTTCGCCCGCTTGTCCTCCAAGGAGATCGGCGAGATCTCCCTCCTCGCGAAGATCACCGACCACACCGAGGGCCTCACCACCCCGGCCGTCTACGGGATCAAGGTCAGGACCATCCTCAGCTCGACCATCGACGAGCCCGACTCCTTCGCCCGCCGGATCACCCACATGCGCTCGTACCTCGGCGCCTACACCGGTGCCTTCCGGTCCGGCGACACCGTGCACCTGTCCGGCAAGCTCGTCCACACCCAGGACGGCGATCACAGCGGCTTCGGCATCGAACTCACCCCCTGGACCGTCAACGGCTCCTACGTCGCCAACCTCGCCGGATAGGACCCGCACCGTGACTCTGCTCGTCATCCGGCACGCCGAGTCCGTCGAGAACGCCGACAAGTACCGCGGCTTCTATCAGGACCCCCGCCCGTACAGCGGAGCCGCCGCACACACCATCTCCCGCACCGTCGTCGGCCTGACCCCGCGCGGCTTCCGCCAGGCCCAGTGGCTGGCCGGCGTCCTACCGCAGATCACCGGCCCGGAACCGCACGTCTACACCTCGACCTACCGCAGGACGGTCGACACCGCCGCGATCGCCCTGCCCGGCCTCCCCGACGGGTGGCCTCGGCAGACCGCGCTCCTGGACGAACAGCACTACGGCGACGCCACCTACATGACCAAGCGCGAGCTCTACGACAGCTATCCCGAACTCGCCGAGGACCGCCGCCTGCGCAAACACGTCTGGACCGCGCCGGGCGGAGGGGAGTCGCTCGCCGCGGGTGTACTCGACCGCGCCGCCGAGTTCGCCGCCCTCGCCCAGGCCGATCTCCAGGAACCACGCACCGTCATCGCCTTCACCCACCAGACCACCGTGGTGGCGCTCCGTTCCCTGCTCGAAGCCCGCATGCTGCCCGAGATCCTCGCCGAGGAGCGAAAGGGCAAGCTGCCCAACGCCGCGATCCTCCACTACGCGCTACGGGGCGGCCGGTTCACCCGGACGGGCACCACCACCCCGCCGATCTAGGAGGCACCCGTGCGGCACCTGTTCCTCAACGGGCCCGTCCAGAACGGCCCCTTCACCTTCGACACCCGCCCCGGCAAGGCCGTGGGCATCCACCTGGCCGCCGCCCTCAACGCCATCCTCGGCTCGCCGCCCGCGCCCCACCTGTGGAACACCGTCACCCTCGCCGGAGACCTCCGGCACCGCGAAGCCGCCGGGCCGAGGATCCCCCGTCAGCGGTTCGAAGCCGACCTGATCGAGGCCAAGTACAGCCACGGTCGATCCCCGGCCGGTGGGATCACGACCGATGCCGACGCCGAAGTCGCCGCCCTCGCACTGGAAATGATCGAGACGAACCTTCGCGCGGGCACCCTGACCATCAGCCCCGAGACCGTCCCCGTCTGCCGCACCTGCGGACACATGACCGGCAGCGGCAGCCACCCCTGCAAGGCCTGCGGCGGCACCGACACCCTGAACCGCACCGGTCTCCAGCTCGTCGCCGAACCCGCCAAGGACCGCCCCGTCCTCGACCGCTCGGACATCCACGCCAACCACCGCCAGCAGCCCAGGCACCTCCTGCACACCGCCGCCAACCTCCCGGAGCGGCTGGTCCTCTCCCGAACCCGCGACCACGGCATCGACCTCTCGCCCCTCGGCCTCGACGGCCTGGTCCTCGACCCACGGGTCGGCGTCCACACCACCGTCCTCGCCGCAGCCCAAAGGCACCGGGCAGAGGTGGCCGTCATGACCATCACCCAGAACGCCGCCAACCACATCGCCGCCCACGGCCGGCACTTCCGCCAACACGACGGCACCCGCCTCCAGTACACCCTCCACGGCCACCTCCCGTACGACCACATGGCGGGTCTCCAACCGCTGTACGAGGCGTACCGATCCACGCGGGCGCTCAGGGCGGGCTTCGAATCGTGGTTCCTGCCGCTCTTCTCCCTCCGGGCCAGGACCGTGACCCGGCCGGACCAGCTCCCGGCGCTCTTCAAGCACTACATGCGCGCGCACCTGGCCCAACCCGTGGACGTCGATGAGGAGATCATCGAAGCCGTACGGCGCTCGGTGGAGACCGGTGACACGGAATGGATCACTCGCAGGCCTGCACTGGCCAACGCGATGGCTGTCGGCGCAGGGCACTACGAGTAGAACGCGGGCTTCCGCAGCGGAGGGGTGGGCGTGGGGGCGGGGGGGTGGGAAACGGCCGGATCACTTGTCAGCGGTGGGAACAAGGAGCGGGTTTCAGGGGCGGCAGGTCGAGTTGGCGTGCGCGACCGCCACGGAAGCCGCCGATCTCGCGGCAGTGATCGAGTCCCCCCGAGTGGTCGCCCACCTCCAGGAGTTCCGCCACCTGCTCAGGCCCTACCGGGCCAATGCCTCAGTAGCGACGTTGGCCGACCGGATCACCAGTGCGGCCGGCTGATCAAAGGCCAGCCTCGTCCAGCAGCAGGTGGAGCACGCCCACGAGCGTGCCACTGCTGACGATCTCGCGACGGTTGATCATGCCGCGCAGATCGGACAGGGGAATCCACTCGATCCGGTCGGACTCGTTGCGCTCGGTCGGCGGTCCCACGTACTCCGCGGCGTCGGCCCGGAAGACGAAGTGCTCCGAGTCGGTGATCCCGTTCGCCGGCTGCGCGTAGATCAGCGGCTTCACGTCCGAGACCTTCCAGCCGGTCTCCTCCAGTGCTTCACGGGCCGCAGCCTCCGCCGGGGTCTCATCCGGCTCGACCAGGCCCATCGGGAGTTCCCAGGCCCAGGTGTCGGTGATGAAGCGGTGCCGCCACATCATGAGGACCTGCTTCTCGCTGTTCACGATGGCGGCCACGGCCAGGTGCCGCAGCTTGACCACGTGGTACTCCCAGCGGCGCCCGTCAGGCTGCTCGACGTCGGCCAACCACAGGTTCACCCAAGGGTTCTCGTAGATCGGACGTTCCCCGTGGATCTTCCACTGCATCGCTGCGACCCCTCTCGACGGACCATCAGCATGCCAGACGCCGCAGGCTGGGCAAGCGGCTTCCAACCCGTTTGCGTCACACTGACGAATAGGGGCACCTTGCTCGCAGCCGTGGGGCCCAGGAGCCGCCAAACCGATCGGGAGGACAGCGTGCGTAGGAAGTCGGCGGGGCCGACTTCCCACGCACGCAATGAGGTTGGAGCCGCGTCGCCCGGAACCGCGCACCCCAAACTACCCCACCGGGCCGGGGGGGGGGTGGGT
>NZ_JBIAXP010000023.1:98832-172366 GCF_042896795.1 Kitasatospora sp. NPDC001261
GCTTCGGCGGAGCCGAAGCGGCCACGGGGGCGGGGTGGGGCGGAGGGGTGGGTGTGGGGGCGGGGGGTGGGAAACGGCGGGGTCTCTTGTCAGCGGTAGGAACGAGGAGCGGGGTTCAGGGGCGGCCGCGGCGCAGGACGGCCTCGGCCAGGTCGACGGCCTCCCGCACCGGCACCAGCCGGCAGTCGGCGGTGCCGATGCGGGCCGTGGTGACGCCGCGGGCGGTGCGCAGGACCTCGGCGCCGAGGCGGCCGAAGTGGAGGTCGTCCAGGTCGGGGGCCCGGAAGGTGGTCCAGCCGTCCACGCCGACGCAGCGGTACTCGCGCACGGTCACGTCGGGCATGCGCAGGTCGGCGAGGTGGAAGGCGGTGAAGCGGTCCATCGGGACGCCGAGCATCAGCACCCGGGCGTCCAGGTCGTAGAGCCGTCCGAGCGGCGACTCCGGGCCGAGGTGGGAGGTGAGCGGGTGGTGGGCGGTGACCTCGTGGGCGAGCCGGCCCACGGCGGCCCAGGAGGTCTGCGGGTGCCGGCTGCGCAGGGCGCCCGGCCAGGAGCGGACGGCTTCCGACAGCGCCCCCATGGAGGGCGAGGCCGGGGTGGTGGCCGGGTCGAAGCGGGGCATCCGGGCCTGGTAGTCGGCCACCTCCGCCGGGGAGAGACCGGCGGTGGCGGACTGGTGGATGCGGGAGGTGGCGGAGTTCTCGGGCGTGGCGGTGTAGGCGACGAGGGTGCCGTCGGGGCCCAGGGCGTCGAGCAGGGCCTCGACCACCCCGGCCGCCCCGCCGGGCACCGGTCCGAGGGAGCGCAGCGATGCCTGGACGTGCAGCACCGTGCCGGGACGGACCCCGAGGTCGGCGAGGTCGCGGACGAGGGGGTGGACGGGGGAGGCGACGGCGACGCCGCCGCCGGCGCGGGGTTCGGTGAGGATGGCGTCTCCCGGGGGGTGAGGGCCCCGGGCGGGGGAGGTCCCGGGGCGGCGCGGGTGGGAGGTCAGACCCCGGCCCGTTCCCGCCGTACCCGGTCGGCCGCCTGCTCGGCGGCGGCGGGCAGCGACAGGTCGAGCCAGGGTGCCACGGTGGCACGCATGCCGTCGGCGAAGCGCAAGCCGGTCCCGGTCAGGGCTCCGGAGGTCGCCAGCCGCTCCACGGCCTCGGCGGTGTACCGCCGCCAGAGCGCGAACTGCTCCCGCGCCCGGTCGGCGGCCGTGCCCGGCAGTCCGTCGTACGCGAGGGTGCGGGTGCCCCAGTACTCGGTGACGGCCAGGTGGGCGTACGTGCCCTGGAGCAGCCCTTCGAGCGGCCGGGGGTCGGGCCGCCAGGGGGCGAAGTACAGGGTGGGGTCGGCGCGGTCGTACAGGTCGGTCAGGTCCAGCACCGCGCCGAGTTTGACGTGCTGGAACTCGTGCGCGAGCAGCAGGGCGAGGGTCGGCGCGGTGGCGGGCCGGGCGATGCCGACGGCGCCGTACGCCTGCCGGGCCGCCGAGCTGACGTCCCGGCCGGTCGGGCCCGGCCGCAACGGGGTGACCGTCGTCAGGCCGGCCCGGATGCCTTCCGCGTACCCGGGCAGGTCGCGCCCGAGCAGCTCCCAGGCTTCGCGCAACGCGCCCGTCCAGTCGAGCAGTTCGCTCTCGGAGAGGTGGTCCGCGACGGGGTGGTCGTGGCAGTCGCGCAGCGGGTCGGCGTCCTCCAGGGCGACCGTCCAGCCGCCGGCCAGCCGGACCCGCCGCAGCGGTTCGTCCAGTTCGGTGCGCACCGTGCCGTCGGACGCCCGGACCGCGAGGCCGCCCGCCCGCCCGGTGACCACGGCCTCGCCGTCGGGTACGGCGATCCGGCCGAGCGTCGGCAGGTGCAGCCACCCGCCGCGTACGGGCACGGCCACCGCGTCGCCCCGGCCGGCCCGCACGGCGGCCGCCGCGGCGAGCGCGGCCAGCGGGCCGAGTCCGGCCTGGAGGTCCCCGGCGAGGCGGCGGGCCGCCCAGGCGCGGGCGTACGGGTGGCCGAGGACGGCGTCCACGGCGGCGGGGGCCGCCGTGTCGAGCTCGGCCAGCAGGGTCCACGCTTCGGCCCGCCCCTGTCCGGAGGCGTCCCAGGCGGCGGCCAGCATCGCCCGGGTGAGGGCGAGTTGGGAGCGGCCGAGCGCGGCGACGGTCTCCGCGCTCCCGTATCCGCGCGCGAGTTCGTCGAGTTGCGACGGGGCGAGCGCGCCGGGCAGCAGCGGTTCGGCCTCCGGCGACGGCGCACCGGGCGCACCGGGCACCCCGGGCACCCCGGCCGGCTGCGCGGGCACACCGCCGCCGGAACTCCCGCTCCCCGCAATGCCCTTGATGAACGTCATGAGATCACCGCAGTAGACGGAGGGATGGTCGAAACTGCCTCCCCCATCGTCGCTCCGATAGCGGTGGGCGTACAGCCCGCCACCGCAGGAGCGGACCACGGAGCAGGCGCGGCAGGCCTCGCTCAGTCCGGCCAGGCCGGACTGCCGGGCGGCGATGCCGGGGTGGCGGGCGAGGTCGTCGAGGCTGTGCGCGAAAACGTTCATCCCGGTGGCGGGCGCGCCGTCGTACGCGGTCTTCAGGCTGTCGGCCTGCTCGAAGGTCCCGTCCGTCTCCAGGACGGCCAGGTCGGAGGGCTCCAGTCCGAGCGACTCGGTGAGGCTGGAGAACCCCCGCAGGGTCCGGTGCACGGACTCGAAGGTCCGTACGGCGAACGGCCGCCCGTCCGCGTCCCACAGCTTGTGGACGGTCAGCAGCCAGTCGGCGTACGGGGTGGCACCCAGCTCGGCGGGGCGCCCGGGCGGCTCGTCCCAGGTGGCGTGCGGGAGCAGGAAGTCCACGGCGGGCGGCCGGAGTTCGGCCAGCGCCCGGTACACGGCCACCGGGTCGTTCCGGACGTCCATCGTGCACAGCAGCCCGGCGAACAGGTGCCGGTATCCGGGTTCGTTCAGCAGCGCGACGGCCCGCAGCACCTGCGGGTGGCTGCTGCGTCCGTCGGCGAACCGCCGGTGGCGGTCGTTGGCGGCCTTGTCGCCGTCCAGCGAGATGCCGACCTTGATCTCCTGCTCCGCGAACAGCGCGCAGAAGTCCCGGTTCAGCAGCACGCCGTTGGTGTGGATGCGCAGGTCGAGGGCGCAGCCGGGCGGGAGTGCCGCCCGGAGCGCCTCGGCGGCGCGGCGCAAGCGGTCCGGGCCGGCGAGCAGGGGTTCTCCCCCGTGCAGGACGACCCGGACGGCGGGCAGCCGGTGGGCGGCCGCGTGCTCGCCGATGCGCTCGGCGGCCTTGGCCAGGATCCCGTCCGCGATGACCTTCGGCCGGGACCGCCAGCTGCTGTCCGCGTGTTCGTAGACGTAGCAGTGGTCGCAGGCCAGATCGCACCTGCTGTGCATCTTGACCACGAACTGTGTCAACGGCAGCGGAATCGACGTCGTCATGGAACTGTCCGGTTCGCTTCGATCGGCTCGGTCTGCTCGGCCTGGGCTCCGCCGGGAGTTCCGGGCCGGGTCAGATCGAGGAGTTGAAGGCTGCGACCGGCACGAGGCCGGAGTCCGCGCCGGGGAGCGCGCGCTGGAGCCGGGAGGCGAGCTCTTCCGCGCCGAGTGCGGCGAGGTCGGCGAGCGAGGGGCGTTCCGGCGTCTCCTGAGGGTCAGTGAGCTTGCCGGCCGGCCTGGTGCTGGTTACCGGAGTCATATTCGTTTCCTTAGGCGCGGTTAGGACCTGCCGAGGGTGGGTAAGCCCACCCGGTTGCGACCAATGTAGTGCCCGCGAAGACTCCGCGCGGCACCTTGCGGACTCACGTTGGGCTCCCCGGGCTGCCGACGTCGTACGACAGCGCTTTGGGCCCCCAGAATTCACCCGTTCAGCGGTCGCGCACTTCGCCGTGGCGCGCGCCGAAGCGCGTCGCCGTGGCCCGTGCCCGAACAACCACACGGACCAGCCCCTGGTCACACCCCGGGAGTGCCCCGGGAAGCACCGGAACAATCGCCCCGCCGGGCCAAGCATCCGGCAAGCCGGATTCATTCCCCCGACCCGCCGAGCGCCCGGACGGCCCGCACCAGCTGCTCAACCCTGGGCGACCGGGTCACACCGGCGGCGTTTCGACGAAGATGTCCACTCGTTCGGCCGCACCTGGAGCACCGACACCACCGATCTCCTGATTTAGTGTCAGATTCCTGACTGCCGCCCGACTGTAGGGGTGGTCCGACCCCAGCGACTCCGCCAGCACTGCCGCAGCCCTTTCGCCCAACTCTCGCGCCGTGGCCGGATCGCCCGCATCCACCAGCGAGTTGGCGTGGTTCAGCATCGTCACCCCGACGTACCGGTGCCGACCGCCCAACTGCGCCCGAAGCCCCTCAAGCGCCCGTCCGGAGAGTTCCGCGGCCTCCTCCGCACGACCGCTCCGCCGCAACAGCACCGCCAGGTTTCCGGCGGCGAGCAGCGTCGTGGGGTGCTCATCCCCGAGGCGTGCACGGTGATAGCCGGACACCTCCCGCGCCAACGCGATGGCCCGGTCCGTCTCGCCCGACGCCGCGAGGTCGGCGGCCAGGTGCCCGGCGGCAGCCGCGGTCTCCGGGTGGTCCGCCCCGTGGCGGGCCAGTAGCCGCCGGTGCGCCTCCTCGTCAGCGGCCCGCGCCTCTTCGTGCCGTCCGAGCCGCAGCAGGACCGCACCAAGGTGGCGGAGGGCCTTGAGCGTGCCGTCGTGGTCCTCGCCGTAGCGGGCCCGGTAGCGCTCGACCGCATCCGTGAGCAGGGTCAGCGCCTCTTCGTACCGACCGAGTTCCCGCAGGTCGCGGGCATGGTTGACGACGGAGGAAAGGGTGTACAGGCTGTCCCCGCCGAGCACCGCACGCTGGCGGCGCAACGCCTCGGCGTGCCGAGCCAACGCACCGTGGAGGTCCCCGGCCAGGAAGTCGGAGAGCGCCAGATTGTTGATCATCATCGTGGTGCGCGGGTGCGCCGGCCCGAGGGATCGCTCGGCAGCCGCGAGCGTCCGGCGGTCGAGCTCCTGCGCCTCGCGGTAGCGGCCGAGTTGGCGAAGGTCACCACCCAGACCGCCGGCGGCCGCGATGGTCTTCAGGTGTTCCGGGCCGAGCAGGGCCGTCAGTTGCTCCCACACTGCCCGGTCGATCCGGTACGCGTCCTGTGCGGCGCCCTGGAGCCGCCGCACATTGGCCAGCTCGACCCGCAGGAACAACGTCGGCAGGCCCGCCTCGTCCCAGTGTTCCAGCGCCCGCGTCGCGAGGTCCCGCGCGGCCTCCAGCAGCCCTCGCTGCCACAGGTAGCGAACGGACCCGCGGATCCATTGCCGCACGTCCGGGTCGGCGCTCTCCACCGCTCCGGACGGGCCCAGGTGCGGCAGCAGCATGGCGAACCGCGGCCAGTCCGCGGCCTGGTCCGGGTCGCCGGCCCCGACCAGTGCCAACGCACGGTGCACGGCGGCACGGACGGACGGCCGGTCCGCCGGGTCCACCTGGTCGCGCAGCACGGCCTGGACGATCCGGTGGACCCCGAGTGTCCCGCCGCCCCTCGCGTCGTAGCGGACCATCCCGTACTGGTCGACGATCCGCAGGATGTCCCCGATCGCCAGACGCTCGTCCTCCCCCTGCGGGGGGCCGATCGCCTTGATGGCCGGCCCGCTGTAGAACAGCTCGATCGGAATCGCGTCCGGCCCGAGGAAGCCGCAGAGTTCCAGCAGCCGCACAGCCGGAGGACTGACCCGGCGCAGATCGGTACCGACGATCCGTGCCGTGGCGGCGACAGCGGCCTGGCCGCCACCGGGGATCGGTCGGTCCAGTACCTCGGTGAGTTCCTCGTCCAGCAGTTGCAGGTAGGAGGCGACCGGCATCGGCGTCTCCTGGAGCCACCGCGCCGCCTGGCCGACAGCGAGCGGCAGGTCGCCGAGCCGCTCGGCGATCCGGCCGGCGTCCAGGGGGTCGATCGCGGGGTTGAAGCGCCCCACCAGTCGCACGCTCTCCACCCGGTCGAACACCTCGACCTCGACACGGCCCGGATGCCGGGCCCAGCGCCGGTTCCGGGAGGTAACCAGCACGTGTCCGTCCGTCGTACCGGCGGGCAGCCAGGACGTCAGCTGGTCCGGATCCTCGGCGTTGTCGTAGACCAGCAGCCACCGCGCGTGCGGACGCGCGTGGGCGAGGTGGTCCAGCAGGCCCCGGGCCGCCTGCTGAACGTCCCCGTCCACAGGCAGTCCGAGCACCTCGGCGAGGTCGGCGAGCTGCTGCGGGATGTCGGCGGGCTGCTCGGCCCGGACCCACCAGACGACGTCGTACCCCGCAGCGAAGCGATGCGCGTACTCGACCGCGGTCTGCGACTTGCCGACCCCGCCCATCCCGTACAGCACCTGGACGGGTGTGCCGGCGGGCCTCCCGGTGAATCCGTCACGCAACCGGTCGAGCAACACGGCGCGACCGGTGAAAGCGGGGTCACGCTGAGGCAGCGAGCACACCACCGGCCGACTGCCAGGGAAACGGGCCGACGGCGCGGCCGACTCCTCGGCCTCGACCCAACGGCCTGCGCCGGGCGGCGGCCCGAGCAGTTCGAACAACCGGGACTCCGCCGATTCGGCCTGGCAGGAGGCCAGTTCGACCACCGCCCGGCTGTCGAAGGGAGCCGGGAGCGGTACGGCTGCCACGGACAGGGCCGCCAGCGCGCCCTCCTCCCCCTCTCCGGAGCGGCGCCACAGCTCTCCCGCCCGTGGCAGTGCCAAGTACTCCGGCGACAGCAGTGCCAGCATCCGCCCGTCCCCGTCCAAGGGCCCGTCGACCTCCGGCAGGGCGCCGGACGGCTCCGTCGGGGTCGCAGCGCTGTGCAGCGTGGCCACGTAGCCGAACCCGGTCAGCGCCGCAACGGCCCACTCGGCCCACATACGGTCCCCCGGTGCGTAACTCACGTACACCTGACGGGACCTGGTCCGCCCGGGCCGCAGGTAGGCCGCGTAGAGCCGGCGCCGGACCCGGTCCGGGACGGGTCTCAGCTCGCGCACCCGCCCGTCGGTGAGCCAGGCGGCCAGCCTCTCGTACGCGCTGAGCAGGCTGCGATGTTGGCGGGGCCGGTCGGCGACGGTCGCCGGCACCTCCTCGTAGGCGTAGAAGGGCTTGTAGGGCACCTCCACATCGCGCCAGTACGTCTCCGCCCGCTCGCCGGAGAGCCAGCGTTCCAGGTAGGGGGCGAACGCCTCCCGGACGAAGTCCCGTCCGGCGGCGAGGCCCGACCGCTCGGCCTCCTCCACCCGCATCGGCACCGGGAACACCCGAATGTCCCGCACGTCCGAGTCGGCGATGGAGTGGGCCGCGTCGACGCCGCCGCGGATGCTCTGGGCGCTCATGGTGAAGCAGTCGATCACGGTGTCGGGCATCAGCACGGTGCAGATGCCGGAGGTGTCGCTGACCCCGGTCCGACTGTCGATCAGTACGTAGTCGTACGAGCTCGTCCACTGCTCACGCAGGGCCGTCAGGAACTCCGCCCCTCGGATGTCGTTCCGGGTGTAGAAGCTGCGCCAGTTGAAGCTGGTGACGGCCGCCGAGTAGGCGCTGTCCTGCCGTCCGGCAGGCATCAGGTCGAGGCGGCCTCCGGCAGGCAGATCGAGGGCGAGGCCGCAGAGGTACCTGTCCAGGTGTCCGGGCTCGGCGAGCCACTCCCGCGGTCCGAGCCCCGGCGCTTCACCCGCGCGGGGCAGGGCCTGATCGACGTAGCCGCGCAACAGGTCGATCAGGCCGGGTGTGCCGGAGAGCTCGGGATCAATCAGCAACGGGTGGTAGTAGCGATGCAGGCCCGGGGCTTCGAGGTCCCAGTCCACCACCAGGACCCGCAGTCCCTGACTCGCCATGATCCAGCCCAGGTTGGCCAAGGCCATGGTCCGGCCGGTGCCGCCCTTGAAGGAGTAGAAGGTCACGATCGAGCCGGTCGCCGACGGAGCGGCGGCATCGTCGGCTGTCGGCGGGGTCCGGTCGGCCGGCATCACGCTGAGTCCCCTCGGCTCTGCGCCTCGTCGTCAGGCGGCGTGGCGGTAACGGGACCCGGATGCGCCCGTGGTGCCGGCCGGGCCGGGATCGCCAGCCTGGGGAGCGCCCGCGCCACCGGGCCGAGTCCGAACGAGGCCCGGATGGCCTCCGGATCACCGTCCTCGCCCTCGTCCACCTCGTCCAACAACCGGTTCTGCGCAACGGTCACGGTGCGCAATAACTCGCTCTCGAAACGCTCCCGGGTAACTCTCACCCGGAAGAGTGGTTCCGGCCCCGAGCGGTGCAGCCAGTTGCGCGGGAACACCGCGCGCACCCCGCCCCAGAGCCGGTCGCGGGCCGGCCCGTCCGGCGGGTCGCCGGTGCCGGCCGGCACCAGGACCCCGGTGACCGGATGGTTCTGGTCGTCGAACTCGCGCAGCGCCTCCCGGTACGGCTCCTGCCTGGCCGCCCACGGATCCACGAGCAACACACTGACCTGATTGTTCTCCCGGGCCCGGTCCAGGTCGACCGCGAGGCCCGGGCCGATCTCGTCCAGTGTGGTGATATGACCGGCCCGGGTGATCGCCCGTTGGGCCCCGACCACCAGCGAGGGGACACTCGGCGGGTGGTACGGCGCCCAGTCCCAGGGCTGCGATCCGTACCACCCGCCCCCGGGCGCCCGGGCCGCCGACTCCGTCCCGTCCGGTGACGATCCGCCGCTTTCCCGCGCCCGTCCGGCCGCCACGAACAAACGGACCATCCCCGGCCGGACGGGGGACGGCTGCTCACCGGAGAGCGGGAAACAGCCCTGGACCGCGCCGAGTTCGAGCTTCGGCAGCTCGCCGAGGAACTGCCCAGCGGCCTCCCGCACGCGCTCGGCGATCTTCCTGACGATCCGCAGGTACTCCGGCCCGTACGGGTCTGCCCGCAGCAGGGACCGCAGTCCACCGGCCGCGTAGGCCTCGCCCATGTCGCGCTGGACGTACTGGATCCGCAGCACACGGGACGGCAGGCCCTCTGGCAGCGGCTCCCAGAGCACCGGGATCAGCGCCGGCACCGAGCGACCGGTCAACTCCTGGTGGCGGCACATCCTTTCGTCGAAGGCCGTCCACTCCTTGCCGCAGTACGGACTCGCGAAGTACGCCGGGGAGTACAGCGCCACCAGGGTCCGGCACGAGGCGACGTTGTCGGACAGTTGCCGTTCCCAGTCGTCGCCCACCCGCAGCCGCTCGGTGTCCCGGTAGCCGAGCCCGGCCGGGCCGACGGCGGGTTCGAGTCGGGCCAGCTCGTCCTTGAGGTCGCTGAAGAACTGGTCCACGAACGTACTGCCGGCCAGCTGGTCCCGGCGGGCGTAGCTGAAGAAGAACAACGGTTCCATCGCGCCCCCGACCACATCACCCTGGCCTGCCGACCCGCCCACGGTACCGGCGAGTTGGGGGGATGCGGGGCCGTTCGGCCCCCATCAGCTCCGCGCGGGCGCCGCGCGGAGCCTGTGGGCCGAACGGGGATCACGGGCAGAGCCGCTCCACCCGCCACCCCGTCGGGCTGGACGGGTCGACGACGTAGCGGAGCCGGTCGTGCAGCCGGTTCTCCCGGCCCTGCCAGAACTCGACGCTCCGCGGGACCACCCGGTACCCGCCCCAGAACGGCGGGACGGGCACACCCTCGCCCTCCGGGTAGCGGCGCTCCAGCTCGGCGTACCGCTGTTCGAGGACCTCCCGGCCGCCGACCGGGCTGGACTGCTCGCTGGCCCAGGCGCCCAGCTGGGAGCCGTGCGGGCGGGTGCGGAAGTAGGCGGCGGTCTCGTCCCGGCCGACCTTCTCCACCCGGCCCTGGACGATCACCTGGCGGGCCAGCGCGATCCACGGGAACAGCAGCCCGGCATGCGGGTTGGCGGCCAGCTCGGAGCCCTTGCGGGAGCCGTAGTTGGTGAAGAACACGAAGCCGCGCAGGTCGTAGCCCTTGAGCAGGACGGTGCGCGAGCTGGGCCGCCCCTCGGCGTCGGCGGTGGAGAGCACCATCGCGTTGGGTTCCACCACCCCGGCGTCGTCGGCGTCGTGGAACCAGCGGGTGAACTGGCCGATCGGCTCGGGCGCGAGCTGCTCCTCGACCAGGCCCTCGTGGCTGTAGTGCTTGCGCATCACGGTGAGGTCCGGGCCGGGGCGGGCCTCGTCGGCCAGGGTCCGGTTGGCGGGGCTCGGGGGCGTCGACTGGGCGCGATCCGGGGTCTGCACGCCAACATCATCCCGTACGACAAGCAGCGGGCACCGCTACCTCCGGACAAACCCCGGTGGGAGATCAGGTGACCCTCCACCGCTCGGCCGCCCGCCCTGCGAGGAATTGTCCGGAACCGGACGTTTGGTTCCGGCGGTTCCAGGGGTTCCGGGGGCGCCACGGGCCCGGCCGGCGCCTCCGACGGGGAAAGTCAAACGGGTCGACGGGAAACATCACCATGGTGGTGTATGGCGCAATGCACCCCGTGCCTGTCACCCTGGCACCGAGTGCCAAACACCATTCGGTCACTGGCGCGCCGCCCCACCACGGCGGAGCGCCGATCACAGAACTGAGGGAGCCGTCGCATGTCCGATTTCGTACCCGGGCTTGAGGGAGTCGTCGCGTTCGAGAGCGAGATCGCCGAACCCGACCGTGAGGGCGGCGCCCTGCGGTACCGCGGTGTCGACATCGACGACCTGGTGGGCAGCGTCTCCTTCGGCCACGTCTGGGGCCTGCTGGTGGACGGCAAGTTCAACCCCGGCCTGCCGGCCGCGGAGCCGTTCCCGATCCCGGTGCACTCCGGCGACATCCGGGTCGACGTGCAGTCGGCGCTCGCCATGCTCGCCCCGGTCTGGGGCCTCAAGCCGCTGCTGGACATCGACGCCGAGCAGGCCCGCGACGACCTCGCCCGGGCCGCCGTGATGGCACTCTCCTACGTCGCCCAGTCGGCCCGCGGCCAGGGCCTGCCGATGGTCCCGCAGAGCGAGATCGACAAGGCCGAGACGGTCGTCGAGCGGTTCATGATCCGCTGGCGCGGCGAGCCGGACCCGAAGCACGTCAAGGCCGTCGACGCCTACTGGACCTCCGCCGCCGAGCACGGCATGAACGCCTCCACCTTCACCGCCCGGGTCATCGCCTCCACCGGCGCCGACGTCGCGGCCGCGCTCTCCGGCGCGGTCGGCGCGATGTCCGGCCCGCTGCACGGCGGCGCGCCGTCCCGCGTGCTCGGCATGATCGAGGAGATCGAGCGCACCGGCGACGCCACCGCCTGGGTCAAGAACGCCCTGGACAAGGGCGAGCGGCTGATGGGCTTCGGCCACCGCGTCTACCGCGCCGAGGACCCGCGCGCCCGGGTGCTGCGCCGCACCGCCAAGGAGCTCGGCGCGCCGCGCTTCGAGGTCGCCGAGGCGCTGGAGAAGGCCGCGCTGGAGGAGCTGCACAACCGCCGCCCCGACCGCGTGCTGGCCACCAACGTCGAGTTCTGGGCCGCCATCATGCTGGACTTCGCCGAGGTCCCGGCGCACATGTTCACCTCGATGTTCACCTGCGCCCGGACGGCCGGCTGGTCGGCGCACATCCTGGAGCAGAAGCGCACGGGCCGGCTCGTGCGCCCCTCCGCGCGCTACATCGGCCCCGGCCCGCGCCGCCCCGAGGAGATCGAGGGCTGGGACGCCATCGCCCGCTGACCCCCCGGTCGGCGAATACCGGACGAGCGTCCGGTCAGTGCCCCTGAGCAGCGGGTCCGGCTCCGGCCGGGCCCGCTGCCGCACGTTTCCGGGCGGCTCCCCGAGCAGCCGTGACCGCGGTCTCAGCGGGCGGACGGCCGTACCCCGCCGGGCCCCCGGCCGGTAGGCTGCGCGCGTGGCTCAGATCCAGATCCCCGCTGACATCAAGCCCGCAGACGGCCGTTTCGGCTGCGGACCGTCCAAGGTGCGCCCCGAGGCCCTGAGTGCCCTCGCCGCCACCCAGACCTCCCTGCTCGGCACCTCGCACCGCCAGGCCCCGGTCAAGAACGTGGTCAAGCGCGTGCGCGAGGGCGTGAGCAGCCTGTTCTCGCTGCCGGACGGCTACCAGGTCGTCCTCGGCAACGGCGGCTCCACCGCCTTCTGGGACATCGCCGCCTTCGGCCTGGTGCGGGAGAAGTCCCAGCACCTGGACTTCGGCGAGTTCTCCTCGAAGTTCGCCTCCTCGGTCAAGGCCGCGCCGTGGCTCGGCGAGCCGACCGTGATCAAGACCGCCCCGGGCACCCACCCGCTGCCGGTCGCCGAGGCCGGCGTGGACGTCTACGGGCTCACCCACAACGAGACCTCGACCGGCGTCGCGATGCCGATCGCGCGCCCGGCCGGCGCCGACGAGGGCTCGCTGGTCCTGGTGGACGCCACCTCGGGCGCCGGCGGCCTGCCGGTGGACATCACCGAGACGGACGTCTACTACTTCGCCCCGCAGAAGTCCTTCGCCTCCGAGGGCGGCCTGTGGCTGGCCACCTTCTCCCCGGCCGCCCTGGAGCGCGCCGCCGAGATCGCCGCCTCCGGCCGCTACATCCCGCCGTTCTTCTCGCTGCCGACGGCCATCGACAACTCGTCGAAGGACCAGACGTACAACACCCCGTCGCTCTCCACCCTCTTCCTGCTGGCCGACCAGCTGGAGTGGCTGAACGGCAACGGCGGGCTGGACTGGGCGGTCGCCCGCACCGCCGACTCCTCGTCCCGGCTGTACTCCTGGGCCGAGAAGTCCCCGTTCGCGACCCCCTTCGTGGCGAACCCGGCCGAGCGCTCCCAGGTGGTCGGCACCATCGACTTCGACGAGTCGGTGGACGCCGCCGCGGTCGCCAAGGCACTGCGTGCCAACGGCATCGTGGACACCGAGCCGTACCGCAAGCTGGGCCGCAACCAGCTGCGCATCGCGATGTTCCCGGCGATCGACCCGGCGGACGTCGAGGCGCTCACCCACTGCGTCGACTACGTGGTCGAGCAGCTCGCGCAGGTCTGACCCGGTCCCCCGAGGACACGGCCGAGGGCCACCGCCGACGGGCGGTGGCCCTCTCGCCGTTCCCGGGGTCCTGGGGCGTGTCTGTGCCCGGACGGGCCTCCGGCAGGCTCAGGCAGCCCTCGGACAGGCCTCAGGCGGGCCTCAGCGGCCGACCAGCGAGCTGATCAGCACGACGACCAGCATCAGCACCAGGGTGCCGGAGACGATGCGCATACGAGTCTTGGGATCCACGGTCAACGAGCGTACCTCCGGCTCACCCCGGACTCCGCCGGGCCCCTGCCCCACCGCCCCCACGGCCCGCCCCGCGGCGCTCAGCCCTCAGCCCTCAGCCCTCAGCCCCAGTCGGCCAGCGCCCAGGTGCGCAGCGTCACGTAGCGCGCGGAGCCGCCGCCCTGGTCGCTGCGCACCAGGTGCAGCTCGGCGGCCTCCCACTCCGGCCCCCGGTAGTCGGCCAGCGCCGCCACCAGGCCGTCCAGCTCGGCCGCCGCGACCCGCCGCACGGCCCGCCGGTGCCCGCGCGAGGAGCCCGCCCGGGCGAGGGTGAGGTGCGGGTGGAAGGCGAAGTCGTCGGTCGCCCCGGTGACCTCGGCGGTAGCCTCCGTGACGGCCTCGGCCAGCCTGCGCAGCGCCCAGGCCTGGCCCTCGACCCCGGCCCAGAGCACCCGGTCGCCGAACCGCCCCGCGCCCGCGATCCGCAGCCGGTGCACCGGGTTGACCTCGGCGACGGCGGCCAGGCCCGCCGCCAGCTCGGGCAGCCGCTCGGCGGCCACCTCGCCCAGGAAGGCCAGGGTCAGGTGCCGGCCCTCGGCGCCGGTCCAGCGCAGCCGCTCCGCCCCCGGCAGCTCCCGCAGCGGCGCGACCGCGTCCGCGAGCCCCTGCAGCGCCTCGGTCGTCGGCAGCACCGCCACGAACAACCTCATGGATCAATCTTCCCGCGACCGGCCGTCTGGGGTAGAACGGTCTTCCATGAAGATCCGCAACGGGGGGTCCGCGGACGTCCCCGACATCCTGTCCCTGCTCGACGGCGCCGTCTCCTGGCTGACCGCCCAGGGCCGTACCGGCCAGTGGGGCGACCAGCCGTTCAGCACCAACCAGGCCCGGATCGACCAGGTCTCCTCGTACGCCGAGGAGCCGTTCCTGATCCGCCTCGCCGTGGACGAGGACGGCCGTACGGTCGGCTGCTGCGTGGTCTCCGAGGACCGCGGCCGGTGGATCCCCGCCGTGGACGAGCGCGAGCTGTACGTCCGCAACCTGGTCACCGACCGCACCCGCAAGGGCTCCGGCATCGGCGCCGCGCTGATCGCCGACGCGATCGAGGAGGCCCGCCGGCGCGGCATCGGCCTGCTCCGGGTGGACTGCTACGGCGGCGCCGACCGCAAGCTGGTCGGGCTCTACCGGGCGCTCGGCTTCACCGAGACCGTGACGTTCGAGGTCGAGCAGCCGCACGGCCTCTGGCCCGGCCAGGTGCTGGAGATCCGGCTCTGACCCGCCCGCCCCTGAACCGTCCGGGCTCCTGAACCATCCGGGCCCCCGGGGCACTCCCGGGGGCCTGACACGGCATCAGCAGGCCGCCGCCAGCTCCGACTTGCTCGCCGCACCGGTCCGCGACACGAAGGCCACCACCCGGCCGCCGCGGCCCGGGTGCAGGTCGAACCGCACCCGCAGGTCCGCGCTGCGGGCCAGCACCAGGCCGACCGCGCCGGCCGCCGCCGCGGAGACCAGTCCGCAGGCCAGCAGGCCGAGCCGGGGCCCGTACGAGGCGGTCACCCAGCCGACGACCGGGGCACCGATCGGCGTGCCGCCGGTGAAGACCAGCACCAGCAGGCCCATCACCCGGCCGCGCATCTCGGGGTCGGTGGACAACTGCAGCATGGAGTTGACGGAGGTGTTGAAGCTCAGCCCGAACACCCCGATGAGCATCAACAGCAGCGCGAAGGTCCAGTAGTCGGGCGCGAACGCGGCGACCACCTCCAGCGCTCCGAAGGCCAGCGCCGCGCCGACCAGCCGGCGCAGTCGCGGCACGCCCCGGCGGGCGGCGAGCAGCGCACCCGCCAGCGAGCCGATCGCCATCGCGGTGTTCAGCAGGCCGTACTGGCCGGCGCCCACCTTGAAGGTGTCGTACGCGAAACCGGAGAGCAGCGTCGGGAAGTTGAAGCCGAAGGTGCCGATGAACCCGGCCAGCACCATCGGCCAGAGCAGCTCGGGCCGCTCCTTGACGTACCGCAGGCCCTCGCGCAACTGCCCCTTCTCGCGGGCGATCGGCGCGGTCGGGCGCAGTTCGGACTCCCGCATCGCGAGCAGCCCGCCGATCACGGCGGCGAAGGACAGCGCGTTGACGGCGAACGCCCAGCCGCTGCCGACCGCGGCGATCAGCAGGCCCGCGACGGCGGGGCCGACCAGCCGGGCGGTCTGGAAGTTGGCGGCGTTCAGGCTGACGGCGTTGGCGAGGTCCTTCGGGCCGACCATCTCGGAGACGAAGGCCTGCCGGGTCGGGTTGTCCACCACGGTGACCAGGCCGAGCAGCAGCGCGAAGGCGTACACGTAGTACGGCGTCACCACGCCGCCGACGGTCAGCACCGCGAGGCCGGCGGCCAGCAGGCCCATCGCGCCCTGGGTGTAGATCAGCAGCCGGCGCTTGGGCATCCGGTCGGCGAGCACGCCGCCGAACAGTCCGAGCAGCAGCATCGGCAGGAACTGCATGGCGGTGGTGATGCCGACCGCGAGCGGGCTGCCGGTGAGGCTCAGCACCAGCCAGTCCTGGGCGATGCGCTGCATCCAGGTGCCGGTGTTGGACACCACCTGGCCGGCGAAGTAGTAGCGGTAGTTGCGAACGCGAAGGGAGGAGAACATCCCCCCGGGCCTCGTGAAGCGGGCGCCTGCGGGAGATGTGGCCGACGAGAGGGGCCGAGCGGAGCTCGCCGAAGGAAGGGTGGTGGTGGGCGACGGGTGGGATCGGCCGGGAGCGGCGGGGTCCGCCGCGGTGCGTTCGTCGGGGTCGTCGTCGCCGTTGCCGGGCAGTCCCGTGGGGGCGGGTGCCTGGGCTTCGGCGGCCGCGGCACTGGCCGCGGCGGGGTCGGTGGTGGGCTCGTCGGTGCGGATGGCGGCGCTGGCTGCGGCCGTCGGTGTCACGTTGGTCTCCCCTCGCGGCGCGACGGCCTTGGCGGTGGCCGTCGCGCTCCTGGTGTCGGTGGTCGGTCCTGCGGTGATGCGGGCTCCTTGTTCTCCCGGCGGCCGGCCGGGGTCGGTGTGCCTCAGAGGTGTACGAGCTGCGGCCGTACGGACCGCGGGTGTACGGCTACAGGTGTGCGAGCTTGTAGAGCACGGGCGCGGCCTCCCTGAGGACGGCCCACTCCTCCTCGTCGAGCCCCTGGGCGAGCTCGGCGAGCCAGACGTTCCGGCGCCGACGACTCTCCGCGAGGATCGTCTCGGCCTGCTCGGTGCTGCTGACGACCACCTGTCGGCGGTCCTCGGGGTGCGGTTCGCGCCGCACCAGCCCCTTCTCCTCCAGCATCGCGACGATCCTGGTCATCGAAGGAGGCTGCACGTGCTCCTTCCGGGCGAGCTCACCCGGCGTCGCCTTCCCGCACCGGGCGAGGGTGCCCAGCACTCCCATCTCGGTGGGACTCAGCGACTCCTCCACCCTCTGGTGTTTGAGTCGTCGGGAGAGGCGCATCGTGGACGATCGCAGCTGACTGATCGCTGCGAGGTCCTGCTCGGACATCTCGGGCATCTCTTTAGCTTACGTCATTACTCTCGCTAAGGAAAATGAGATCCGCCGCCGTGCCGGAGGGTCACCCCGGTGCCATATTGGTGATGGGCCCCAGCTCTCGACTCCCAGAAGGGCCGACCTGCCATGTCCGACCTCGCCACCGAGCGGTCCGAGCGGTCCGAGCCGTCCGGACGGCCGCAGTCGTCCGAACGGTCCGACCGGCCCCGGTCGTCCGAGCAGCCCCAGCCGACCGGGCCGACCGGGCCCGCCGACACCGGCTTCGGCCGGCTCGCCATGGTCACCATCGACTGCGCCGACCCGGTCGCGCTGGCCTCGTTCTACGGCGAACTGCTGGGGTGGGAGACCAGGCACGCGGACGACCACTTCGCCATCCTGGACAACCCCGAGGGCGGCAGCCCGCTGGGCTTCGGACGGGTGACCGGCTACCGGCCGGAGCCGTGGACGGAGCCGGACGGCAGCAAGCACTTCCACCTCGACTTCTACGTCGACGACCTGGACGAGGCCACCGCCAAGGCCCTCGCGCTCGGCGCCACCGAGCCCGCCTACCAGCACGGCCGCACGCTGCGGGTGCTGATCGACCCGGCCGGCCACCCGTTCGGACTAGCCCCCTTGGAGTAAGCACCAAAGGCGGCCGGGGACGGTGCGCAGGCGGTGTCAGGGGTTGGTGCCGGGATCATGCAGGCCGCGTAAAGGCCCATCCTGACCTGGGACTTCACGAAAAACGCGAACATTGTGCGACTGCCGGTCGATGGCTAATCTCCCCCTTGTCAGGGGCACCACACGCCAGGCTCCTCCCCGCGGGACGGCGTTCCCGCTCCGGTGCCCGTTCGCCGCGCGCCTTCCCCGACCAGCCGCGCCCTCCCGCGCCCCGGTGCCCTCAACCCTCGTCCAGGGAGCTCTCTTGGGTGCGATCCACCATGCCGACCACGGCTGGGTGACCCCGGCGGTCTCGTACTTCGTCGCCTGCCTCGGCGCCTTCGTCGCGCTGCGCAGCGCCCGCTGGGCGCTCGTCTCCCAGGGCCGCACCCGGGTCGTCTGGCTGCTGTTCGCCTCCACCTCGCTCGGCGCCGGGATCTGGTCGATGCACTTCATCGCGATGCTCGGCTTCTCCGTGACCGGCGCCGAGATCAGCTACCGGCCCCTGCTCACCGTGCTCAGCCTGCTGGTCGCCGTCGCCGTGGTCGGCATCGGGCTCTTCACCGTCGGGTACTGGCGCCGCCGCGCCCCGGCCCTGCTGGTCGGCGGGCTGACCACCGGCCTCGGGGTCGCCGCGATGCACTACCTGGGCATGGCCGCGATGGTCCTGCCCGGCCGGCTCGGCTACGACCGGACCGTCGTGGCGGCCTCGGTGGCCATCGCCGTGGTCGCCGCCACCGCCGCGCTCTGGGCCGCGCTGAACATCCGGGGCACGCTCGCCGTCCTGGCGGCGGCGCCGGTGATGGGCGTGGCGGTCTGCGCGATGCACTACACCGGCATGGCGGCGCTCTCCGTCCAGCTGGACTTCTCGCGCTCCACCGAAGGCGGCGTGATGGCGCTCCAGTTCATCTTCCCGCTCGGGGTCGGGCTCGGCTGCTACGTCTTCTTCGGCTCGCTGGCCTTCGCCGTCTCCCCGAGCCGACCCGACTCCCAACCCCTGCTGGCCGGTCCGGCCGCCCCGCTGCCCCCGCGGGCCGCGCGCACCCCGGGCGACCCGGACGGCCAGTTCGTCCCGCAGCGGCGACAGCCGCTGGGCGGGGCGGCCCGGCACTGACGCCGGGTACGGGAGCGGGGCCCGAGCGGGCGTCCGGCCGGGCCCCCCACCCCGGCCGGGCGCCGCCCGTCCCGCTCCTGCCCTCCCCGTACGACGCGCGACCCGCCGCAGCTCGGCCGGCCCGCGCGAACCCCTGTGCCCGCGCGGGCCGTTACGACCGCACAGGCCGCGTACCGCTCCGCGGTCCGCCTACGACTGAGCCGGCCGCCCGAGCAGCCCCGCCACGTGCTCCGGCGTGGCCACCGGGCAGACCTTGTGCACGAAGTCCCGCCGCAGCGCGTGGTACGGCTCGCCCGCCCGGTAGAAGTCGGCGTGCATCCGGCGCAGTTCCTCCGCCCGGTACTCGGCCAGCGGCTTGGCCTCCTCGTCGGCCGCGCGGCGGCGCTTCTTGTCCACCAGCCGCCCGGTGAGCTCCGGCGAGGCGGCGATCCGGGCCGCCTCCCGGGCCACCCAGCGGCGGAACCCGGCCGCGTCCCCGCCGACCGTACGGTCCACCAGGCCGATCCGGCGGGCGTGGTCCGCGCCGACCGGCAGCGCCTCGGCGGTGAGCCGCCCGGCCTGCTCGGCGCCGACCCGGCGGGGCAGGGTGTACGTCCAGTACTCGGAGCCGTACAGGCCCATCAGCCGGTAGTGCGGGTTGAGCACGGCCGAGTCCCGGCACCACACCTCGTCGGCGGCGAGCGCCGCCATCAGCCCGCCGGCCGCCGCGTTCCCGGCCAGGGCCGCCACCGTCACCTTGTCCGTCGTGGTCAGCACCGCCTCGACGACGTCGTCCATCGCGTTGATGTTCTCCCAGGACTCCAGCGCCGGGAAGGCCGCGCCCTGGATGACGTTGAGGTGGATCCCGTTGGAGAAGAAGTCCCGGGGCGCGCCGAGCACCAGCACCGAGGTCGGCCGCTCGGCCGCCTCCCGGTAGGCGGCGAGCAGCCGGCGGCACTGGTCGGTGCTCATCGCCCCGCCCGCGTAGGCGAATTCGAGGAACCCGACCTCGCCCTCCTCGTGGTAGCGCAGCTCCGACCAGGTGTCCCGGCCGCTCGCCCGCTCCGGGCTCACCGGCACCTCGCGGACCCGGTACAGCTCGTCGGCGAGCACCGTGGCGGCCGGCAGCTTGAAGGTGGCCGGCCCGCCGGGGGTGCGGCGCGGGCGCAGCTGCGGTATCCACACCGCGCCGTCCACGGTGGCCCGGCAGATGGCGCCGTCCCGGGTGGCCAGCACGGCGCCCGGCACCGGGCCGCGCAGCTCGTCCTCGGGGTGGCCGCCGTGCAGGAAGAACTCCCGTCCGTACAGCTCGTCCAGCACGCCGGGCTGGGAGTCGGCGGCGCGCAGCCTGCGCAGCACGGTGGCGGTGTCGTCCCGCTCCCAGTCGATCCGGCGGGCCTCCTGGCGCAGCGGGGGCCGCGGTTCGCCGTGCACGTCCGGCCGGGCGTAGTCCAGCGGTTCGGGGGTGAACAGCCCGCCCTCGTACCGCTGGACGGCCAGCAGGACGGCCTCGACGGCGGCGTCGGCGAGCTCGCCCCGGTACAACTCGCTCTTGCCGCAGGCCGGGACGGGGAACTCGACGGACGCCCAGATGTCGCCGGCGTCCATCTCCTCGACGGCCTGCAGCACGGTGACGCCCCAGCGCTCGGCCCCCTCGGTGATCGCCCAGTCGAGCGAGGAGGGGCCGCGGTCGCCCTTGGGCCCCGGGTGGACGATCAGGACGGTCCGGGTCGACCAGATGTCCTGCGGGACGGCCTTGGTGAGCATCGGACAGATGATCAGCTCGGGGTCGGTGCGGACCACCGCCGCCCTCATCTGCTCGTCACCGAGGGCGAGTTGGACGGCGACCTGGTGGCCGCGCTCGCGCAGCCCGGTGTGGACGCGCTGGGTCAGGCTGTTGAACGCGCTGGCGATCAGGAGAATGCGCAAGGAGGGCCTCCGGCGGGAACTGGGGTCGCGCGCAGGCGATGAAACCAGGGCATGGACACGTAACGATTACGGTCCGCACCTGGGCGCCCTACTCTCACGCACCCCGCACACCCGCACCCCGCGTTTCGCCGGATCTCCCCAAGTCCCCGCTCCGGTCGAGTACTCTGCGCCGCTCCCGCCCCCGCCCGTCCCGCGAGCCCGGCTCAGCGCGGGAACGCCCGGCGGGCCCGCCAGGTGGTGTGCTCCCGGGAGACCGCGTCCTCCGCCTCGGCGGCCAGCCGGGCCCAACGGGCCTCGGCGTCCGGCGCCTTGAGGTCGAGGTCGGACAGCTGGTTGCCGACGTTCTCCAGCTCCCGCGCGGCCAGTTGGTAAGCGGCGGCCAGCGGGCCGAGCTGCTTGAGCTGCGTCCAGGCGATGATCGCCGCCGCCGCGGCCGAGGTGGCGCCGAAGACGTGCACCGGCAGCGCGCCGGTGGCCTGGGCGATGGCCGCCGCAGCACCGACGATGATCAGCACCGCGACGCCGAGCCCCCAGGAGACCGCCTGCGAGTCGCAGGCCTCGGCCCGGGAGCGGTACCAGGTGCGCTGGCCCTCGACCCGGGTGCGCAAGTAGAGCGTGCGCCGGGTGGTCAGGCTCTCGGCGCGCTGCCGGCGCATCTCCGGGGTGATCTCGGCGACGCTGCCGGGCGGCACGATCTCCGGGTCCTCGAAGGCCCGCAGCACGTCCTCGACCTGGAGCAGGTAGCCGCGGTCGGTGTCCTCGGACTCGGCCGCACCGTCGAACGGCCGGGCCCGGACGGTGTACTTCCAGGCCAGCGTCTTGACCGACTCGGCCGCCGCCCGGGCCTGGTACCAGCGGCCCTGCGGGTTGCCGCGGCGCAGCCGGGACCAGAAGTAGCCGGCCACCAGGAAGGCGGCGACCGAGAACAGCGGCCAGATGTCGAGGGCGTTCTTGTCGTCCGGGTCGGGGAACGACCCGATCACGGCGGCGACCACCAGCATCGCGATCAGGCCGCGGTACCAGCGCAGCGTCTCCCGCTGGCCGTCCAGCGAGGCCTTGTCCGTCGTCCAGAACAGCTCCGGCAGCAGCTGCGCCTCGACGCCCCCCGGCGGATCCTGTTGCACCATCGGTCGAGTCCCCTCCCCCTTCTCCGTCCAGCCAGTATTCCCACCGCCAACTGGCCTACACGGGCGCCTTTTTGACAACTTCTGACGGCCGGCCATTGCCCGACCCCCGGGCAACCGGTAAAAACGGTTACATGCCGCTGCACTGGAAGCTCGTCATCGACTGCGCCGACCCGCACCGCCAGGCCGCCTTCTGGGCCGCCGCCCTGGAGTACACGCCGGAGGACCACGGCGCGCTGATCACCCGGCTGCTCGCCGCCGGCGCGGTCGGCCCGGAGGCCCTCACCGAGGTGGACGGCCACCCGGCCTGGCGCTCCCTGGCCGCCGTCCGCCACCCCGAGGACCCGTTCGACCCCGCCTCGGACACCGGCCTCGGCCGCCGCGTCCTGTTCCAGGCCGTCCCCGAGCCCCGGCAGGGCAAGAACCGCCTGCACCTCGACGTCCACCCCGGCCCGGGCGAGCGCGAGGCCACCGTCGCCCGCCTCACCGCCCTCGGCGCCACCACCCTCCGCCACGTCGACGAGCCCGGCGGCGCCTGGACGGTCATGCAGGATCCCGAGGGCAACGAGTTCTGCGTCCACTGACCCGCCCCCGGCGCGCGAAGGGGCCGGCGGCGGTCGACTCCCCGACCACCGCCGGCCCCACGGGCACGGCCCGGCGCCGTCCGTCAGAGGACGGCCCACTCCGGGTGGGACCCGGTCTGACTGCCGACGTAGACGACCTCGGAGTCGTTGGCCTTCAGGTACCGGCCGGTGAGGACGTTCTTGATGAACGGACCGTCGTAGTCGAAGGTCTCCCACACCTGGCGCAGGTCGCCGGTGCACGGGAGGAGTACGGCGTGGCCCCACGGGTTGCTGGTGTCCACGTCCGTCAGGCACGCGTTCGCAGCGAGGCTGCGGATCTGCCCCGTCCCTTCGCGCGGGACGTCCCAGAGGAACGGCGGCACGGGGATGCACGGGCCCAGCCCGACGGTCTGGTCGGGGTTCACCGCCAGACACCGCCCGAAGTGGAGGTTCTGGATCTGCCCGACCCGGCCCTCGGGCTGCGCCGAGGCGGCCGGGGCCGTCGTCATGGTCAGAGCGAGGACTGCGCCGCCGATCATCGCGGCAGCCGTTGTACGGCTCACGACTGGTTCCTTTCAGGTCATGGGTACGCGGTCATGGGTCCGCGCTCCTACCCGGGAACCTCCCTCGCCGGCAAGGCGCCACGACCGTCCCGTCCGCAGAACAACCCGAAGGTGTGAAGCCCCGCTGCGGCGAATGCCGACGGCCCCGCCCTCCCGAGCGGGAGGACGGGGCCGTCGGAGAACCGGCGGGGGCCGTCAGAGCAGGCCGAAGGCCGGCATCAGGTAGTAGAAGGCGAAGACCGACGCCACCGCGTACATGGGGACGGGGACCTCGCGGCCGCGGCCGGCGGCCAGGCGCAGCACGCAGAAGGCGATGAAGCCCATGCCGATGCCGTTGGTGATGCTGTAGGTGAACGGCATCATCACGATGGTCAGGAAGGCCGGGATCGCGATCGTGTAGTCGGCCCAGTCGATCTCCTTGATCGAGTTGGCCAGGATCAGGAAGCCGACGGTGATCAGGGCCGGGGTGGCGGCCTGGGCCGGGACCATGGTGGCGAGCGGGGTGAGGAAGAGCGCCACCACGAAGAGCAGGCCGGTGACGATCGAGGCGAAGCCGGTCCGGGCGCCCTCGCCGACGCCGGCGGTGGACTCGACGAAGCAGGTGTTGGCGGAGGCCGAGGTGGCGCCGCCGGCCGCGGTGGCGATGCCGTCGACCATCAGGACCTTGTTGATGCCGGGCAGGTCGCCCTTCTCGTCCAGCAGGTGGGCCTCGTCGGCCACGCCGAGGATGGTGCCCATCGCGTCGAAGAAGCAGGACATCAGCACGGTGAAGACGAACAGCAGGCCGGTCAGCACGCCGACCTTCTCGAAGCCGCCGAACAGGCTGACCTTGCCGACCAGGCCGAAGTCCGGCGCGGAGACCGGGTTGCCCGGCCAGGTCGGGACGGTGAGGCCCCACTTGAGCGCCGGGACGTCGGCCACCTTGTCGATGACCGCGGCGAGCGCGGTGGAGACCGCGATGCTGATCAGGATGGCGCCGGGCACCTTGCGGATCAGCAGGACCAGGGTGAGCACCAGGCCGATCACGAAGATCAGCACCGGGAAGCCGAGCAGGTGCCCGTTGCCGCCGAGCTGGAGCGGGACGGTGGTGTGGGCGGCGTCCGGGATGCGGCTGACGAAGCCGGAGTCGACCAGGCCGACCAGGCTGATGAACAGGCCGATACCGATCGCGATGGCCTTGCGCAGGCCGAGCGGGACGGCGTTCATGACCCGCTCGCGCAGCCCGGTGGCGACCAGCAGCATGATCGCGAAACCGGCCAGCACGACCATGCCCATGGCGTCCGGCCAGGTCATCTTGGGGGCGAGCTGGAGCGCCACGATCGTGTTGACGCCGAGTCCGGCGGCCAGGCCGATCGGGACGTTGCCGATGACGCCCATCAGCAGGGTGGTGAGACCCGCGGTGAGGGCGGTGGCGGTGACCAGCTGGGCGCTGTTCAGGTGAGCCCCGGTGACGTCCGTGCCGCTGGCCAGGATGATCGGGTTCAGCACCAGGATGTACGCCATGGTGAAGAAGGTGGCGACACCGCCGCGGATCTCGCGCGGCAGGGTGGAGCCCCGCTCGCTGATCCGGAAGAAGCGGTCGACGGCGCTCGTGGGGGGCTGCGGCGCGGCGTCGGCGGGTTCGGGCGACTCGGTGGTCGGCTGGACCACAGGCATGCGTGCGTCCTCTGTGGGGGAGCTGAGGAGGGGGTGGGAACGCCCGGGGCGACGGTGGCCGGGCGCAGGGCCTCAAGTATCGTTTCCCGATCGCACACGCGCTATCTTCGCGCGTAGAGCCCGCGCGGGGTCACGGCACCCGCGCAGCCGCCCCACCGCACCGTACGCTAGGCCCCATGCCCAAGACGCCACTGCACCCCTCGCCCCCTCCGCTGGAGGCCAACGACGTCGCCATCGTCGGCGGCGGCACGGTGCTGTGGTTCATCGCCTTCCTCGCCCTGCTCCCCTTCCAGGGCAGCCTCTCGGCGCACGGCCACGGCACCTGGCCGTGGATCTGCCTCTCCGGCGGCCTGCTCGGCCTGATCGGCCTCTGGTACTGCCGCGCCCGGCGGGACGCGATCGCCCGCGGCCGCGCCGCCGAGGCGGCCGAGGCGGCCGCGCACACGGCCGAACGGACGACCGGCGACGACGGCCAGGACCCGGCCACTCGGTCGGACTGAATAGTCCTTTAGTAGCACGCACCGGACATAAGGCGCCCGTAGAGTCGGTGCCATGACGCAGCCTGCCCAGCCGGCGGAAGAGCAGCCGGCCGACGGAGACCGCCCGGACGGAGCCCACCCCCTCGGCCTGCTGCCCGGCCGACGCGGCGGCCTGACCACCGCCGAGGTCGCCGAACGGGTCGCCCGGGGCCAGGTCAACGACGTCCCCGTACGGTCCAGCCGGTCCACCCGGGAGATCGTCCGCGCCAACGTCTTCACCCGCTTCAACGCGATCATCGGCGTGATGTTCGGGATCATCCTGATCGTCGGTCCGATCCAGGACGGCCTGTTCGGCCTGGTCATCGTGGCCAACACGGCGATCGGCATCATCCAGGAGCTGCGCGCCAAGAAGACCCTGGACAGCCTGGCCCTGATCGGCGAGGCCCGCCCGCAGGTCCGCCGGGACGGCACCGCCCGGCAGGTCGGCGTCTCCGAGATCGTCCTCGACGACACCGTGCTGCTCGGCATCGGCGACAAGGTGATCGTGGACGGCGAGGTCACCGAGGCGGACGGCCTGGAGATCGACGAGTCGCTGCTCACCGGCGAACCCGACCCGGTCCTCAAGCAGCCCGGCGACCAGGTGATGTCCGGCAGCTTCGTGGTGGCCGGGGCCGGCGCGTTCACCGCCACCAAGGTCGGCCGCGAGGCCTACGCGGCCCAGCTCGCCGAGGAGGCCAGCAAGTTCACCCTGGTGAAGTCGGAGCTGCGCACCGGCATCGACAGCATCCTGCGGATCATCACCTACCTGCTGATCCCCACCGCCCTCGGCCTGATCATCAGCCAGCTGGCCGTCGAGGGCCGGGACTGGCGCGAGGCCGTCCGGCGCATGGTGGCCGGCATCGTGCCGATGGTCCCCGAGGGCCTGGTGCTGCTGACCTCGGTCGCCTTCGCGATCGGCGTGGTCCGGCTCGGCCGCAAGCAGTGCCTGGTCCAGGAGCTCCCGGCGATCGAGGGCCTGGCCCGGGTGGACACCGTCTGCCTGGACAAGACCGGCACCCTCACCGAGGGCGGCATGGACGTGGTCGACCTGCGGGTGCTCTCCGACGGGGAGCCCGCCGCCGTCGACAAGGACACCGTCCAACACGCGCTGGCCGTGATGGCCGGCGCCGACGCCCGCCCCAACCCGTCCATGCAGGCGGTCATCGACGCGTACGGGCGCGGCGACGACGGCGCCGCCTCCGGCCGGAACGGCTGGCGGGTGATCGAGGCGATGCCCTTCTCCTCCGCCCGCAAGTGGAGCGGCGTGCAGCTGCTGGAGCCGCAGGGCGGCGAGGCCAGCTGGCTGCTCGGCGCGCCCGACGTGCTGCTGCCCGCCGGGCACCCGGCCCTGGCCGAGGTGGACGAACTGGGCGCCCAGGGCCTGCGCGTGCTGCTGCTGGGCCGCACCCCCGTCCCGCTGGACTCCCCCGACCCGGCGGCCGGCCTCACCCCGCTCGCCCTGGTGGTGCTCCAGCAGCGGCTGCGCTCGGACGCCGCCGAGACCCTGCGCTACTTCGAGGGCCAGCGGGTCCGGGCCAAGGTCATCTCCGGCGACTCGGCGGTCTCGGTCGGCGCGGTGGCCGGCCACCTGGGCCTGCCCGGCGCCGACCACCCGCTGGACGCCCGCTCCCTGCCCACCGACCCGGAGCAGCTCGCCGAGACCGCCGACCGGACCAGCGTCTTCGGCCGGGTCACCCCCCAGCAGAAGCGCCGGCTGGTCGGGGCGCTGCAGTCCCGCGGCCACACCGTGGCGATGACCGGAGACGGCGTCAACGACGTGCTCGCGCTCAAGGACGCCGACATCGGCGTGGCGATGGGCACCGGCTCCGACGCCACCAAGGCGGTCGCCCAGATCGTGCTGCTGAACGACTCCTTCGCCTCGCTGCCGTCGGTGGTGGCCGAGGGCCGCCGGGTGATCGGCAACATCGAGCGGGTCGCCTCACTCTTCCTGGTGAAGACCGTCTACTCGGTCCTGCTGGCGCTCCTGGTGATCTTCACCCACTCGCCGTACCCGTTCCTGCCCCGGCACTCCACCGTGC
Organism: Kitasatospora sp. NPDC001261; assembly: GCF_042896795.1. Lineage (NCBI taxonomy): Bacteria > Bacillati > Actinomycetota > Actinomycetes > Kitasatosporales > Streptomycetaceae > Kitasatospora > Kitasatospora sp. NPDC001261. Next base: position 125,617 of record NZ_JBIAXP010000023.1, read on the forward strand.
TGTCCTCGCTGACCATCGGCATCCCGGCCTTCTTCCTCGCCCTCGCCCCCAACAACGAGCGGGCCCGCACCGGCTTCGTGAAGCGCGTGCTGCGGCTAGCGGTCCCCGGCGGCGCCATCGCCGGCACCGGCACCTTCGTCGCCTACACGCTCGCCCGCACCGACCACGCGACCGACCTCAAGGCCGACACCAGCGTGGCCACCCTGACGCTCTTCCTGATCGCCATCTGGGTCCTCGCCATCGTCGCCCGCCCGTACAACTGGTGGCGGCTGCTGCTGATCGGCGCCATGGGCGGCGCGTTCGCCCTGGTCCTGCTGGTGCCCCCGCTGAAGTCGTTCTTCGACCTCTCCCTGGTCGGCTACCGCGACCCGCTGACGGGCGTCGCCGTCGCGGTGGTCTGCGGCATCGCCCTGGAGATCGCCTGGCGCGTGATGAAGCGCCGCGGCATGGAGTGACGGAGCCGCCGGCCAGCAGCGCCACCGCGTGACAAGCCCCCCGCGCACACCCGATGATGACCCCGGAAGGGGGTGCCGAATGGCACGCAGGGGTGGGGACCTGGAGGCGTTCATCGCCTTCCTGGGCGGCTTGGCGGCGGCCGGACTGGCCGCCCTGGCGATGGCGGGCGTCGGACTGACCGTCCGGCCCACGCCCGCGCTGCGGACCGCCGCGCTGGTGACGCTCGGCGCGGTCTGGCTGACCGCCACCACCGCCGTCTACCGGCGGCTGCGGGCGCGCACCGACCGGCCGACCGGTGCGCGCCGCGGGGCTCAGCCCTCGAAGTCCCGGGCGGCCGAGAGCTCGTAGGCGCGGTCGGGCTCGCTGAGCGCGGCCAGCACCTCGAAGCGGCGGTGCCACTGCCCGACCGACCAGGCCAGCCCTGCGGCGAGGCCCTCCGGGGTCGCCGCGTGCAGCAGGCCGGGCACCGGCGGGACCTCGAACTCGTCGTCCTCGTCGCCGGCCTCGGCCAGCTCCGGGTCGTACGGCGGCTCCGGGGTGTCCGCCCCGGTGTCCCAGCGCCAGTCCACTGCCGCCTCGCCGCCGTCCGGCCCGACGACCAGCAGCTCCTCGTGCTCCTCGTAGGCGACCGGGCAGCCGGGCAGCAGCTCCCGCACCACCGCCGGGACCCGGTGCAGCACGCCCTCGGACAGCACCCGGCCGCCCGCCACCTCGCTGGCCAGCGACACGTGCAGCCGCTCGGCGAGGTCGGCGGCCAGCGCCGGGGCGACCGGCAGCAGCGGGTACGGGTGCAGCAGCTGGACCAGGTCGGGGGCGTCGGCGACGACCGCCTCGGTGGCGTCCACCACCACGGTGTGGGCCGGCCGGCGCCCGGTGTCCGGGTCCATCGGCGGCAGCGCCCGCACCACGTCCAGCGGCTCGATCCGCTCGCGGTCCACCCGGGCCAGCGCGGTGTGGATGCCGTGCAGCTGGCGGTGGCCGACCTCGGCGTCCGGGTCGGTCATCCGGTCCAGCACCTCGTCCGGCCCGTGCGGCTCGGCGAGCAGCGCGGCCAGCGTGGTGCGCACCCCGAGCGCGTGCAGGAACTGCTCGTCCAGGGTGGTGCGGGCCTCGTCGTACAGGCCGCGCAGCAGCGGGTCGGCCCCGGCGGCGCGCAGGCCGGCCGGCTCACGGCCCGCCAGCACCGGATGGTCGCGCAGCCACCAGGCGGTGTACGGCGGCAGGTCTGCGTACGAGCCGTCCGGCAGCAGGGTGCGCACCGGGCCGACCACGGCCTCCCGGTACGGCGGGCGGGCCAGCGCGGCGAGCGCCTCCGGCCAGGCGTCGTCGTCCACCAGGTCGAGGTCGCGCACGGCCAGCAGCTCGGCGGCGACCGGCGGGACGCCGACCGCCTCGTCGGCCTGCAGCGCCTCCAGCGCGTCCTCGGCCCACTCGGCGAGCCCGTCCGGCGCCTCGTCCAGCAGGCCGGTGGGGTGGCCGCCGGCCGCGCGGTCGGCGGGGACGGTCGGGTCGAGCCGCTCCAGGTCGTCCGGGTCGAGCACCACGTCCTCGGCGCGCACCAGCACGAAGTCGGCCAGCACGCCGACCGCGGCGAGCACCTCGGACCCCCAGCGCTCCAGCAGCTCGTCGTCCACCCAGCCGGCGTCCTCCTCGCGGGCGAGCGCGGCGAACGGGCTTCCGGGCAGCACGAGTTCGCCGGCCCGGGCGGGCTCGCCCTCGTCGTCGAGCAGCGCCAGCCGGGCCAGCCAGGGGTGGGCGCCCGGCTCCGGGGCGGCGGCCTTCACCAACGCCAGGACGGCGTCGGCGAGTTCGAGCGCCGCGTCGAGGTCGTCCTCGGCCAGTTCGTAGGAGCGGGCGACGGCTGCCCGCGCCTCGGGGGTGTCCAGCACCCCGGCCGGGGTGGCGGTGCCGGCGCCGAGCCTGGCCAGCAGCGGGTGGGCGGCCTCGGGGTGGGCCAGCCGCAGGTCGAGCGCCGCGAGCGCGCCCGCGAGCGAACCGGGGTAGCCGGGGAAGGCCGCCCAGTCGGCGTCCTCGGAGGGCAGCAGGACGCGCCGCGGCCCGGTGACCGTCCGCCCGTCGGCGAGCGGGACGGGCAGCGCGCCGAGCGCCTCCGGGTCGGCCGCGCCGAGCGCCGCGTACAGGTTGCGCCACCACGCGGGCTCGCGGTCCAGGCCGCCGAGCTGGTCCACCACCTCGGCCAGCGGCACCCGGCGCACGTTCAGCACCCGCAGCTCGGTACGGCGCTCCAGGCCGGCCGGCAGCAGCCCGGGGAAGATCGGCGAGAGCGCCTCGACCACCGAGCCGTCCGCGCCCTCCAGCAGCGTCGCGTCCCGGGGCCGCAGCGCGGGCGTGCCCTCCTCGACCGGTGCCGGGTGCGGCAGGAACGGCGTGTCGGGCAGCCGGGAGAGCACCCCGGCGCGCAGCGCGTTGTCCAGCGCGCCCTGGCCGAGCGGGGCCGGGACGAGGCCGAGCGAGCCGAGGTCGGCGCCGCGGGCGCGCAGCAGCTCGGCGTAGCTGTCGGCGGCCCGCTCGGTGAGGAAGTCGGCCAGCGGGCCGGGGGCGACGTGCCGGCGGGTGGAGTCCAGCGGGTAGGAGGCGATCAGCAGCGCGGGCAGGCCGACCGGCTCGTCGCTGGGGGTGGGCGCGTGCAGCACGGAGGCGATCCGGGGCCGCTGCGGGGCGCCGTCCTCGCCGACCGGGACGGCCCAGGTCACCGTCCAGTACGGGCGGGCGCGCTCCTCGGTGGGCCGGTCGGCCAGCAGCTCGGCGGCGAGCGTGCCGGAGGCGCCGGCGGTCTGCCAGACCGTCCGCCGCGGCCGGCCGTCCGCGTCGTCGGTGACGGTGACCTCGGTGACGCCGTCCGGGCGGGTCTCGGCGGCGTCCCGGGTGAGCGTCCGGACGCCGTCCGGGGTCTCCACCACGACCTCGCGCAGGCCGGGCAGGGTGAGCAGCAGCGCGTCGTCGATCCCGGCCAGCAGACGGCGGGTCAGGTCCTCGGCGGCGGCGTCCCGCAGCGGCAGCACGACCACCGTGTCGTAGCCCTCCGGGGCGGTGCCCTCGGCCGCGAACGGCAGCCGCAGCAGCGGCACGTGGCCGTCCCGGCGGCGCAGCTCCTCGGCCAGCTCGGGCTGGGCCCCGGCCAGCGACCGGGCCTCGCCGAGCGACCAGCGCACCCCGCCGCCGGCGCCCAGCACGGCGGGCTCGTCGGTGACCGCGAGGACGGCGGCGAAGCCGACCCCGAACCGGCCCACGGCGGGCGCCTCGCCGCGCTTGGAGGAGGCGCGCAGGGTGGACAGCGACTCGACGGCGGCCGCGTCCAGCGGGGCGCCGGTGTTGGCGGCGGCGAGCACGCCGTCGGCGAGGGTCAGCCGCAGCCGGCCGGGGCCGTGGCCGGCCCGGACCGCGGCGTCGGCCGCGTTCTGCGCCAACTCGACCACCAGGCGGTCCCGGTAGCCGCCGAGCGCCAGCTCCTCCTCGGCGTTGGCGTCCTCCCGGAACCGGGACGGCGAGGCGGCCCAGGCGTCCAGCACCCGCCGGCGCAGCGCGGCGCTCCCGAAGGGGTCCGCGAGGTGCTCGTCCGTGCCGCTGCCGATGATCCGAGGTTCCACTGGACCTGCCACCTTCCGCTGCCCTGTTCGTCGTAGGGCATTCTTCCCTGCCCCACCGACTGCTCCCGACCACGGACCCCGCCGGCGTCGGCCCCGGGACGGCGCCGACGGCGCCCCCCGCCACCCGCCCGGAGCCGCGCGGAACCGTCCGGACAGCACCGCGGCCCGCACCGGTCGGTGACCGGGCGGGCCGCGGAAGCCTGGGCTCAGGAAGGCCCGGGGCTCAGGAGTGGCCGAGCTCCTCGGCCGGGCCGTCGGGCTCGACGGAGCCGGAGGCGCGGTCCGGGTGCAGCGGCAGCGGCTCGACCACCAGCTCGTCCAGGATCAGCTCGGACGGCGCCGGCGGAGCCGGGATGACGGCCGCCTCGGAGTGCCCGCCGCAGCCGTACGCGAAGGAGACGATCTGGCCGTCGGCCGGGCCGAACTCGTTGCCGCACACGCCGAAGGCCTGCCCGAGCGAGCCGCCGATCGGCACCAGGAAGCCGCAGCTCGCGCACGAGGCCGGGGCGGCCTGCGCCATCGGGGTCTGCGGGCCGTGGGACTTCTCCCAGCGCTCGGCGGCCAGGTGCAGGCCGAGCCGGGAGAGCACCCGGCTGCGGCCGAGGCCCAGCTCCTCGGCGACGGCGTTGATCCGGGCGCGGGCCGGAGCGGGCTGGACGTGCGGGTCGGTGACGACCAGGTCCTCGTCGTCCACCAGGGCGACCGCGGAGTTCGGCGCCGGCTCGTCCTCGCCGGTCCAGCCGGGCTCCAGCCGCAGGTCGTCGGCGCCGGTGGGCAGCAGGTCGCCCGGGCCCATGTCGCCGGGGCGCAGCCGGTCGCTCCACGGCACCCACTCGGGGGCGAGCACCGCGTCGGCGCCCGGCAGCAGCACGACCTCGTCCAGGGTCACGTTCTTGGCGCGCGGGGCGCGGGCGACGGTGACCGCCCAGTGCCAGCCGCGGTAGGCCGCGTCCAGGCACTCGAAGGTGTGGGTGACGACGCGGTCGGCGTCGGCCTGGACGCCCAGGTGCGGCCCGACGGCCTCCGCACCGACGGCCTCCTCGGCGGCCTGGCGGGCGAGTTCGACGGCCTCGGCACAGAGCCGGTCGGGGGTACGGCTTCGCATCGCAGCACTCACGGCGTCGATTCTCTCCCAGTTCTTCTGTCGCCCACGGCGTGTTGCCTGTTCCGTCGCGGCTCGGTGTCCCTCGTCCATTCTGCGCGACCGGGAGCCCCCTCGGGTACCGGCCGCGCCGCTCGACCGGCCTGCCGGCGCCCCGGCGCTCCGGCGGGTCGACCTTGGGCAGGCTACCCGTCGGCCGGTGCCCCGGCACAGTCCGGGGCGGACACGGCCGCTCCGGGGCCGCGCCGAGCGGAGTCCGGTCCCGCGTCGGCTCGGCGTTTCTGGGGCAGGATGGGCTTGTGGCGGACCACGACCCGTCGCAGCACGCACTGCGCGCCCCGCAGGCCGGCAGCCCCGACCAGGCGGACGCCGTGCCGCGACAGCAGCCCCCGGTCCCCGGCGCGGACGAACCGCAGCCGGCGGACGGCCCCGAGGCGCCCGCCGGCCCCCCTGACCGGCCCGGGAACGAGGCCCCGGAGACGCCGGGAGCCCCCGACCGGACCGCGCGGCAGCCGGACGGGCACGGGGACGAGGACGAGTTCGGGGACGAGGTCCCCGAGCCCCGCCGGCACTTCCTGGTCCGCACCGCCTCCGCCGCCGGCTCCCGCACCGGCAAGGTGGTGCACGGCACCGGCCGGCGGATCCGCCGGGCCACCGCCGCCGAGGGCGCGGGCGAATCCGGCCTCGCCAAACTGATCGAGCTGCACGCGCTCAACTCCTTCGGCGACATGCTGATCACCATCGCGCTGGCGTCCACCATCTTCTTCTCGGTGCCCACCGGCGAGGCCCGCGGCCGGGTCGCGCTCTACCTGCTGATCACGATGGCCCCGTTCGCCCTCCTCGCCCCGGTGGTCGGCCCGCTGCTGGACCGCCTCCCGCACGGCCGCCGGGCGGCCATGGCGATGGCCATGCTGGCCCGCGCCGTGCTGGCCTGGACGATGGCCGGGGTGATCGCCGGCGGCGGCATCGCGCTCTACCCGGAGGCGCTCGGCGTGCTGGTCGCGTCCAAGGCGTACGGGGTGGTGCGCAGCGTGGTGGTGCCCCGGCTGCTGCCGAGCCGGCTGTCCCTGGTGAAGGCGAACTCCCGGGTCACCCTGGCCGGGCTGCTGGCCACCGGCGTGGCCGCCGCGGTGGGCGGGCTGCTGCACCTGATCGGGCCCGGCTGGCCGCTGCGCGGCGCCTTCCTGGTGTTCGTCGTCGGCACCCTGATGGCCTTCCACCTGCCGCCCACGGTGGACTCCGCCAAGGGCGAGCAGCGGGCCGTCCTGCACGCCGAGGTGCACGGCGAGGGCTCGCACCTGATCCACCACCGGCCGCCGCCGGTCAAGGCCTCGCTGCGCACGGTCGGCCCCTCGGTGATCCTGGCGCTGCGGGCGATGTCGGCGATGAAGTGGCTGGTCGGCTTCCTGGTGATGTTCCTGGCCTTCCTGCTGCGGGAGGAGCCGATCGGCGGGCTGCGGCCGACGGTGGCGCTGGGCCTGGTGGCGCTGGCGGCCGGGACGGGCAACGCGCTGGGCTCGGTGCTCGGCTCCTGGCTGCGCACCCGGGGCCCGGAGGCGACGGTCGCCGCGATGCTGCTGCTGGCGACCTGCGTGACGGCGGCGGCCGCGCTCTGGTACGGCGTGGTGACGGTGGTTCTGGTCGCCGGGGTGGCCGGGATGGCGGCCTCGCTGGGCAAGCTGGCGCTGGACGCGCTGATCCAGCGGGACGTCCCGGAGGCGGTGCGGACCTCGGCGTTCGCCCGGTCGGAGACCCTGATGCAGGTGTCCTGGGTGGCCGGCGGCGCGGTCGGCATCCTGCTGCCGCTGAACGGGGAGCTGGGCCTGTCGATCGCCGCCGGGGTGGTCGGCCTGGCGCTGCTGTGGACGCTCCGCTCGCTCTTCCGGGTGGGCCTGCGGCGGCACCCGGCGACCCCCCGGGTGGCCTGAACGGGGCGGTGCGGCAACACGCGGTGCCTACCCCCGCGTCGCGTGATCGGCCCGGCCCGGTAGATTCTGACGCATGAGCCTCAATTCCCGTGCCATCGCCGCCCTCGGCGCCGTCGTCGTGGTCGGCGCCGCCACGGTGGGCACCTCCGTCGCCATCGCCGCCGGCCAGACCGAGCACATCTCCCACCAGGCCACGCTCACGGTGGGCAACTCCTCGGTCGTCGCGCAGCCGCTGTGCTGGAACGGCGGCAGCCCGCTCACCGAGGACCAGCAGCAGCAGTGCCAGGAGGACGCGACCAAGGCGCTGAAGGACGGCTCGCTGCCCTCCTCGGACGTCGTGGGCAGCGACCGGGTCGGCGTCGGCGTCTCGCCGAACGTGGCCGACACGGGCTGGTGGGCCTTCACCAACGGCGGCTCGGCCAACCAGGGCGGGCGCTACAGCCTGTTCTCGGCCGCCAAGGGCCAGACCTGGTCCGGCGCCCAGGCCGCGGGCAAGCTGCTGAACTCCAGCGGCAAGACCGTGGTGACCGTGGTCGAGGGCGACCCGAACCAGGAGGCCCCGATCGCCGTCTGGTACTTCCAGCTGAACACCCAGGACAGCTGACGGTCCCGCGATGACCGCGCACGCCGTCGCCGACGGCCGGGGCGAGCGGTCGGACCCCGCGGGGGCCCGGCTGCTCGTCGTCGTCGCGGTCGCCGCCGAGGCCGAGGCGGTGCTGCGCGGCCTGCCCGGCGGGTCCGCCGCGCTGCCGCTGCCCGGCGGCACGCTGCACCGGGCCCTGGCGGTGCCGGTGGACGTGCTGGCCGCCGGGGTCGGCCCGGCCGCCGCCGCGGCCGCCGCCACCACCGCGCTGGCGGCCCACCCGTACGCCCTGGCCGTCTCGGCCGGGATCGCCGGCGGCTTCGCCCCGCTCGCCCCGGTCGGCGCCACCGTGCTGGCCGACGCGATCGTGGCCGCGGACCTCGGCGCCGAGACCCCCGAGGGCTTCGCCGACGTCACCGAGCTGGGCTTCGGCACCGTCCGGCACACCCCGCCGCCGGCCGCCGTCGCGCTGGCCGCACGGGCGCTGGACGCCGTGACCGGCCCGGTGCTGACCGTCTCCACCGTCACCGGCAGCGCCGAGCGCGCCGCCGCGCTGGCCGCCCGCCACCCGGGCGCCGTCGCCGAGGCGATGGAGGGCTTCGGCGTGGCCGAGGCCGCCGCCCGGTACGGCGTGCCGGCCCTCGAACTGCGCACCGTGTCCAACCCGGTGGGCCCGCGCGACCGGGCCGCCTGGCGGATCGGCGAGGCCCTGGCCGCCCTGGAACGGGCCTTCGCCGCCCTGCCCGTCCACGAGCTGGCATCCGCTCCACGAACCGATTGAGGAGGCCGGCCGTGGCTGAACGGCTGAGCATCGCGTACTCGCCCTGCCCGAACGACACCTTCGTCTTCCACGCCTGGGCGCACGGCCTGGTGCCCGGGGCGGACGCCCCCGAGGTGACCTTCGCCGACATCGACATCACCAACGGGCAGGCCGAACGCGGCGAGCTGGACGTGCTGAAGATCAGCTACGGCGCGCTTCCCTGGGTCCTGGAGCAGTACACGCTGCTGCCCTGCGGCGGCGCGCTGGGCCGCGGCTGCGGCCCGCTGGTGCTCACCCTGCCGGGCGTGGACTCCCCCGCCGACCTGGCCGGGAAGACCGTCGCGGTCCCCTCCGAGCGCTCCACCGCCTACCTGCTGTTCCGGCTCTGGGCGGCGAAGGCGGTGCCGGGCGGCTTCGGCGAGATCGTCGTCCTGCCGTTCCACGAGATCATGCCCGCCGTCCGGGACGGCCGGGTGGACGCCGGCCTGGTCATCCACGAGGCCCGCTTCACGTACCAGCAGTACGGCCTGCACAGCCTGGCCGACATGGGCGAGGCCTGGGAGCGGGAGACCGGCCTGCCGATCCCGCTGGGCGCGATCGTCGCCCGGCGCTCGCTCGGCGCCGAGCGGCTGCGGGAGATCGCCGACGCGATCCGCTCCTCCGTCCGGCAGGCCTGGGCGGACCCGGCCGCGAGCCGCGGGTACGTGCTGGCGCACGCCCAGGAGATGGACCTGGACGTCGCCGAGCAGCACATCGGGCTGTACGTCACCGAGTTCACCGAGGACCTCGGCGAGGAGGGCTACGCGGCCGTCCGCGCGCTGCTCACCCGGGCCGCCGCGGAGGGGCTGGTGCCCCCGCTCGACCCGGGTGCGCTGGCGTTCTAGAGCGTTCCGACTTCAGCGCGTTCCGGCTCCAGGGCTGTCCGGCTCCCTGTCAGACGTCGAAGTTGTCGGCCACCGCGCGCAGCAGGCCGGCCAGCTTCTGGCCGGTCGGCTTGGCGGGGTAGCGCCCGCGCTGGAGGCCGGGCAGCACCGCGTCCAGCGTGGTGATCAGGTCCTGGACGATCGGCGCCATGTCGTCGGCGCTCCGCCGCTGGGCGGCGGCCACCGAGGGCAGTGCGTCCAGCAGCTGCACGGCCATCGCCTGGTCCCCGCGGTGGCCGGCGACCACGCCGAACTCGACCCGCTGACCCGGCTTCAGCGACGTGACACCGTCGGGCAGCGCCTTGGTGTGGACGAAGACGTCCCCGCCGTCGTCGCGCGACAGGAAGCCGAAGCCCTTCGTCTCGTTGAACCACTTGACCTGGCCGGTGGGCATCTCGAACAGTCCTCGAATGGGTGTGAGGGATCCCGGCCCTGGCCGGGGATCACTGGGTGGTGGGGAAAGGCGGCCGACCTCGGCTCGGCGCCCGTGGGCGCTCGTGGCCGGCACGCGGTCAGGAGCAGACTAACCGTCCGTCACTGCCTCATCCGCGTTCCGCGAGGGACCCGCGTTCCGAGGCCCGGTGGGGGCGGCGGGAACGGGATCTCGCGGTCACGGGCGACCCGGCACTGGCACGGCCGGGGCGCGGCTCCGCGCGGTCCATCGGCTCACACCCCCGGGTCTGAGGACGCGGGGCGCACCTGTAGCGCCCCTCGGCACCCCGTGCATACCCCCGCTCAACAGGGATCAAAACGTTCAGCTGCCGGGAAACTGCGCAACGTGACCGGCCCGCTCCGGTGGGCCTCCCCGGCGGCCGCTCTGCCAGACTGGGGGCAGTTCCGACCAGCCCGTAGGAGTGAGTAGACGTGAGCAGCCAGAGCGCCGACCCCGGCGACGTGTACGTCAAGGCCGGGGTGATCGTCTTCGGTCTCGGCGCGCTCGCCACCCTGGTCACCTTCGTCCCGCTGTTCCTGCACCTGACGCCGCTGCCGACGGCCGCGTACTGGCTGAGCATGCTGATGCCGGCCGGCTTCCTGGCCGCGCTGACCGGACTGCTGCTGAACGCGCGGGCCCAGCGCCGCCGGATCGAGCCGGTCGAGTCCTGAGGCCCTCCGGCTCCTGAGGCCCGCGGGCCTGCTCCGGCGCCCGCCCTAGCGGTCGGCCAGGTGGCCGGCGAGCCAGTCCGGGAAGCCGGTGAGGTCGTCCAGCACCACGTCCGCGCCCGCCTCGTGGAGTTCCCGCGCGCTGTACGGGCCGGTGGGCACGCAGACCGCGAGGGCGTCGGCGTGCCGGGCCCCGCGGATGTCGCCGAGGTGGTCGCCGACGTAGACGCTCGCGCCGTGCTCGCGCAGCGCGTCGCCCTTGGTCTCCGCCCACAGGTCGCCGATCACGGTGTCCGCGGCCAGCCCGGCGTGCTCCAGGTGGAGGCGGGCGTTCGGCTCGTACTTGCCGGTGATCACCGCGACCCGGCCGCCGTGGGCGCGGACCGCCTCGACGGCGGCGTGGGCGCCGGGCAGGGCCACGGTCGGGGCGAAGGCGTGGTCGCGGTAGAGCTCGCGGTAGCGGGTGACGGCCCGCTCCACCTCGTGCTCCGGGAACCAGTTGCGGATCTCGTCCAGCAGCGGCGGGCCGAGCCGGGTGACCACCAGGTCGGCGTCGATGGGGGTGCCGGTCTCGGCGGAGAGCGCCAGGTAGGTGGCGCGGATACCCGGCCGGGTGTCCAGCAGCGTCATGTCGAGGTCGAAGCCGACGGTGAGCGGGGCGGGTGAGGTCGCGGGCATGCCGCCAGGCTACCCAACGGGTGCCCCGGGCCACGAGGCGATTTGCCCGGGCTTCACGGCGGAACTTAGGTTTACCTGAGTTGTCAGCGGAGAGGGCCCATGACCGACACCAGCGCACCGCCCGGTGCGCCCCGCGCGCCGTACCGCGCGCCGCGGCGCCGAATACTGTGGCTGGCCGCCGCACTCGTCGTGCTGGCCGCCGCGGTGCTGCTGAGCCTGGCGGTCGGCAGCCGGACCATCCCGTTCGGCGACACGCTGGACGCCCTGCTGCACGGCGGCGACACCGCGAACGCCGTGGTGGTCCGCGAGCTGCGGGTGCCGCGCACCGTCGTCGGACTGGCCGTCGGCGCGGCGCTCGGCCTGGCCGGGGCCGTCATGCAGGGCCTGACCCGCAACCCGATCGCCGACCCCGGCATCCTCGGCGTCTCCCAGGGCGCGGCGGCCGGCGTGGTGGTCGCCATCTCCGGCTTCGGCGTCTCCACCCTCACCGGGTACGTCTGGTTCGGCTTCGCCGGCGCGGTGATCGCCACCGTGCTGGTGTACGGGCTCGCCGGTCGCGGCCGGGGCGGGGCCACGCCGATCAAGCTGGCGCTGGCCGGCTCGGCGACGTCCGCCTTCATCGCCTCGCTCAACACCCTGGTGCTGACCACCGACGCGGCCACCATGGACCAGTTCCGCTTCTGGCACGTCGGCTCGCTCTCCGGGCGGACCTCGGACGTGGCCTGGCAGCTGCTGCCGTTCCTGGCCGTCGGCACGGTGCTGGTGGTCGCGGTGGCGCGCGGACTGGACGCGCTGGCGCTCGGCGACGACACCGCGAAGGGGCTGGGCGCCAAGACCGGCCTGGTCCGGGCGGTCGGTGCGCTCGGCGCGACCGTCCTGACCGGCTCGGCGGTCGCGGCGGCCGGCCCGATCGCCTTCGTCGGCCTCGCCGTCCCGCACGCGGCCCGCGCGCTGGCCGGCGCCGACCACCGCTGGATCCTCGCCTTCTCCGCCGTCCTCGGCCCGGCGCTGCTGCTGCTCGCCGACACCCTCGGCCGGGTCCTGTTCCCGCCGTCCGAGGTCCCGGCGGGCGTGATGACGGCGCTGGTCGGCGTCCCGGTGCTGGTGGCCCTGGTCCGCCGCCGCAAGGTGGTGGCGGCATGACTCCCGTCCCCGGCACGGCATCCGTCTCCCGCAAGGTCTCGCTGCGCGGCTACACCGTCGTCCGTGCCGGGCGGGCGTCGTTCCTGGTGCACCGGCGCTCGCTGGCCGTCACCGTCGGGCTGCTGGTGGCGCTGGCGGCGACCGTGGTGGCCTCGCTCTGCCTGGGCGAGTCCACCGTCGCGCCGTCCGAGGTGGTCAAGGTGGTGCTCGGCCGGCCGAGCCCGCACGAGCTGGTGGTCGGCGAGTTCCGGCTGCCCCGGGTCGTGGTCGGGCTGCTGGTCGGCCTGGCGCTCGGGCTGGCCGGGGCGCTGATCCAGACCGTCGCCCGCAATCCGCTGGCCAGCCCCGACGTGGTGGGCGTGACCTGGGGCGCGACCGCGACCGTGGTCGGTCTGATGGCGTACGGCGTGGTCGGCTCGACCGGCCAGGCCCCGTACGCGGCGGTGGCCGGTGGCCTGGTGGCCGGGCTGCTGGTGTACGCGCTGGCCTGGCGGCGCGGCCTGCACGCGCAGCGCTTCGTGCTGATCGGCATCGGCATCAGCGTCGCGCTGTCCTCGCTCACCTCCGTCTTCCTCACCAAGGGCGACGGCTTCCAGGCCCAGGCCGCCAAGGTCTGGATGACCGGCAGCCTGAACGGCGCCGGCTACGACCAGGCCGACTGGCTCGCCTGGGTGCTGCTCGCCGCCGTGCCGGTCGCGCTGTGGGCCGCCCGCGCCCAGCGGTCGATCTCCTTCGACGACGCCACCGCCGTCGGCCTCGGCCTGCGCCTGGACCGGATCCGCCTCGGCATGGCGCTGCTCGGCATCGTGCTGGCCTCGTGCGCGGCCGGGGCCGCCGGGCCGGTGGACTTCGTCGCGCTGATGGCCCCGCAGATCGCGCTGCGGCTGGCCCGCTCGGCGCAGGTCCCGCTGTTCTGCTCGGCGCTGACCGGCGCGCTGGTGGTGGTCCTCGCCGACCTGGTCGCCCGACGGCTGCTGGCTCCGACGGAGCTGCCGGTGGGCGTGGTGACCGGCCTGGTCGGCGCGCCGTACCTGATGTGGCTGCTGATCCGATCCCGCCGTGGAGGTTCCTGATGTCCGAACACCGCCTGGAGGCCCGGGGCCTCACCCTGGCCTACGAGGCGCGCACGGTCGTCGAGGACCTGGACGTGGCCGTCCCGGACGGGCGGGTGACGGTGATCGTCGGCCCGAACGCGTGCGGCAAGTCGACCCTGCTGCGGGCCCTCGGCCGGCTGCTGAAGCCGGTCCGGGGCGCGGTGCTGCTGGACGGCGAGGAGCTGGCGCGGATCCCGACCAAGCGGATCGCCCAGCGGCTCGGCCTGCTGCCGCAGTCGCCGTCCGCCCCCGAGGGCATCTCGGTGGCGGACCTGGTCGCGCGCGGCCGCCAGCCGCACCAGAGCTGGTGGCAGCAGTGGTCGCCGGAGGACGAGGCGGCGGTCGCGGAGGCGCTGGAGCGCACCTCCACCGCCGAGCTGGCCGAGCGGAGCATGGACGAGCTGTCCGGTGGCCAGCGCCAGCGCGCCTGGATCGCGATGGCGCTCGCCCAGGGCACCGACATCCTGCTGCTGGACGAGCCGACCACCTACCTGGACATCGCGCACCAGGTGGAGGTGCTGGACCTGGTCCGCCGACTGAACGTCGAGCGCGGCCGGACCGTCGTCGCGGTGCTGCACGACCTCAACCAGGCCGCCCGGTACGCCGACCACCTGGTGGCGATGCGGGACGGCCGGGTGGTGGCGCAGGGCGCGCCCGGGGACGTGGTGACGGCCGAGCTGGTGCGGGAGGTGTTCGGACTGGACTCGGTGGTGGTGCCGGACCCGGTGACCGGCACGCCGCTGGTCGTGCCGGGCGCCCCGTGGGCGGCGCTCGCCCCGGACGCCACTCGCGCCTGACGGCCCGCGCTTAACGGCACTTTAAGTGCCATTTCGGACATAATCGACGGCGCCCCGACCCCACCGCGCCGCCAGAGGACCGCCGATGCCCCGGATCTCCCGCCGCACCCTCCTCACCGGCCTCGGCGCGGGCGCGCTCGCGGCGGCCACCGGCTGCACCGCCGCCCGGCGGCCGGCCCCGGCGACCGCGGACGGCCCCGCCGCCGGCGCCTCGCCGTCCCCGACTCCGGTGCCGCCGGTGACGGTGAACGCCGCCACCGGCCCCGTCGTGGTGCCGGGCGCGCCGATGCGGGTGGTCGTGCTGGACACCGACGTGCTCGACTCCGCGCTGACCCTCGGCATCACCCCGGTCGGCGCCGCGCTCCCGGCCCGCGACACCCGCTACCCCGAGTACTGGCCGACCTCCCGGACGGCCGGGATCCGGCTGGTCGGCCCGGCCGGCTCGCCCGACCTGCCGACCGTACGGGCGCTGCGGCCGGACCTGATCCTCTCCAACCAGACCCGCGACGGCGACCGCTACGAGCAGCTCCGCGAGATCGCCCCGACCGTGCTCACCCAGACCGCCGGGGCGCCGTGGAAGGCCGACTTCCAGCTGCACGCCCAGGCGCTCAACCGGGAGGCGGCCGCGGCGGCCTTCGCCGGCGCGTACCAGAAGCACGCCGGGCAGGTGGCCCAGGCGCTGGCGGCGGCGAAGCTGTCCGGGCGCAAGGTGAGCCTGGTGCGGTTCGTGGAGGGCGGCGGCATCCGGCTGTTCGGCCGGCAGAGCTTCCCCGGCACGGTGCTCGCCGACGCCCAGGTCGGCCGGCCGGACGCGCAGAACGTCGACCAGTCCGACACCGAGATCCCGCCGGACCAGCTCGCCAAGGCCGACGGCGACCTGCTGCTCTACGCGACGTACGGCGATCCGGAGCTGTCCGGGGCCAACGCCGCCCTGGCGAGCCCGGGTTGGCAGGCGCTGGGGGCGGTCAAGGGGCACCGGGCGTTCCCGGTGGACGACCAGCTGTGGTTCCAGGGGATCGGGTACACCGGGGCCAACTACGTCCTGGACGAGCTGCAGCGCTTCCTCGGGGCCTGACCCGCCCCCGCGTAGCGGGCCGGGGGGACGCCGACGGCGGCGGCGAAGTCCCGGGTGAGGTGCGCCTGGTCCGCGTACCCCAGCTCGGCGGCGAGCGCGGCCAGGTCCAACCCGCCGTCCGTCCCGGCGCGTTCGGCGGCCTCGTGGAGGCGGGCCCGGCGCAGCACCCACTTCGGGGAGGCGCCGACGTACTCGGCGAACAGGCGCTGGAGGCGGCGGACCGTCAGGCCCAGCTCGGCGGCCAGCGCGTCCACCCGGCACAGGTCCGGCCTGCCGGTGATCCGGTCCACCATCGCGGCGACCTCGGCGGCGACCGGGTCGGGCTCGGGCAGCCGGGGGCGGAGGAAGGCGTCGGCGAGGGCCGCGGGGCTGCCGGACGCCCCGAGGACCTCCGCGTTGAACCGGTCGGCCCCGGGCCCGAAGTACTCGGCGGCGGGCACCGACCGGTCGGCCAGCCCGCTCACCGGGTGCCCGGCGAGGGCGCGGAAGGCGCCGGCCCGAAACCGCGCGCCCAGCACGTGCCCCGCGCCCTCCAGACGGCGGACGAAGAGCGAGCGGTCCACCCCGTACACGCGCGCCCGCGGGGCCTCGAAGACCAGGTGGACGTTCGGGTGGGCGAGCACCTTCTGCTCGTACGGCGGCAGGCCGCACAGGTCCCAGCGGACCAGCCAGTAGTACTCGACGAACCGGGCCACGGCCGGGTCGGGGACGAGCCGGTCCACGGTGATCAGCTCCGCCGCCCGGGCGGGGTGGAGCACGCCGCGGCCGAGGCCGGGAGCGTCCGGGGGTTCCAAGGGGTCCAAGGGGTCCAGGGGGTCCAGGGGGTCCAGCGGGTCCGTGCCCATGCCGCCAGGCTAGCCGTCGCGTTTCTTCAAGACCGGCCGGTACGGCCCCGCGCAGAATCGGCGCCATGACCGCCCACCCGTTGCACCCGCTCCTGGCCCGCGCCGCCTCCGCCGCCGCCGCTGTCGCCACCGCCGTCCCGGCCGACCAGCCCCTGGACGCGCCGACGCCCTGCACGGAGTTCGACACCCGTGCGCTGATCAACCACTGGGTGCTCTACACCTCGCACGGCCTGGAGCACCGGGCCCGGCGGGTCGAACTGCCCGAGGAGCTCGGCGCGCGGGACTTCACCGCCGACGCCGACTGGCGCTCCGGCTACGCGGCCCAGCTGGAGCGCGCGGTCGCGGCCTGGGCGGACCCGGCCGTCTGGGAGGGGGACGTCGACCTCGGCGGCGCCCCGGTACCGGCGGTCGGGATCGCCCGGATGCTGGTCCTGGAGCTGCTGCTGCACGGCTGGGACGTGGCCCGGGCGACCGGCGGGCGCATCGGGGTCGACGAGGAACTCGCCCTGCTGGCCGGGGAGATCGTGGCGGAGAACGCCGAGCTGTACCGCCGGTACGCGGGCTTCGCCGAGTCGGTGGCGCTGCCGGAGGACGCCTCCGCGTGGGACCGCGCGCTGGCCGTCTCGGGGCGCGATCCGCGCTGGAAGGCCTGAGCTCCGGTCGACGGGCCCGCCGGCCCGCCCGCGCCGGTACGGGGGGACGGCGCGGGCGGCGGGCGGCGCTCAGGCCGGGCGCATCACTGCGGCGGGCGGCGCTCAGGCCGGGCGCATCGCCGCGGCGAGCTTCGCGCGCAACAGCCGTACCGCCGGGGACTGCTGGTCGCGGCGGACGACCAGCCCGAGCCGGGCGCAGGTGGCGGCGTCGGCCAGCGGGACGGCCCGCAGCCCGGCGCCCGTGGCGGAGGAGGCGCTGAGGACGGCCACGCCCGCGCCGCGCTCGGCGAGCCGGAGCAGGGCGGCCGGGGAGCTGGCCTCGATGTCGACCCGCGGGTCGAGGCCGAGCCGGCGGCAGGAGTCCTGGTAGGCGGCGCGCAGGCCGGTGCCCGGGGGGAGGCAGAGGACCTTCTCGCCGCGCAGGTCGGCGAGGCGGAGCCGCGCCCGGTCGAGGGGGTGCCCGGCGGGGACGACGGCGGCGATCGGCTCGTCGACGACGACGGTGTCCTCCAGCCCCGGGGCGGCCTCGCCGGTGTAGCCGATCAGGGCCAGGTCGAGGGAGCCGGCCAGGACCTGCGCCTGGAGGTCCTCGGAGTGCCCCTCGTGCAGGCTGAGTTCGATGCCGGGGTGGCTTCGGCCGAGGTCGGCGACGGTGTCCAGGAAGGGCGGGATCGAGCAGCCCATGATCATGCCGAGCCGGACCCGGCCGCGGACGGCGTCGGCGAACTCGGCGGCGGTGTGCTGGATGGCGTCGAGGGTGGCCAGGGCGTTCCTCGCCAGCGGGAGGACCGCCTCGCCGACCGGGGTGAGGCGCACCTGCCGGCCGGTCCGGTCGAGCAGCTGCTGGCCCAGTTCGCGCTCCAGCTTGGCCACTTGGGTGCTGACGCCGGACTGGCTCACGTGCAGCCGGGCGGCCGCGGCGGTGAAGGTGCCCTCGTCGACCACGGCGGCGAAGTAGCGCAGCTGGTGCATCTCCATGGGCGACGACGATAGGCGACCGGACCCCTGCGGCATAACCAGAAGAGATGGACTCCATCCGATCCATCTGTTGGACGGATGGGTTGGATGCTCGGGAGGATGGCGGCATGACGACGACGAAGACCGCGCGTGAGCTTGCCGAGACCTACTTCACCGCCTGGGAGGCGGGCGACTTCGAGACCGTCCGGGGCCTGCTGGCCGACGACGTCGACTTCGTCGGCGCGCTGGGGACGGCCTCCGGGGTGGAGGAGGCGCTGGCCGGGCTGAAGGGGCTCGGACAGGTGCTGGAGAAGATCGACGTGAAGGTCCGGGTGGCCGAGGGCGACGAGGTGATCACCTGGTTCGAGCTGCGCACCAGCATCGCCCCGCCGGCGCCGACGGCGAACTGGATGCACGTCGAGGACGGGCGGATCAGCCGGATCCGGGTGACCTTCGACCCGCGCGGGCTGCTGGCCGGCTTCGGCGGCTGAGGGGCCTCGCGGCCGCCCGCGGGACGCGCGCGGGGGCCGCGACCGACCCCGCTCGGTCACTCACCCGAGCAGTCATCCCCCGCAGGCGACGCGGGACGGGGCGCGCTACCACTGGGTGAAAGCCCCCACTCCCCTCCGGGAGCCCCACCATGAGCGAATCGACGATCCCCGCGCCCACCGTCGGTGCCACCGTGCACCACGTCGAGTCGGACGGGAAGGCTGGTCCGGCCCTCGCCCACGGCATCCTCATCGGCCCCCGCACTCTCCTGGTGCCCGATCCGCCGCGCACGGTCGGCGACCCGTGGCAGAGCCTCGCCGTCCGCATCACCGTCGCCCCCGACCCGGGCGACGGCACCGAGGCCCTGCGCGTGGCCGGCATCAGCCTGGCCGCCTTCGCCACCGACGACGTCCGCGGCGCGGCGGCCTTCCTGACCCTGCTCACGCCGTCACGGCACGCGCCCGCCCCCGGGGAGGTCACCCGGGACCGGCTCAACGACACCCTGCGGCAGTACCACGGCGACCTGTGGGCCGCCCACGCCGCCCTCGGCTATCCGGTCCGTCCACCGGAGCGCGCCGCCCCGCCGGAACCGTGGTGGTCCGACATCCCGGTGGAGGGGTTCCGGGAGTTCGACGACAACTGGTGCTGCCTCGGCTCGAACACCTCGTGCTGCCGGGAACTCCGGTTGTGACGGAGGTCGCGACAGACGGCGTCCGCCGCCGGGGGTCACCGACCGTCACGGCGGCGGACGCCGCGCTGGCACTGGCGGTCACCGTCCCCGACGTCTTCTTCTACGCGGCCCCGCTCGCGACCGGGACGAACGTCCGCGACCAGCTGCTGCTGGCCGCGTTCGCCGTCCCGGAGGCCGTCGCGCTGACCTTCCGCCGACGGTGGCCGGAGGCGGTGTTCGCCGTCGTCTGGGCCGCCGCCGTGGGCGCGGCCCTGCTCTCCCTGAACAGCGGCTTCGCCTTCACCCCCTTCTTCGGCGTACTGCTCGCGCTGTACACGGCGGCCCGGCTGAGCGGCCGGCCCGCCTCCGTCGCCGCCCTCGTGCTGACGGCCCTGCCGATCGCCCTGGCCATCTGGTACCCGATCGCCGACGGGGCGGTGCCTCCCTCCCGTCGGGCGTCGTACCTCGTCAGCGGCATCGCCTACTTCCTGCCGATCACCGCCGTCGCCTGGGGCGCCGGCCGCCGGGTCCGGGCCGCCGCCCTCGCCGCCGAGCGCGACCAGCGCGAACTCGCGCGCGCCCGCCAGGCCGTCCTCGGCGAACGCGTCCAGATCGCCCGGGAGTTGCACGACATCGTGGCCAACGCGGTGGCCGTCATCGTCATGCAGGCCGACACCGCCCGCTGCACCGCGCCCGGCGACGCCGACCGACTGGCCGGCACCCTCCGCGACATCGAGGAACTGGGCCGCAACGCGATGGCCGAACTGCGCCGCATGCTCCGGCTGTTGCGCACCGCCGACGTCCCCATGACGGACGGGACCGGGCGCCACGGGCTCGCCGACCTGGGCCCGCTGCTGGAGGACGCCCGACGCGCCGGCATCCTGATCGACCTGGAGGTGCGCGGCACCCCGGCCCACCTCGACGACAGCGTCGACCTGACGGCCTACCGGCTGGTCCAGGAGGCCGTCACCAACATCATCAAGCACTCCGGCGCCGGCAGCCACGCCTCGGTGCGGATCAGCTGGTCCGAGGTGCTGACCCTCGACGTGGTCGACGACGGCGCGGGCCGCCGCCCCGAGGCCCGCCGGGGACTGTCCACCGGGCACGGCCTGCTCGGACTCGCCGAGCGGATCGCGCTGTTCGGCGGCGAGCTGACCGCCTCGCCCTACCGCACGGGCTTCCGGGTCACCGCCACCCTGCCGCTCTCCCCGCCGCCCTCCCCGCCGCCCGGCACGGCGGGCTGACCGGCCACGGCGGCTCCCGGCCTCACGGCGCCTCCTGCTGCTCCGCGTACCTGGTCGTGAAGCCCAGGACCGCCACGTACCGGCCCTCGGCCGGCCCGGTGACCTCGCTCGGCCGCACCGGCTGCCAGGCCAGGTACTCGGACCGCTGCCCCTCGTCGTTCCGGTAGCGCCGGCCGCCGTACTTCTCGTACCAGTAGTCCTCGCCGGAGGTCAGGAGTTCGGGGCCCGGCGGCCGGGAGACGCTCACGACCAGCTCCGTCCGCACCGCCTCGTCCGTCGCCGGCCTGAACTCCACCGACGGCGCGATCGGCCGGGCCGCCGCCTCCGCCACCTCCTCCGGGGTCGGGTCGGCGGGCGGCTGGTGGGCGTACTCATCGGCCGCGACCAGGCCGCTCCACCGCTGCGAGCTCCGCCAGCCCTCGGCGTCCAGGTACCGGTCCAGATCGGCCAGCCGGGAGCGGACGTCGCCGCCGTCGAAGGCCAGGTACACGTTCACGGTCCGCTCGCAGGCCACCGGCAGCCACAGCCCCCGGAGGAACAGGCCGCCGCGGTAGTCGGTGCGGCACACGTCGACCGTCGACCGCCCCAACCCCTGGGCCCACGGCAGCAGTTCGGGCAGCCGGTCGATCCGGTCGGCCATCCGCCGCTCGGCCGCCAGGCGGGCCTCCTCGGTCTCCGGCGCCCGCGCCAGCCCCGGGACGTCCGGCGGGGCCGGAATGGCCGTGTCGCGGTAGAACCGCCACCCGGCCCAGCCGCCGAACACGACCGCCACTCCCAGGAGCGCGATCAGCGCCCACCTCAGCCAGAACCGAACCACACCCACCCCCGGTCTCCACCCACCCCGCTCGGGCATCGTACGGGCGCGAACGCGCCGGCGGACGGGCGATGCCGCCGAAGGGCCGTCCCGGCGACGGATCCCGGCGCCAGGGCGTGACGGTCACCCGCCGGACGTGACGGTCACCCGCCGGAGCGGATCGGCTCGCCCGTCCGGTGCAGGTGGGTGAAGATCTCCCGGTAGGAGCGGAACAGGCCCGTCTCGTAGTACGCGACGCCCTTCTCGGCGCAGAACTCCCGGGTGATCCGGGCGGCCCGCCCGAGCGCCGGGGTCGGCATGCTGGGGAACAGGTGGTGCTCCACCTGGTAGTTGAGGCCGCCCATCACCGCGTCGATGAGCAGCCCGCCGCGGACGTTGCGCGAGGTGAGCACCTGGCGGCGCAGGAAGTCGAGCTTCATCTCCGGGGTCACCATCAGCATGCCCTTGTGGTTCGGGGCGAAGACGCTGCCCAGGTAGACGCCGAACAGCGCCTGGTGCACGGCGATGAAGGCGACGGCCTTGCCGGCCGGGAGCGCGGCGAACACCAGGCCGAAGTAGGCGAGGAAGTGGACCACCAGCAGCACGCCCTCCAGCACCGGGCGCTTCACCACGGGCCCGCGCAGCGCGCGGAAGCTGTTGAAGCTGAGGTTGAGGCCCTCCAGCAGGAGCAGCGGCACGAACAGGTACGCCTGCCGGCGGCCGATGAACCGGGCGACGCCGCTCGCCTTCCGGGCCTGCCGCTGGGACCACACCAGGAGTTCGGGGGCGACGTCCGGGTCCCGCTCCTCGTGGTTCGGGTTGGCGTGGTGGCGGGTGTGCTTGTTCATCCACCAGCCGTAGCTCATGCCCATCAGCAGGTTGGCGGCGATCCGGCCGCCGATCTCGCTCGGCACCCGCCGGTCGAAGACCTGACGGTGCGCCAGGTCGTGGGAGAGCAGGCCGATCTGGGCGAAGACGACGGACATCGCCGCCGCCAGGCCGAGCTGCCACCAGGTGTCGCCCAGCGCGAACAGGGCGTACCAGCCGCCGAGGAAGGCGGCGAACACCAGGGCCATGCGGGCGGCGTAGTAGCCGGGGCGCCGGTCGAGCAGGCCCTCGTCGACTATTCGGCGGGTCAACTGGGCGAAGTCGCTGCCGCCGCTCCCGGACCGGGAGGAGGGGGCTTCGGGCGCTTCGGTCGTCATCACGGGCTGCGCGGACATACCCCGGAGTCTGTCAGTGACAGGCCCTCCAGCGGAACGGGGAAAGCACCCGCCCCGTACGGGTGTTAGCCCCCTTGCCGCGAGGGGTGCCCGCCTGCCGCGACGATCGGCGGGCCGGACCGGCGGACCGGAGGGCCGTCGCGACGGTCGACGGCACCGGCCGTCAGCCCGCTTCCGGCCGCCCGAACAGCTCGTCCAGGTGGTACGCGAGGACCGCGAGCGCCTGCTCACCGGTGCGCTGGCCGCCCAGCACGCTGGAGCCGAGCCCGTTGACCATCGCCAGCAGCCCGGCCGCGACCGCCTCGACGTCCCGCTCCGGCCCGATCCCCCCGGCCTGCTGCGCCGCCCGGAGCTGCTTGACTAGGAAGCCCTCCAGGACGACCGGCGGCTGCGCGGCCTGCTTCGCCAGCACCTCGGGGTCGCCGAGCACCAGCGCGTAGTACGCCGCGTACGTCCTGGTGATCCGGCGGCTCTCGGCGTCCGTCGGCAGGATGCAGGACAGGATCGCCGTCACCACCTCCCGGGGGGCCCGGGCCTGGCCGATCCACCGTTCCATCCGGGCCTGGAGCTGGGCGCCGAGCCTGGCCAGGGCGTCCAGCAGCAGGCCCTCCTTGGTCGTGAAGTAGTACTGGACGAGCCGCAGCGAGACCCCGGCCTCCGTGGCGACGGCCCGCATGCTGGCGGACTGCAGGCCCTGGGTGTCGGCGATGCGCAGCAGGGCCTCGGCGATCTGCCGGCGGCGTTCCTCGTGGTCGACCTTCGCGGTCATTCCGGCCTCCGTCTGTTCGTCCCGCTTCACTTGGTACACCCGTATCATGCATGTGATACACATGTACCATGCGAATCAGCGAGTTCAAGAACGGCAAGGCCGAAGCCCGCTTCCGCGCCGCCTACGAGCGCGCGCTGACCGAACTCCGGCCGGGGCCCTGGACACCGCTCGACGTGCCCACCGGCTACGGCACCACCCGGGTGTACCGCACCGGCCGCGCCGAGGGCCGGCCGATTGTGCTGCTGCCCGGCTCCGGCGGCAACGCGCTGATGTGGCACGCCCACCTCGACGCCCTCGCCGCACAGCATCCCGTGATCGCCGTGGACACCGTCGGCGAACCGGGCGCCAGCGTGCAGAGCGCCCCCGTCACCGACGGCCGCGACGCCGCCGCCTGGCTGGAGGAGCTGCTCACCGCCCTCGACCTGCCCTCCGCCCACCTGGTCGGCTGCTCCTACGGCGGCTGGATCGCCCTCAACCACCAGATCCACCACCCCGGACGGACCGCCGCCCTCACCCTGGTCGAAACGGCGGGCCTCGCCGACCTGGACCGCCGCTTCTACACCTGGCTCGTCCTCGGCGGCCTCGCCGCGACGGCCCCGCGCCCGCTGCGCCCCCGGCTGGCCCGGCTGGTCGGCAACAGCGCCGTCCTGGAGACCGAACTGATGGCGCTGGTCCGCGCCTCGATGGGCTTCCGCCGCCGCCTGCCCCCGGCCGCCACCCTCACCGACCGGGAACTCGGCCGGCTCACCGCCCCCGCCCTCTTCCTCCTCGGCGAACGCAGCGCCCTGCACGACGCCCGGGCCGTCGCCGACCGCCTGCACCGGCTGGTGCCCACCGCCCGGGTCGAGATCGTTCCCGGCGCCGGCCACGCACTGCCCACCGACGACCCGGCGGCCGTCACCGCCGGCATCCTCGGCACGGCCGCGCGGCAGGCCGGCTGACCCGGGGCCTACGACCCGTCGACCGGCCCGCCGAGGGCGGCGCGGACCAGGCGGGTGACCGCCGGGGTGGCCACAGCCAGGTCGGCCCCGCCGCCCACGGCTCCCGCCGCCTCCGCCTCCGCCGCCAGCGCGTCGTAGGTCTCGAAGGCGGTGAGCACGAACAGCAGGCGCCCCGCGTCCGCCGGGGCATCGGGCAGCCGGCCGGCCAGCACCGCGGCGCCCTCCCGGCGGCGGGCGTCGCGGTCGGCGATGACCCGGCCGACCTCCTCGTCGAGCGCGGCGAGGGCGCGCAGGCGGCGGGTGCAGACCCGGTCGACCGCCCAGAAGCCGCCCATCACCTCGACGAAGCGGTCCACCGCCGCCCAGGGGTCGGCCTGGGTGAAGGCCTCGGCGAGCCGGGCCATGCCGCCCTGCTCGGCGAGGGCGTCGCAGACCGCCTCCAGCAGGCCCGCCTTGGAGCCGAACTGGTAGTAGACGGTCGCCCGGGCGACGTCCGCGCGGCGGGCGACCGCGTCCAGCGAGACCCCGCCGGTCTCGGCCAGGTGCGCGCGGGCGGCCGCGACGATCCGGGCGCGGGTCTCGTCGACCTCCGCCTGCCGCTGTCCCATCCGGTAGGACCGGGGGCTCATCCCGCTCGCCTCCACTCGTTCCGTGTGAACTGGCAGTATCGCCGATCGGTTCACCCGGGCGGGGAAGGCCCGGCGCCCGGCGGAGCGGGCCCGGCGCTCAGATCATGACCCGCCCGCCGCTGACGTCCAGGGTCTGCCCGGTGATCCAGGAGGACGCGTCGGAGGCCAGGAAGAGCGTGGCCGAGGCGACGTCCGCCGGCTCGCCGAGGCGGCCCAGCGGGTGCGCGGCGGCGACCGCGGCCTGCACCTCGGGCGGCATCTGCGCGGCGGTCCGCTCGGTGCGGACGGCGCCCGGTGCGATGGCGTTGACCCGCACGCCCTCACCGGCGACCTCCAGCGCGAGGTGCCGGGTGAACATCAGCACCCCCGCCTTGGCCGTGGCGTATGCCGCGGAGGCGCCGCCGGCCAGCCGGCCGGCCGTGGACGCCATGGTGACGATCGAACCGCCGCGGCGGGCCAGCAGGCCGGGCAGGAAGGCCTGGACGGCGAGGAAGGTGGCGGTGAGGTTGCCGTCGAGCACGGCCCGCCAGTGCTCCTCGGTCTCGCGGACGGTCGGCACCGGGTAGCCTCCGCCACCGGCGAAGGCGGCCAGGGTGTCGACGGGGCCGAGGTCCCGCTCGATCCGGGCGGCGGCGGAGCCGAGTGCCGCCGCGTCCGTGCAGTCGGCGACCAGTCCGAGCGCCCGGACCCCCTCCGCCCGCAGGCCCTCCGCCACCTCCGCCAGCGCCTGCGCGTCGCGCCCGAGGACGGCGACGGCCGCGCCCTGCCGGGCGAAGGCGCGGGCGGTCTCCGCGCCGATG
Source organism: Kitasatospora sp. NPDC001261 (assembly GCF_042896795.1). Lineage (NCBI taxonomy): Bacteria > Bacillati > Actinomycetota > Actinomycetes > Kitasatosporales > Streptomycetaceae > Kitasatospora > Kitasatospora sp. NPDC001261. The sequence continues at coordinate 150,878 of NZ_JBIAXP010000023.1, forward strand.
CCGCGGCTGCCGCCGGCGACCACGACCACCCGGCCGTCCAGGTCGGGGTACCGATCCTGCCGAACTCCCATGTTCCATCGCTCCTTCGGGTTCGCACGCGCGGTGCGCCGTGGTTCACTTGATTTCATTCATACAGTCCGTCTGAATGAATAACAAGGCGCCATCCGAGACCGAACCATCCCGAACCATCCCGAGGAGGGAACCGATGAGGATCGCAGTCGTGGGTGCCACCGGACGCACCGGCCGTCTGGTGGTCGACCTCGCACTGGCCGCCGGACACACCGTCACCGCCGTCGCCCGCGACCCCGCCCGGCTGCCGGAGTACGCGCACGGCACCCCGCTCACCGCCCGGGCCGACGTCGGCCGGCCGGGCTCCCTGCGGGGGCCGCTGAGCGACCAGGACGCCGTCGTCGCCACCCTCGGCACCACCGGCCGCCGGACCGCCACCACCGTCTTCTCCGACGGCGCCCGGGAGTTGACCGCGGCACTGCGGGACGGCGGCGCCCGGCACCTGGTCACGATGAGCTCGGCGGGGCTGGACACCAGCCGGCTCCCGCGCGCCCAACGGGTGGTGGCCAGGCTGGTGGTCGACCGGCTGTACCGGGAGGTCCACCACGACCTGGCCCGGATGGAGGCGGTGCTCGCCGGCTCCGACACCGCCTGGACGGTCGTCCGCGTGCCGATGCTCAAGGACGGCCCGCCGTCCCCGGGCCCGCAGGTCTCGTACGACCGTCCGCTCCCCCGGGCCGGCACCGCCACCCGCGCCACCGTCGCCCACTGGATCGTCGACCACCTCGGCGACCCGACGACCTTCCGCCGACTCGTCCACCTCGCCGACGACTGACGCCCCGCCCGCGCCCCGGCGGCACCGTCACACAACGGCGGCGCCCACGCCGTCGTGGACGGCTCCGGCTGCTTCGTCCGCAAGTAGCCCTGCCCGGCGGGGCCGGACCGGACCGGCCCCCGCGCTCAGCCCTGCTGCTGCGGCGGGCGGCGGCGCAGGGCGAGCAGCAGCAGGACCACCGCCGACAGCACGGCGGACAGCCGCAGCACGTTCGGGGCGGACGACCAGCTGATCGCGCCCAGCGGCGAGCCCGACTGGAGGCCGCCGCCCTGTCCGCCGGCCTGCTTGGCCTGCTGCATGGAGTAGAAGGTGGACACGCTCATCGTGACCAGCGGGATGCCGAGGATCACGAACTTCCGCATCAGGTCGGAGATCTGGCGGGACAGGTAGCCGAGGCCCCAACCGGCCAGCATGGCCGGGAGGAAGCCGGAGACCGCTCCGCCGACCAGCAGCGCGCAGGAGAGCAGGATCAGCGGGGAGGGCTTGCGGGCGGGCGCCTCCTTCTCCGCCTCCTGGCCCTTCCCCTTGGCCTTCCCCTTCCCTCTCGCCTTGGCCTTGCCCCCGGCCTTCCCGGCCGGGGGCTCGGGCGGCGCGGGAGGGGCGGCGGGGGCCGGCCTGAGCCAGCCCCTGCGCGGCTTCTTCGTCAGGTCCGCGGCGGGCGCCGCCGCCTCCGCCGCCTCCGCCGCCGCCTGCTCGGCGGCCTCCTCGGCGGTGCGCTGCCCGGGGATCGGCTTCGGCGCGGGCCGCGGCCCGTCCGAGAAGTCGAAGAGCGTCATCGTCCACGGGCCGGTGCTCGACACCGTCGTCGGCGGGGGCCCGTCCGGCCGGTCCCCGGCGACGGTCTCCGGCAGGTGCAGCGGCACGGATGGGATGCCGCCCGCGCTCGGCGCCGGCGGGTCGTACACGCTGTCGGGGTCGAAGTCCGGAGCGGGAACGGCGGCGGACGGAGCCTCCGGAGCGCCGCCGGACGCGGCCTCACCCGAACCGGCGCCCGAGCCCGAACCCGAGCCGGTGTCCGAAGCGGCGTCCGGGCCCGCGTCCGGGCCGCCGACCGAACGCTCGCTCCACGGCCCGCTCTTGCGCCACCACTCGCCGTCCGTCATCACCGACCACCCCGCCTCGCCCGTACCGGCCGCCCACCGAACCGCCCTCGGCGTGACGCTACCCACCCCGCCCCCGCCCGCGCGAGTCCGTCCGCCGGTACGGCGGAGCGCCGGAGGTGCGCCCGGACGACGGACACCCCGTCGTCCCCGCGCCCGACTAACCTAGGTCGAATGACCACACAGCAGGGCCCTCAACGCCGGGGCAGGTCCGCCACCGGCCCGCGCACCCTCGCCGAGGAGTTGCGCGCCCGTCCCGACGACGCGCTCGCCGCCCTGCTCCGCTCCCGCCCCGACCTGCTGAACCCCGTCCCCGGCGACCTCACCCAGCTGTCCGCCCGGCTCTCCTCGCGCGCCTCCGCGCTGCGCGCCCTGGAGCGGCTCGACCGCTTCACCCTCCAGGTCGCCGAGGCCCTGGCCACCGCCCCGGACGGCACCTCGCTGAGCACCGTCCGCACCCTGCTGACCGGCCCGGCGAAGGTCAAGCCGCACCCCGGCGCCACCCCGCTCACCCCCGCCGACCGGTCCGCCGTCGCCACCGCCCTGCCGCGCGCGCTCGCCACCCTGCGCGACCGGGCGCTGCTCTGGGGCCCGGACAACGGGCTGCGGCTGGTCCTCGCCGTCCGCGAGGCGCTCGCCCCGACCGCCGTCAACCCGGGCCGCACCGGCCTCGGCCCCACCCTCGCCGACGCCACCGTCGGCATGTCCCCGGCCCGGCTGCAGCAGCTGCTCGCCTCGGCCGGGGAGCCCGGTACCCCGGACCCGGTCAGCGCCGTCGCCGCGCTCACCGCGCTGCTCACCGACCGCGCCCGCTGCGCCGCACTGCTCGACACCGCGCCCGAGGCCGCGCTGCGGCTGCTGGAGCGGCTGGTCTGGGGCCCGCCCACCGGCACCGTCCCGGACGCCACCCGCCCGGTCACCGCCGAGGACGCGCAGAGCCCCGTCGAGTGGCTGCTCGCCCGCGGCCTGCTGCTGCCCAGCAGCCCCGGCAGCGTCGTGCTGCCCCGCGAGCTGGCCCTGCACCTGCGCGGCGGCCGCACCCACCGCACCGTCGAACCGGTCCAGCCCGAGCCCGCGCCCGCCGCCGCCCCGCGCGACCCGCAGGCCGTGGACGCCGCCGCGGCCGGCCAGGCGCACACCGCCGTCAAGACCGTCGAGGAGCTGCTGGACGGCTGGGGCCTCACCCCGCCGCTGACCCTGCGCGCCGGCGGCCTCGGCGTCCGCGACCTCAAGCGCACCGCCCAGGCCCTGGAGAACACCGAGCAGCAGACCGCCTTCTGGCTCGAACTCGCCTACACCGCAGGCCTGCTGGCCCCCGACGGCGAGGTGGACGAACGCTGGGCCCCCACCCCGGGGTACGACACCTGGCTGCACCTGGACACCGCCGAGCGCTGGTCCGTCCTGGCCGGCGCCTGGCTCGCCGCCACCCGCGTCCCCGCCCTCACCGGCACCCCGGACGGCCGGGGCAAGCCGCGCGCCGCCCTCGGCCCCGAACTCGACCGCACCCTCGCCCCGTCCGTCCGCCGCGCCACCCTCGCCCTGCTCGCCGAACTGCCGCCCGGCACCCCGGCCACCGCCGAGGAACTGCTCCCCGCCCTGCGCTGGCAGCGCCCGCTGCGCGGCGGCCCCGTCGGCCCGGACGGCCGCGACCTGCGCGACGAGCTCACCGCCTGGACCCTCGACGAGGCCGAACTCCTCGGCATCACCGGCCGCGGCGCCCTGGCCGCCCCCGCCCGCGCCCTGCTCACCGCCGAGTCCGACCCGGCCGAGGTGCTCGCCCCGCTGCTCCCGCAGCCGCTGGACCACGTGATCCTCCAGCCGGACCTCACCGCGATCGCCCCCGGCCCGCTGCTCACCCCGCTCGCCCAGGCCCTCGCCCTGTGCGCCGACATCGAGTCCAAGGGCGGCGCCACCGTCTACCGCTTCACCCCGGCCTCGGTGCGCCGCGCCCTCGACGCCGGCCGCACCGCCACCGACCTGCGGGCCTTCCTGGAACAGCACAGCCGTACGCCCGTCCCGCAGCCGCTCGCGTACCTGGTCGACGACGTCGCCCGCAGGCACGGCGTCCTGCGGGTCGGCGCCGCCTCCTCCTACCTGCGCTGCGACGACCCGTCGCTGCTCGGCGAGGTCCTCGCCGACCGCCGCTCCGCCGACCTGCGGCTGCGGCTGCTCGCCCCCACCGTCCTCGCCTCCCAGGCCGCCCCGGACGTCCTGCTCGCCGCCCTGCGCACCATGGGCTACGCCCCGGCCGCCGAGTCCGCCGAGGGAGACGTGCTGATCACCCGCCCGGACAGCCGCCGCACCCCGCCCCGGACGGCCCCCGTGCCCGTCCCCGACGGACCGCCCGCCCCCGACGACACCCTGCTCGCGGCCGCCATCAAGGCCATCCGGGCCGGTGACCGCGCCGCCACCGCCACCCGCCGCGACCCCGCCCCCGACCCGCGCCGGCTCCCCCGCACCGCCGCCGCCGAGACCCTGGCCGCCCTCCAGACGGCCGTCCTGCTCGGCGAGCGCATGTGGATCGGCTACCTCAACGCCGAGGGCATCGCCAGCCAGCGCATCATCGACCCGGTCAAGGTCGAAGGCGGCTTCGTCACCGCCTTCGACCACCACGCCGACGAACTCCGCACCTTCGCCCTGCACCGCATCACCGGCGTCGCGGAACTCGACGAGTGACCCCGGGGAGGCCGGGGGCCTTCAGTGCCCCTGCTGCGCCTCCTTCATCTTGTCCTGGACGGCCTTGTCCGCCAGGCTGCCGATCTGCCCCTGCCCGACCGGCATCGACCCCCCGGTGACGGTGTCCGCCAGCAGGAACCCGGGCGCCGCGAGCAGGCCGCCGGGCCCCTCGCCGATGCCCGCGAGGGCGTGGGCCGAGCCGGCCGAGGAGGCGGTGGCCGCGAAGGCCGAGCCCATCAGGGCGAGGGCGGTGAGAACACGCTTCGACTTCTTCATGACCAGCTCAACGAGCGAGTACGGACGGTGGTCACTCCGGGCGGCTCCCGCGCACCGCCCGCGATGCGCGACACTGGAGGGTCTGCGTCAATCCACCCTGTCAGCCAGTGGAGGGCTTCCCCGCGTGAACGACGGACCGCTCATCGTCCAGAGCGACAAAACTCTTCTCCTGGAGATCGACCACCCCAGGGCCTCCGACTGCCGTCGCGCCATCGCGCCGTTCGCCGAGCTGGAGCGGGCGCCCGAGCACGTGCACACGTACCGGGTGACGCCGCTCGGGCTGTGGAACGCGCGGGCGGCCGGGCACGACGCCGAGCAGGTGGTGGACGCCCTGGTGACGTACTCGCGCTACCCGGTGCCGCACGCGCTGCTGGTGGACGTGGCGGACACCATGGGCCGGTACGGGCGGCTCCGGCTGCTCAAGCACCCGACCCACGGGCTGGTGCTCACCACCACCGACCGGCCGGTGCTGGAGGAGGTGCTGCGCTCCAAGAAGGTCGTCCCGCTGGTCGGCGCCCGGGTCGACCCGGACACCGTGGTGGTGCACCCCTCCGAGCGCGGGCAGATCAAGCAGGTGCTGCTCAAACTCGGCTGGCCCGCCGAGGACTTCGCCGGGTACGTGGACGGCGAGGCGCACCCGATCGACCTGGACGAGGACGGCTGGCAGCTGCGCCCGTACCAGGCGCAGGCCGTCGAGGGCTTCTGGCACGGCGGCTCGGGCGTGGTCGTGCTGCCCTGCGGCGCCGGCAAGACGCTGGTCGGCGCGGCCGCGATGGCGCACGCCAAGTCGACCACGCTGATCCTGGTCACCAACACCGTCTCGGCCCGCCAGTGGAAGCACGAGCTGGTCAAGCGCACCTCGCTCACCGAGGACGAGATCGGCGAGTACAGCGGGACGAAGAAGGAGATCCGCCCGGTCACCATCGCCACCTACCAGGTGATGACGACCAAGCGGAAGGGCGTCTACGCCCACCTGGAGCTGTTCGACGCCCGCAACTGGGGCCTGGTGGTCTACGACGAGGTGCACCTGCTGCCCGCGCCGGTGTTCAAGTTCACCGCCGACCTCCAGGCCCGCCGCCGGCTCGGCCTGACCGCGACGCTGGTGCGCGAGGACGGCCGCGAGGGCGACGTGTTCAGCCTGATCGGCCCCAAGCGCTTCGACGCGCCGTGGAAGGAGATCGAGGCGCAGGGCTACATCGCGCCCGCCGACTGCTGCGAGGTGCGGGTCACCCTGACCGACTCCGAGCGGCTCGCCTACGCGACCGCCGAGCCGGAGGAGCGCTACCGCTACTGCGCCACCACGGCGACCAAGCGGCGGGTGGTGGAGGCGCTGGTCAGGAAGCACGAGAAGGACCAGACGCTGATCATCGGCCAGTACATCGACCAGCTGGACGAGCTCGGCGAGGCCCTGGACGCCCCGGTGATCAAGGGCGAGACCAGCAACACCCAGCGCGAGAAGCTCTTCGAGGCCTTCCGGAACAAGGAGATCGGCGTCCTGGTGGTCTCCAAGGTCGCGAACTTCTCGATCGACCTGCCCGAGGCCACCGTGGCCATCCAGGTCTCCGGGACCTTCGGCTCCCGCCAGGAGGAGGCCCAGCGCCTCGGCCGGGTGCTGCGCCCCAAGGCGGACGGCCACTCGGCCCACTTCTACTCGGTGGTCGCCCGGGACACCGTGGACCAGGACTTCGCCGCCCACCGGCAGCGCTTCCTGGCCGAGCAGGGCTACGCGTACCGGATCATGGACGCGGACGACGTGCTGTGACGCACGGGCGGTAGGCCGTTCCGGGAACGGACACGGCCTTCAGTACCGGACACCGTCGCGCCCGAGGAAGATCACGCGCGCGGCGGTGTCCAGGGCGATGCCGACGTTGCGGACGGCGGTGCTCAGCGGGTTGCGGTGGCGCCCGGAGACGGCGGTGGCGCCGGACGGGCCGGGTCGGGGGGTTCGGTTCGTGGTGCTCATGTCTTCAACGGTAGGCACCCGACCGGCGGTCGGCATCACTCCAAAGGCCGTATCCGCAGGTGCGCGGCTCGTCCGCCGGGTGTACGGCGGCCCCCGAGGCCGGGGTAGGGCGAACCCCGAGGCCGGTACGGCCGGAACCCCGGGACCCGCACGGCTGGCCCCCAGGGGCGGACGGGTCTAAGATCGTCCGTCTGCCCCCTCCCGAACCGTGGTACCTGCTGAAGTCCCGCAGGCAGCCGGGGGAGGTACCGACCGTTCGGCAACCGGTCGGCCGTACCCACCGTGAGCTCCTACGATCCGCTGCGCCCGCCACCGGGGGCAGCCGGGAAGGTTCGCTGTGCCCGCCACCTCCACCACCGACCCCCTCCAGCGCGAACGCGACCACCTGGCCGCCTCCCGGGCCGCGCTGCGCGCGATGCGCGAGGACGTCGAGTCGCTCGACATCCGCGACGTGACCGGCACCTGGGTCACCGCCCTCGTGCTCCAGAACCAGATCGAGGCCAGGATCGCCGCCCTGGCCGACCTCTCGCACACCCCGCTGTTCTTCGGCCGCCTCGACTACCTGCACGCGATCAGCGAGGAGCTGAGCGAGGGCAGCGGCGGCGAGAGCTTCTACATCGGCCGCCGGCACGTCCACGACGCCGACGGCGACCCGATGGTGATCGACTGGCGCGCGCCGGTCTCCCAGCCGTTCTACCGGGCCAGCCGCACCGACCCGATGGACGTCGACCGCCGCCGCCGCTTCGGCTACACCGGCGGCGAGCTGACCGCCTACGAGGACGAGCACCTCAGCGACCCGGCCGAGACCGATTCCGCCTCCGCCCTGCTGGCCGCCGAGATCGAGAAGCCCCGCGTCGGCCCGATGCGCGACATCGTCGCCACCATCCAGCCCGAGCAGGACGAGATCGTCCGCTCGGACATCACGGGCACCATCTGCGTCCAGGGGGCGCCCGGCACCGGGAAGACCGCCGTCGGCCTGCACCGCGTCGCGTACCTGCTGTACGCCCACCGCGAGCGCCTGGCCCGGACCGGCACCCTGGTGATCGGGCCGAACAACGCCTTCCTCTCCTACATCGAGCAGGTGCTCCCGGCCCTCGGCGAGCTGGAGGTCGCCCAGGCCACCGTGCAGCAGCTGGTCGGGCACGTCGAGGTGAGGGGCGAGGACGACCCGGAGGCGGCCCGGCTGAAGGGCGACGCCCGGATGGCCGAGGTGCTGCGCCGGGCGGTGCGGTCGGGCATCGCGCTGCCCACCGAGCCCTGCGTGGTGGTCCGCGGCTCCCGCCGCTGGCGCGTACCGGTGTACGAACTGGTCGAGATCATCGAGGAGTTGAAGGGCCGCGAGACCCGCTACGGCGCGGCCAGGGACGCCCTGCCGCAGCGCATCGCGCACGCCGTGCTGCTGAAGATGGAGCAGGGCGGCGAGGCCCCGGACGACCGGGTGCAGGACGCGGTGGCCCGCAACAGCGCCGTCAAGGCGGTGGTCAAGGAGTGCTGGCCGGCCGTCGACCCGGCGAAGCTGGTCCTGCGGCTGCTCTCCGAGCCGGAGTTCCTGGCCGCCTGTGCCGAGGGCGTGCTGACGCCCGAGGAGCAGCGGGCGGTGCTGTGGCCCAAGCCCGGCCGCTCGGTGAAGACCGCCCGCTGGACGGCGGCCGACGCCGTCTTGGTCGACGAGGCCACCGACCTGGTGCAGCGCACCCCCTCGCTCGGGCACGTGGTGCTGGACGAGGCCCAGGACCTCTCCCCGATGCAGTACCGCGCGGTCGGCCGCCGCTGCACCACCGGATCGGCGACCGTCCTCGGCGACCTCGCCCAGGGCACCACCCCGTGGGCGACGGCGAGTTGGCCGGAGGCGCTGCGCCACCTGGGCAAGCCGCAGGCGCACATCGAGGAGCTGACCAAGGGCTTCCGGGTGCCGGAGGAGGTCATCGCGTACGCCTCCCGGCTGCTCCCGGCGATCGCCCCCGGCCTGGCCCCGGCCTCCTCGGTCCGTGAGGCGCCCGGTTCGCTGACGATCCGCCGGATCGCGGACGGCGCCGCGGAGGGCGACACGGACGCGGACACGGACGGCGGCACGACCGGCGACGCGGACGGCACGGAGGCGGTCCTGGCCGCCTGCCGGGAGGCGCTGGAGCACGAGGGCTCGACCGGCCTGATCGCCGCCGACGCCCGTGTCCCGCGGCTCGCCGAGGCGCTGACCGCGGCCGGCCTGCCGTACCTCTCCCCCGGCGACGAGACCAGCGCGGAGGCCCGGCTCACCCTCGTCCCGGCCTCGCTGGCCAAGGGTCTGGAGTACGACTACGTGGTGCTGGACGAGCCGGCCGCGGTGGTCGCCGGGGAGCCGGACGAGCGGACCGGCCTGCGGCGGCTGTACGTGGCGCTGACCCGTGCCGTCTCCGGGCTGACGGTGCTGCACCGCGAGCCGCTGCCGGAGCAGCTGCGGTAGCGCGCGGAAGGGCCGGTCCGCGGACCGGCCCTTCCGTACGAACGCCCGCACCGGCGCACCCGCGCTCAGGCGTCGATCAGCGCCCGCCACTCGGCGACCTTGGCCGCGTCCACCGGCGTCCGCCAGCCGTCGACCCGCACCGCGCCGCCGACGTGGAAGGCGTCGAAGCCCTCCGCCCGCAGCTCCTTCAGGTGCTCGGCCCGCAGGCCGCCGCCGATCAGGATCCGCTGCCGGTACCCGGGCTCGCCGGCCCGGGCCAGCTCGGCCGACAGCACCTCGCGCCCGGCGTCCACCCCGGCGGCCGCGCCGGAGGTGAGGAAGGTGTCCAGGCCGGGCAGCCCGCCGACGGCGGCCCGCAGGGCGGCCCGGTCGGCGCTGTGGTCGATCGCCCGGTGGAAGGTCCAGCGGCAGCCGGCGATCGCCTCGGCGACGGCCGTGGTGGCGGCCAGGTCGACGGCGCCGTCGGCGTCGAGGAAGCCGAGCACGAACTCCTCGGCCCCCTCGGCCCGCAGCGCGGCGGCCCGGGCGCACAGCCCGTCCACGTCGCCGGGGGCGAAGCCGTCCCGGATCCGCAGCATGACCCGCAGCGGGATGCCGACGGCGGCCCGGATCCGGCCGAAGTCCTCGACGGACGGGGTAAGCCCGTCGGCGGCCATGTCGGTGACCAGTTCGAGCCGGTCGGCGCCGCCCGACTCGGCGGCCTGGGCGTCCTGGGGCGTCAGCGCGATGACTTCGAAAATTGGTCTAGACATATTCGACAGCCTGCCACATCGGACCGCCCCCGGAAACTCCCAGGGGGCCGTTCCGGTCACGCCGGAACGGCCCCCCGAACCCCCCGGTCACGCCGGACCGTGGACCGCCCCGATCGCACCGGACGCCCCGACCACCTCCGGCCGGCCGAACCGGTGCACCGCCACCGCCACCAGCACCAGCGCGGCCACCGACGGCCCCACCGCCGGCAGCAGCTGCGAGACCCCGCCGGACCCGCGCCAGATGTTGAACAGACAGCCCGGCCCGGCCAGCACCAGCGCCGCCACCCCCGCCGCCGTCGGCGCCACCCGCCCGCGCAGCCCGGCGAAGGTCAGCAGCAGCGGAACGACCAGCATCACCACGAACCACACCAGGTCCAGCGGGAAGGTGGTGTCGTCCCAGCTCTGGGCCGCCTCCAGCAGCCCGCCCACGGCCCCCGACGCCAGCACCAGGCCGGCCGTGCGCAGGCCCGGCCGGGGCAGCAGGTCCGTCGGCGCCGCCGCCAGCAGCAGCGCGGCCAGCACCAGCGGCAGCGTGGCCATCGCGATGTAGCCGCTCCACCACAGGTCGAAGGAGGAGGACCAGACGGCGTCCGCCAGGTTGTAGAGCCCCACCGCCCCCAGGACCAGCGCGCTGCCCCGCACCGCCGCCCAGCGCCCCAGCAGCCCCGCCACCAGGAGCAGCACGGCGGCCACCGGCGGGCAGAACGACGAGAAGTAGGCGCCGTACGAGTCGTCCCAGGAGAGCAGGTTGGCGATCCGGTGCGCGGTGGTCAGCCAGGCCACCAGCGTGGCGCCGGCCACCGCCCCGGCGAGCATCGGCGCGACCACCGCGAGCAGCCGCCCGGCCGCCGTGGCGCCGGTCAGCCCGAGCCGCACCCGCAGCCCGTACACCGCCAGGCCGAGGACCTCCCGGGCGACCGCGAGCCGGCCGCCCGCCGCCGTCGTGTCGGCGAACACCTCGGCCAGCTCCTCGCCGCGCTCGCGGCGGTACGGCTCCGGGTAGAGCTGGAGCGCGGCCCGCAGCACCGCCGAGGGCCCCGCGCCGATCACCGGTGTGGTCATGAGAGGCCTCCCCCCGCCGCGGGCCGCCCCTGCGACCCGGTCTTGCCCGGCAGCATCGACCGGATCCTGGTCAGCCGGCGCTCGGCCTCGGTGGCGACCGCCCGCAGCCGCTCCGCCTCGGCGGCCAGCGCCTCCCGGCCGGCGGCGGTCAGCGCGTAGCTGCGCCGGGCGCGGCCGTCCACCACCTCCTCGGCGGCGACCTCGATCAGGCCCTGGCCCAGCAGCCGGTCGAGCGCCCCGTAGAGCGTGCCGGTGCGCATCTTGACCCGGCCGTCGGAGATCGCGGCGATCTCCTGGATGAGCGCGTAGCCGTGCCGCGGGGCGTCGGCCAGCGCGGTGAGCAGCAGCAGCGTGGGCTCCTGCATGGAGCGTTCTGTCATACGACTACATATATCGTCAACCTACCTATAGGTCCAGCGCCCACTCCCCCGGGTCCGGCACCCGGCCGGGCCGCCACAATGGTCGCCATGCCGACCACCGAGGACGCCCCGCCCGCCGAGGAACCGCTCACCGACGCGCCCGCCGAGGGCCCGCTCGCCGACCCGCCCACCGACGACCTGCTCGCCGCCTGGACCGCCCTGCTGCACCGCTGCGGGGCCGCCGTCGACCCCGAGCCGTACGGCCGGGAGCTGCTGCGCCGCTGGTCGGAGCCGCAGCGCCGCTACCACACCGCCGCACACCTGCGCGCGGTGCTGGGCCTGGTCGACGAGCTGGCCGGGCACGCCGCCGACCCGGAGGCCGTCCGCCTCGCGGCCTGGTTCCACGACGCCGTCTACCGCCCCGACCGCACCGAGAACGAGGAGCGCAGCGCCGCCCTGGCCGTCCGCGCGCTGACCGCCGCCGGACTGCCCGCCGAGCGGGTCGCCGAGGTCGAGCGCCTCGTGCTGCTCACCGTCGGCCACGACCCCGCCCCCGGCGACCGCGACGGCGAGGTGCTCTGCGACGCGGACCTCGCCGTCCTCGGCGGCTCCCCCGGGGCGTACGCGGCGTACGCGGCCGCGGTCCGCGAGGAGTACGGCTTCGTCCCCGCGCCGGACTTCGCGGCCGGCCGGGCCGCCGTCCTGCGCCACCTGCTCGCCCTGCCGGACCTCTACCGCACCCCGGCCGCCCGCGAGCGCTTCACCGCGGCCGCCCGCGCCAACCTGACCGCGGAGCTCGGCACCCTCTGAGGCCCGTCAGCCCCACCGCCCGCGCACCCGGTCCGCGGCGGCCACTCCCCCCGTCACGGCCAGGACCCGCCCGGCCACGGCCCACCACGCGTCGTGGCCGGCCCCCGCCGCCTCCAGCACGGCCCACCACAGCCCGAGCCCGCAGCACCCGCCCGCCACACCCCACACCCAGCGCCTCATCCGCGCACCGTACCCACCCGCGCACCACCCCCGGAAGGCACCCCCGGCCCCGAGCCGACCGGGCTAGGGCCTGTCTTCAAACTCCCGTCGTCCGCCCGGAGGGCGGGCGGGGCGGCGTTGGGGTGCGTGCATCGCAAGGCGGAGGAGGGAGCCACTGCGGTGGGGGCACCTCCCGGCCGAAGGCTGGGGGCCATTGGCGACCGACGACAACGCGGCGAGGTGCGCTTGTGCCCTGGGGGTACCTCCCGGCCGAAGGCTGGGGGAGCGTCGCCACGCAGACGCGAGTTTGAAGACAGGCCCTAGGCGAGCTTCCCCACCGGCGCCACCACCGCGCCCTGCTTGCCGCACACCCAGTGCGGCTCCGGCCCCAGCTCGGGCTCCACGCTCAGCGCGTGCGGGTCCCCGTCGGCCGCGCACCCGGTGCACAGCGGCCAGCGCCCGTACGCCTCCAGCAGCGCGTCCTGGACGTCCTGGGCGACCAGCCCGAGCACGTACTCGGTGCCGTCCGGCCACTGCTCCAGCCACCAGCGGCGGTGCGTCACGGCCTGCTCCACCAGCGAGACGACGGCGGCGTCCGCCACGTCCCGCGCGGTGAGGTCGGCCAGGATCAGTGCCCGCGCGTTGTGCAGGGCGGTCTCGATGTCGTCGGAAGCCATCCGTCCATTCTCCGTCCACCGGCCCGAACGCCGAAACGCCCGGACGTCCGAACGCCCGGGCCCCGGAGCTTCCGGACGCCGGAACGCCGTGTGGGCGGCCCCCCGAAGGGAGCCGCCCACACGGACGAGGAACCAGCCGATCCGATCGAAGCGATCAGGATCAGAAGTCCATGTCACCGCCCGGCATGCCGCCGCCGGCGGCCGCGGCGGCCTTCTCCGGCTTGTCGGCGATGACGGCCTCGGTGGTCAGGAACAGCGCCGCGATGGAGGCGGCGTTCTGCAGCGCGGAGCGGGTCACCTTGGCCGGGTCGATGATGCCCTCGGCGATCAGGTCGACGTAGGTGTTGGTGGCCGCGTTCAGGCCGTGACCGGCGGGGAGGTTGCGCACCTTCTCCACCACGACGCCACCCTCCAGGCCGGCGTTGGTCGCGATCTGCTTGATCGGGGCCTCCAGCGCGACCTTGACGATGTTGGCACCGGTGGCCTCGTCGCCCTCCAGCTCCAGCTTGTCGAAGGCGACACCGGCCTGCAGCAGGGCGACGCCACCACCGGCGACGATGCCCTCCTCGACGGCGGCCTTGGCGTTGCGGACGGCGTCCTCGATGCGGTGCTTGCGCTCCTTGAGCTCCACCTCGGTGGCCGCGCCGGCCTTGATGACGGCCACGCCGCCGGCCAGCTTGGCGAGGCGCTCCTGGAGCTTCTCGCGGTCGTAGTCCGAGTCGCTGTTCTCGATCTCGGCGCGGATCTGGTTCACGCGGCCCGCGACCTGCTCGCTGTCGCCGCCACCGTCGACGATGGTGGTCTCGTCCTTGGTGATGACCACCTTGCGGGCGGTGCCCAGCAGGTCGATGCCGGCGTTCTCCAGCTTGAGGCCGACCTCCTCGGAGATCACGGTGCCACCGGTGAGGATGGCGATGTCGCCGAGCATGGCCTTGCGGCGGTCGCCGAAGCCCGGGGCCTTGACGGCGACGGACTTGAAGGTGCCACGGATCTTGTTCACGACCAGGGTCGACAGGGCCTCGCCCTCGACGTCCTCGGCGATGATGACCAGCGGCTTGCCGCTCTGCATGACCTTCTCCAGCAGCGGGAGCAGGTCCTTGACCGAGCCGATCTTGGAGTTGGCGATGAGGATGTACGGGTCCTCGAACGTCGCCTCCATCCGCTCCAGGTCGGTGGCGAAGTAGGCGGAGATGTAGCCCTTGTCGAAGCGCATGCCCTCGGTGAGCTCGAGCTCCAGACCGAAGGTGTTGCTCTCCTCGACGGTGATGACGCCTTCCTTGCCGACCTTGTCCATGGCCTCGGCGATGAGCTCGCCGATCTGGGTGTCGGCGGCGGAGATGGAGGCGGTGGAGGCGATCTGCTCCTTGGTCTCCACGTCCTTGGCCTGGGCCAGCAGCTGGTCGGAGACGGCCGCGACGGCCTTCTCGATGCCGCGCTTCAGGGCCATCGGGTTGGCGCCGGCGGCGACGTTGCGCAGACCCTCGCGAACCAGGGCCTGGGCGAGCACGGTGGCGGTGGTGGTGCCGTCACCCGCGACGTCGTCCGTCTTCTTGGCGACCTCCTTGACGAGCTCCGCACCGATCTTCTCGTACGGGTCCTCGAGCTCGATCTCCTTGGCGATGGAGACACCGTCGTTGGTGATCGTGGGGGCGCCCCACTTCTTCTCCAGCACGACGTTGCGGCCCTTGGGGCCGAGCGTGACCTTCACGGCGTCGGCGAGCTGGTTCATGCCACGCTCAAGGCCGCGGCGAGCTTCCTCATCAAAGGCGATGATCTTGGCCATCTGAAGTGGTCCTCCGGGACACGGTCGACTGCTCGGACCAAGGGGTGCCCGCGACGGACGGCCCTGGTGTGCGGGGGTCCATTCCCCTACCGCTCCCGGGGGCCTCACCGACCCGGTCCGCTGTCACTCTCACGCTGTGAGTGCTAACGCCAATGATTAGCACTCCGGGTGGTCGAGTGCAAGCCCAATCGACGATCCGCGAGCCGTCGCCGGAGCCCCGGCGGAGCCGCGTCGGGGAACGCCGACGGGCCCGTACGACACGCGTCGCACGGGCCCGTCGAGAAGCGAGTGGTCACCAGCCGTAGGGCCGCGCCGAGCTCCTGGAGTCGGAAGGGGTCAGACCGCCGCGCGGACCATGTCCGCCTGCGGGCCCTTCTGTCCCTGGGAGATCTCGAACTCGACCCGCTGGCCCTCCTCGAGGGTGCGGTAGCCGTCCATCTGGATCGCGCTGTAGTGGACGAAGACGTCCGCACCACCGTCGACCGCGATGAAGCCGTAGCCCTTCTCCGCGTTGAACCACTTGACGGTGCCCTGAGCCATTCCGAACTCCCCTAGTGCTGTGCTGGCCCTTCACGTGCCCGCAGGTCGCGGGCCCGGGTTGGTTGAAGGCCGGCCCGGGGAACCCCCCCTGGGCGCAGCCGTGCACGCCGCAACCATCCGCGCGGAACGCCGGGCGGCCTCCGGTGAGCGGGTGATTGCGTCGACCGCCGCTGAATGTATCCGGATCGACGCCCTCTGCAACAGGGCCAACCGCCGGTAATTCCGCCAAGGCGTCAAGGGACAGGACGGATCGAATCGGAATAATCTCGGCATTCCACGCCGGACATAGCGGACGAATTACTCAAATGCCCGCGCGAATTCTGACATCTGCCTGACATGTTTCACGGTCCGCCCCCGACGGCCGGACGCCCCCGGGCCGAGCACTGCGGGGGCCGAAAGGGAAACCCTGTTCCCAGCCGAGCCACACTCTACTCCGACTCGACCCGGAAATATTCCCGCCGGAATGCGAGCGGTCGCCCGCGCATACGGAGAACGGATTTCCGTACGCGCGGGCGACCGCGGGTTCTGCTTTGTCGGCTCAGCAGCCGCCGGCCACCGCCGGGATGATCGAGACGCTGGCGCCGTCCTTGATCTCGGTCGCCAGACCCTCGGCGAAGCGCACGTCGTCGTCGTTCACGTAGACGTTCACGAAGCGGCGCAGCTTGCCCGTGTCGTCCAGGATGCGGGCCGCGATGCCCGCGTGGTTCTTCTCCAGGTCGGCGACGACCTCGGCCAGGGTGGCACCCTCGGCGGTCACCTCGGCGGCGCCGTCGGTGTAGGTGCGCAGGATGGTGGGGATGCGGACGGTGGCGCTCATGACTCTCCTAGCGGGGGCGGGGCCTATCGGGTGGTTCAGGCGGACACGAGACCGGCGGCGCGGAACGAGTCCAGCGTCGGGCGGATGACGGCGGTCATCCCGGAATCGGAGACGGCGTCCAGGGTCTTCAGCCCGTCGCCGGTGTTGATCGCGACGGTCTCCTTGGCCGGGTCCAGCTGCCCGGTCTCGACCAGCTTCTTCAGCACGCCGACGGTCACCCCGCCCGCGGTCTCGGCGAAGATCCCCTCGGTCCGCGCCAGCAGCCGGATCGCCGCCACGACCTCGGCATCCGTGACGTCCTCCACCGCGCCACCGGTACGGCGGGCGATGTCCAGCACGTACGGGCCGTCGGCCGGGTTGCCGATCGCCAGCGACTTGGCGATGGTGTCCGGCTTCACCGGCTTGATCACGTCCCGGCCGGCCTTGAACGCGGCCGACACCGGCGAGCAGCCCTCCGCCTGGGCGCCGAAGACCTTGTACGGCCGGTCCTCGACCAGGCCGAGCCTGATCAGCTCCTGGAGCCCCTTGTCGATCTTCGTCAGCTGCGAGCCCGAGGCGATCGGGATCACGATCTGCTCCGGCAGCCGCCAGCCGAGCTGCTCGCAGATCTCGTACGCCAGCGTCTTGGAGCCCTCGCCGTAGTACGGCCGCAGGTTCACGTTGACGAAGCCCCAGCCCTCGCCGGCCGGGTCGCCGATCAGCTCCGAGCAGAAGCGGTTCACGTCGTCGTAGTTGCCCTCGATGCCGACCAGCTCGCCGCCGTACACCCCGGCCATGACGACCTTGCCCTGCTCCAGGTCGTGCGGGATGAACACGCAGGACCGGAACCCGGCCCGGGCCGCCGCCGCACCCACCGCGCCGGCCAGGTTGCCGGTGGAGGAGCAGGACAGCGTGGTGTAGCCGAACGCCCGGGCCGCCTCGATCGCGCACGCGACCACCCGGTCCTTGAACGAGTGCGTCGGGTTCCCGGAGTCGTCCTTGACGTGCAGCTGGGCGGTGAAACCGAGCTCCCGGCCCAGGTTGTCCGCCTTCACCAGCGGGGTCCACCCCGGGTTCAGGTTCGGCTTGGACGCCACGTCGGCCGGCACCGGCAGCAGCGGCGCGTACCGCCAGATGGAGGCCGGACCGGCCTCGATCCGCTTGCGCAGCTCCTCGGCGCCCTCGCTGCCGAACTCGTAGGCGATCTCCAGCGGGCCGAAGCACTCCAGGCACGCGAAGCTGGGGCCGAGCGGGAAGCGGGTGCCGCACTCGCGACAGGACAGCGCGGCGGCCGGGCCGAGGTCGACGGAAACGGGTGCGGCAGTGTCGATAGCCATGATGGCGAGGCCTCTCTCCTCATCTTCCCCGTGGCGCGGTCGCGACACGGGACGGAATTGGCACCTGTCCCGCCGGGGCCTGTCGACAGACAGCCGCGCGAGAAGGTTGCCGGGACGTCAACGGGCCGTTCCCTCAGTCCCTCTGGATGAGCTTGTGAAATTGTGGTGGTGCTCAACGGAGACCCCGGCGTGCAAAGGTCCGACCGCTGTACGAAGACTGTATCCGAAGGCGTCAAACCTGAACGGGACCGTCCGCCAAGCGAGATGACCCGTCCCACCGACCTCGCCGAGGAGATCTCCGTGCCCGCCGAACCGACTCCCGCGCTCCTCCCGCAGGCGGCGTCCTGGCTGCGCCGCCGCTCCTGGAGCGCGGCCGACCGGCCGGTCCGCACCCTGCTCGACGCCAAGGAGCGCACCGGCCGCACGGTCAGCGTGGTCCTCCCCGCCCTGGACGAGGAGGCCACCGTCGGCGACATCGTCCGCACCATCCGCCGCGAGCTGATGGAACGCCTCCCGCTCGTCGACGAACTCGTCGTCGTCGACTCCGGCTCCACCGACGCCACCGCCGCCGTCGCCGCCGAGGCCGGCGCCCGGGTCGAGCACCGCGACGCCGTCCTGCCCCGGCTGCCCGCCGTCCCCGGCAAGGGCGAGGTGCTCTGGCGCTCGCTGCTGGTCACCCACGGCGACATCGTCTGCTTCGTCGACGCCGACCTGCGCGAGTTCGACCCGGCCTTCGTCTCCGGCATCGTCGGCCCGCTGCTCACCGACGAGTCCATCCAGCTGGTCAAGGCCATGTACGACCGCCCGCTGGAGTCGGAGGGCGCCGTCCTGCCCGCCGGCGGCGGGCGGGTCACCGAACTCGTCGCCCGCCCCCTGCTCAACCTCCACTGGCCGGAACTCGCCGGTTTCGTCCAGCCGCTCGGCGGCGAGTACGCGGCCCGCCGCTCACTGCTCGAACGGCTGCCCTTCCCCACCGGCTACGGCGTCGAACTCGGCCTGCTGGTCGACGCCCTGGAGCTGGCCGGCCTGGACGCCCTCGCCCAGGTGGACGTCGGCGTCCGGCACCACCGCCACCAGGACGGCCAGGCCCTCGGCCGGATGGCCGCCACCATCTACCGGACCGCCCTGGAACGCCTCGACCGCACCCACCGCCTCAAGGCCTCCGCCGACCTCGTCCACCCCCACCTCACCCAGTTCACCCGCGACCCGGAAACCCGCGCCTTCACCGCCCACACCCACCCGGTGACCGCCCTCGAACGCCCCCCGATCCACACCCTCCCCGAGTACGCCGCCCGCCATTAGGGCCTCTCTTCGACGGGCCGCACGGGTTTGCCACGCCGACCCCACGGCAACATGCCAACCATGGGCGATCTCACGACCAACCGTTCGAGCGCGACCGGCACCGCCCCCGTCCTGGTGGCGTCCAACCGGGGACCGGTGTCCTTCAGCACCGCCGACGACGGCACGCTGACCCTGCGCCGCGGCGGCGGCGGCCTGGTCTCCGGCCTCTCCGCCATCGACGACCCGAACGCCGTCTGGGTCTGCGCCGCCCTCGACGACTCCGACCGCAGGGCCGCCGCCGAGGCACCCCACGGCCGCCTCGACCTGGCCGGCCACGAGGTCGGCGGCCAGGCCGTACGGATGCTGGACATCGACCCGCTGACCTTCGCCCGCGCCTACAACGGCGTCGCCAACTCCACCCTCTGGTTCGTCCACCACCTGCTCTACGCGACCCCCACCGCGCCCTCCTTCGACGCCGCCTTCCGCACCGAATGGGCCGCCTACCGGGCCTACAACGAGGCCTTCGCCGAAGCCCTCGCCGCCGAGGCCGCCCCGAACGCCGCCGTCCTCGTCCAGGACTACCACCTCTCCCTGGTCCCGGCCCTGCTCCGCGAAGCCCGCCCCGACCTGCGGATCGGCCACTTCTCGCACACCCCCTGGGCCCCGCCCGAGTACTACCGGATGCTGCCCGACGACGTCGCCCGGGCCGTCCTCACCGGCATCCTCGGTGCCGACCGGGCCGGCTTCCTGACCCAGCGCTGGGCCCGCGCCTTCGCCGCCTGCTGCGAGGACCTCCTCGGCGCGACCGTCGACCACGACGCGCTCACCGTCACCGTCGACGGCCGCACCACGCGCCTCGGCGTCCACGCCCTCGGCGCCGACGCCGACTTCCTGCGCGAGCGCGCCCACCGCCCCGACGTCGACGAACGCCTCGCCGCCCTCCGCGCGGCCGTCGGCGACCGCCGCACCATCGTCCGGGTCGACCGCACCGAGCTGAGCAAGAACATCGTCCGCGGCCTCCAGGCCTACCGGCACCTGCTCCGCACCCGCCCCGAGTGGCACGACCGGGTGGTGCACATCGCCTTCGCCTACCCGTCCCGCACCGACCTCGCCGAGTACCGCGCCTACACGGCCGCCGTCCAACGGCTGGCCGAGGAGATCGACGCCGAGTTCGCCACCCCCGCCTGGCAGCCCCTGATCCTCCACGTCGACGACGACTTCCCGCGCTCCCTCGCCGCCTACCGGCTGGCCGACGTCGCCCTGGTCAACCCCATCCGCGACGGCATGAACCTGGTCGCCAAGGAGGTCCCGGTGGTCTCCGACCACGGCTGCGCCCTCGTCCTCTCCCGCGAGGCCGGCGCCCACGCCGAACTCAAGGACGACGCCCTCACCGTCAACCCCTACGACGTCATCGCCACCGCCGAGGCCCTCCACGCCGGCCTCACCATGAGCCCGGAGGAGCGCGCCGACCGCACCAAGCGCCTGGCGGCGGCGGCCACCGCGCTCCCCCCGCAGCAGTGGTTCCTGGACCAGCTCAACGCGCTGTGAGCGCGTCCGCCAAGGCCCCCAACAGCTCCACCACGCCCTCCGGCCCGGCGACCACCAGGTCCGCCCGGTCGGCCAGCTCCCGCACCGGCGCGTCCCCCACCGCGCCGGCGCAGACCAGCACCCCGGCCACGCCCTCGCCGCGCAGCTCCTCCACCGCGGCGAAGGCCGCCACGTCCCCCAGGTCGTCCCCCGCGTAGAGCACCGACCGCGCCCCCCGCTCGCGCAGGAACCCGGTCAGCGCCGCCCCCTTGTCCACCCCCGGCGACCGCAGCTCCAGCACCAGCCGCCCGGGCTCCACCACCAGCCCGTACCCGGCCGCCAGCTCCCCCACCGGCGCCCGCAGCAGCTCCAACGCCTCCTCCGGCGCCGCCGTCCGCCGGGTGTGCACGGCCACCGACCGCCCCTTGTCCTCCACCCACGTCCCCTCGGGCGCCCCCACCCGCTCCAGCACCCCCGGCAGCACCGCCCGCACCCGCGCCACCCCCGGATGCACCTCCGGCGCCGAGAGCTCCCCGCCCTCCCACCGCTCGGCCCCGTAGTGCCCCAGCACCACCACCCCCGGCAGGTCCGCGAACCCCCCGTACTCCACCGCCACCCCGGCCGGCCGCCCCGTCACCACCACGACGCCCCCCACCACCGGCGCCAGCCGCCGCAACACCCCCACCACCCCCGGATGCGCCCGCGCCCGCCCCGGATCCGCCACGATCGGCGCCAGCGTCCCGTCGAAGTCCAACCCGATCACGGCATCCCCGGGCGCGCCCAGCACCGCCCGCACCCCGTCCCGCCCAGCCCCGGTCCCCGGCACGAACATCTCTTCAAAGCCCATACCGAAGCCCTACCCCGGAGCCCCCCACTCCGCACCCCGCCCACCCCGGAGCCCCCGCACCCCGGCCTCCCCCACCTCCCCACCAGGGCCACCTCCCCCAACCCCCACCCACCCGCCCCTCCCCCACCCACCGCAACCACCCACCCACCCCTCGATTCACCCGGCGAGAGGGACGCGCTGCGGGAGGGGGTGGCGCAGGGGGTGGCCGCGGAGAGGGGCGTGACGGGTGATTTTCAGACTGCCAACGGTCTGAACGC
>NZ_JBIAXP010000024.1:0-23568 GCF_042896795.1 Kitasatospora sp. NPDC001261
CTGCCCGTGGTCGGCGGCGACGCGGTCGTCCTCGCCGACGCCCAGGGCAAGGTCCGCGCCCTGCAGTCCGCCGCCACCGGCCCCGTCGGCGGCTCGACCACCCCACAGGTCAGCGCGGCGGACGCGGAGAAGACCGCCCGGACGAAACTGGCCACCGTGGACTCGGCGGACTCCCCCCGCCTGGTCGTCCGGGTCAAGGACGGCACCGGCCGGCTCGCCTGGGAGACCGTCCTCAAGGGCCGCACCGCGTCGGCGCCCAGCACCCTGCACGTCTTCGTGGACGCGGCCACCGGCGAGGTGCTCGACAGCTACGACGACGTCCGTGCGGGCACCATCAACAGCAAGTGGAACGGCCCCGCGCCCGTCACCATCAGCACCACCAACTCCGGCGGCTCCTACTCGCTGCGCGACCCGAACCGGCCCGGCCTGTCCTGCTCCGACTACAGCACCGGCCAGGTCTTCTCCAAGTCCAGCGACTCCTGGGGCACCGGCAGCGCCTCCAGCAAGGAGACCGGCTGCGGCGACGCGATGTTCGCGGCCCAGAAGGAATGGGACATGCTCCGCGACTGGCTCGGTCGCAACGGGCACAACGGCAACGGCGGCAGCTGGCCGGTCAAGGTCGGCCTCAACGACGTCAACGCCTACTGGGACGGCAGCACGATATCCATCGGCCACAGCCAGGCCAACGAGTGGATCGCGGCGATCGACGTGGTCGGCCACGAGTTCGGCCACGGCATCGACCAGTACACCCCCGGCGGCGCCAACAACGAGTCCGGCCTGGGCGAGGCCACCGGCGACATCATGGGCGCGCTGACCGAGTCGTACGCCAACGAGCCCGCCCCGTACGACTCCCCGGACTACACCGTCGGCGAGATGATCAACCTGGTCGGCCAGGGGCCGATCCGCAACATGTACAACCCCTCGCTCGTCAACAACGACCCGAACTGCTACTCGGCGTCGATCCCGCAGACCGAGGAACACGCGGCGGCCGGCCCGCTGAACCACTGGTTCTACCTGCTGGCCGAGGGCTCCAACCCGGGCGGCGGCAAGCCCACCAGCCCCACCTGCAACAACTCCTCCGTCACCGGCATCGGCATCAAGGACGCCGGCCGGGTCTTCTACGGCGGCATGCTGCTCAAGACCAGCGGCATGACCTACAAGCGCTACCGCACCGCCACGCTGACCGCCGCCAAGAGCCTCGACGCCACCTGCGCCTTCTTCAACCGCACCAAGGCCGCCTGGGACGCCGTCAGCGTCCCCGCCCAGAGCGGCGACCCGACCTGCACGCCGTCCGGCAACAACGACTTCTCGCTGTCGCTCGGCCCGGCGTCCGGCTCCGTCCAGCCCGGCGCCTCGACCTCGTCGACGGTGAGCACCGCCGTCACCTCCGGCACCGCGCAGACCGTCGGCCTCACCGCCTCCGGCCTCCCGGCGGGCGTCACCGCGAGCTTCAACCCCTCGTCGGTGCAGGCCGGTTCCTCCTCCACCCTGACCCTGTCCGCCTCCGCGGCGGCCGTGGCCGGGACCTACCAGATCACCGTCACCGGCACCGCCGGCGCCACCACCCACACCGCCCAGTACGGCCTGACGGTCGGCGGCGGGGGCAACCCCGGCGGGCCCGCGCCCGACATCGACGTCGCCAAGGTCCAGGCCCACCTGTCCCAGCTGAACACCATCGCCAACCAGAACGGCGGCCACCGCCGGGCGGGCAGCGCCGGGCACAGCCAGTCGATCGCGTACATCAAGGCCAAGCTGCAGGCGGCCGGCTACAACGTCACCGAGCAGACCTGCACCTCCTGCAGCTACCAGTCCAACAACCTGATCGCCGACTGGCCCGGCGGCCCGTCCGACCAGGTCACCATGTTCGGCGCCCACCTGGACAGCGTCTCGGCCGGCCCCGGCATCAACGACAACGGCTCCGGCTCGGCCGTCCTGCTGGAGAACGCGCTCGTGCTCGCCCAGCAGAACCCCAGCCTGACCCGGCACGTCCGGTTCGGCTGGTGGACCGGTGAGGAGCAGGGCCTCCAGGGCTCGCAGTCCTACGTCGGCCAGCTGAGCTCCGCCCAGCGCTCCGCGATCAAGGCGTACTACAACTTCGACATGGTCGGCTCGCCCAACGCCGGCTACTTCATCAACAACATCAACTCCGCGGCGTCGGCCCCGATGAAGGCCTACTGGGACTCGCTGAACCTCAAGCCGGAGGAGAACGTCGAGGGCCAGGGCCGCTCGGACGACTACTCCTTCCAGCAGGCCGGCATCCCGACCTCGGGCTACGCGGCCGGCGCCGATGCCACCAAGACCTCGGCGCAGGCGGCCAAGTGGGGCGGCACAGCGGGCCGTTCCTACGACTCCTGCTACCACTCGTCCTGCGACACCACCAGCAACGTCGACGCGACGGTGCTGAACCGCAACGCCGACGGCGTGGCGTACACCATCTGGAAGACCTCGGTCGGCGGCACCGCGCCCGCCAACGACTTCTCCCTCTCGGTGAACCCGACCACCGCCACCGTCAAGCCCGGTGACACCACCACGGCGACGGTCGCCACCTCGACCACCTCCGGCTCGGCCCAGACGGTCAACCTGACCGCCTCGGGCGCCCCGGCCGGCGTGACCGTCTCCTTCAACCCGTCCTCGGTGCAGTCCGGCGGCTCGGCGACGCTCACCGTCGCCACCGCCGCCTCGACCGCCACCGGCACCTACACCATCACCCTGACCGGGACCGGCTCGGCCACCCACAGCACCAGCTTCTCCCTGGTGGTGGGCAACGACTCGCCGAACCCGGGTGGCACCTGGACGCCCGGCACCACCTACCAGGCGGGCGACGTGGTGACCTACAACGGGGTCAGCTACCGCTGCCTCCAGGGCCACACCGCCCAGGTCGGCTGGGAGCCGCCGATCGTCCCGGCGCTCTGGCAGGCCGTGTGACCGGGGCGCGCTGACGCCCGGTGAAGCCGCTGCGCCGCGGTCCGTCGAGGGGGACGGACCGCGGCGCAGCCGTGCGCGGAGCGGGGGTGCGCCGAGCCCGCGCGGCGGCCTCAGCCGGGATGGAAGGCGACCCGGACGGTGGCGTCGAAGGGGAGGATCAGCCCGTTGCCGGTCTCCCAGGTCCAGGTCCGCGGGACCAGGAACATCCGGCCGCCGGAGAGGGCCAGCAGCCGCAGCCCCTCGTAGCGGTAGCGGAAGCGCGCGCCCTGGTCCACGTCCGGCAGCGCCGTCTCCCGCACCCCGGGCCACCCCAGGTGGAGGCGTTCGGGGGTGTCCAGGACGACCGCCGGGCGCCGGTAGAGGTGGTGGGCGAGGTCCTCGGCGTCGGCCGTCCCCTTCTGCTGGGCGTAGTCGCCGACCGCCCAGTACGAGCAGAGCACGATGATCGCCACGCTGACGCCCAGCGCCTCCCGCTCCCCGGTCAGCGGGTACGGTGCGCCGGTGCCGCGCACGTACATCATCCGGGCCAGGACCGCGAGCAGCAGCGCGCCGCCGATCAGCAGCGGGGTGCCCAGCGGGCCGGCGTCGAACACCTCGAAGCCGGCCAGGAGGCCGAGCACCAGCAGCGGGACGACCAGTGCGGCGACCGCCCAACAGGCCCGGCGCACCGTCCGGGCGCCGGCCCCGCGCTTCCCGGCCGCCCTGGTCGCGAGGTGGTAGCCCAGCGCGCCGACCAGCGCCCCGCACAGGGCGACCCCGGCCGGGAGGTAGAGCGCGGGGGAACTGCGGATCAGCAGGTCCTGGGTGGCGAAGCCGATCGTGCCGGCGTCGATGCCGAAGAAGGCGTAGAGCGAACTGGTGTAGGCGTAGCCGAAGAAGAGGAGCAGCGCGGTGAGGAGGGTGGTCGGGGCGATCCAGGTGGCGAGCCTGGTGAGCCAGTCGGCCCAGGAGCGCGGCTGCGGCTGCCGCTGCCCGTCCGGGGGTTCCTCCTCGGCAGGTCTCAGGGGGTGCTCCCGGCGCCGCTGGACGGGCTCGACCCGTAACTCGGGGTCGCGCCGTTGCCGGTGGTCGCCCCGTCGTCGGGGCTGACGACGACCACCGAGCCCGCGGCCTCGATCCGCTTGGAGGAGTCGTCGGCCGTCACCGTGAGGCAGACGGTCCGGTCCTTGGTCCCGGGCTTCCACTGCGGGAGCCGGAAATCGACCAGCTCGGTCTTGCCGTCGGTCACTTGCACCTGCTGCGACGCGGGGGTGGCGTACGACGTGCTGCCGCACTCGGCGACCTTGCTGATCACGGCCGTGAAACTGGTCTTCGACGGGAAGGACAGGGTGATCCGGGCCCTGTTGTCGATGCCCTGGACGCTCGCCGAGGGCTCGCCCGCGGTCCGGAACCCGCCCTGGTCCCCCTCGTCCTTGGTCCGCTGGTCGTCCGGCAGGCCCGAGCCGCTGCTCTGGCCGTTCCGGGTGGCGCCGGCCGACCCGGATCCGCCACCGCCGCCGCACGCCGCGAGGACCGGGACGAGCAGGGCGGCCGCCAGCCACCGGCCCGCCGGGCTGGTCCCGCCGCTTCCGAAGTGCCGGGTCCCAGGCATGCGTTCTCCCATCCGCGCGGCGAGCAGGGACCGGTCGGCCCCGCCGCACCGTACCCGTGCGGGTACGGCCGGTCGGGCCGCCGCGCCGCCCCCGGCCGGGTCGGCCAGCCGTTCGGCGCAGCCGGACGGGCCGCTCGCTGGCATAGAGTCGGACCGCAACCGACGAACCGTCAGCAGAGCGGAAGGACACGACCTGTGAGCACCGAGACCCGTCCGGTACCGGAGCTGGCCGCGGAGGTCGTCGAGCGGTGGCGGGCCGAGGAGGCCGAGCTCGTCGACCTGCTGGCCCGGACCCAGCGCGGTGTCGGCGGCGTCGCCGCCTTCCGGCTCGGCCCGGCACCGACCGTCCTGGTCACCGACCCGGCCGCCGTGCAGCACGTCCTGGGCCACCACCCGGACCGGTACGTCAAGCGCTCGCACCGCGCCCGGATGCTGGTCGGGGACGGCGTGCTGTCCGCCACCGGCGACCCCTGGAAGCGCCAACGGCGGGTGCTGCAGGCGCAGTTCACCGGCACCGGGATGCGCCGCTACGAGCGGCGGATCGCCGAGGCGGCGCGCCGCACCGCCGAGCGCTGGGAGGGCTACCGGCGCAACGGGGAGGCCTTCGACGTCGGCGAGGAGATGCGCGGCTTCGCCCTGGACACCGTCTGGCGGGCGCTCACCGGGCTGCCACTGGACGACCGGACGGACCGCGAACTCCGGTCGGTGGAACGGGTGGTGGCCGCGATGCCGACTCTGCCCACCAACGCGGCGGACGCCCGGGACGCGGTCGCCGAGGACCTCGCCCGGATCGACGCGGTGGCACACGCGGCGATCGACGCGGCGCGCTCGGCCGGCCCGACCGAGGAGCCCGGCGTGCTCCGGGTGCTGCTCGACGCGGGCGAGCAGGACCCCGGGTACACCGACCGGTTGATCCGCGACGAGCTGGTCACCCTGCTCGTCGCCGGCCACGAGACCACGGCCACCACGCTCACCTGGCTCTTCCTGCTGCTCGACCGCCACCCCGAGGCCCGGACGGCCGATCCGCAGGCGCTGGTGAGCGAGACGCTGCGGCTCTACCCCTCCGCCTGGCTGCTCCCCCGGCACGCCGTCGAGGACGACGTCATCGCCGGGCACCGCATCGCCGCCGGGACGGACGTGCTGGTCTGCCCGTACCTCACCCACCGCGACCCGGCGCTCTGGCCGGACCCGGAACGCTTCGACCCCGCCCGCTTCGCCCACGGCGCGGACCGCCCCGGGCAGCTCGGCGCCTACTTCCCGTTCGGCCTCGGCGCCCGCGCCTGCCTGGGCACCCGGTTCGCGCTGCGCGAGACCACGGCGCTGCTGGAACTCCTGCTGCCGATGGGACCGTTGACGTTCCGCTCGCGGCCGACGGGGGCGGCGTACAGCATCACCGTACGGCCGGACGGGCCGACGCCGGCGGTGCTGGGCTGAGGCCTTCCTGCGGTGTGGCGCTGCCCGACCGCGGGTGCTCCGACCGCGGGCCGTCCGGCCGGGCGGGCAGGAAGCCGTCGGCGAGCTCCTCGCCGGCCAGGGCGGCGTCGACCCGGGCACTGATGTGGGCCCGGGTGGTCGGGCAGTCGAGCGGGCGGTCCCGACTGCACAGCAGCATGTGGGTGAGGACGGCCGCGGCGTGCTCCAGCCGGCGGGCGCGCTCGAGCATCCCGTCCCGCTGGGCGTGCAGCAGCGCCGTGCGGTCGGCCGCCCGCTCGCTGGCCAGGACGGCGGCGGTCCCGCTGACCGGGATCATCCCGTCCACGTGCCAGAGCTGGACCAGGGCGAGGCGCTCCAGCGACTCCCGGTCGTAGTAGCGGACCCGGCCGCGGCGGGCGGCGGGGGCGATCAGGCCGCACTCCTCGTAGTAGCGCAGGGCGGGCACCGAGAGGCCGAAGGCCGCCGAGACCTCGGTGATCGAGTGGAGCTCCGCCATCCGCCGCCGCCTCCTTCGGGGTTGCGCCCAGGCCGAGTTGGGCTCGGCCGGGTGCGCCGGGACCGGGTTGCGCTCAAGCGCGCTTGAGCGAGAACGCTTAGGCAAGCCTAACCTCCCATCGAAGCGAAGGGCTTGCTCCCCATGCCGCTCACCGACCCGACGGCCACCACCGCGTCGGCCACTGCGACCGCCACCGCACCCGCCCCCTCCCGCACCCCACGGGCCGCCGGGGCCCTGCTCGTCCTCGGTTTCGTCCTGCTCAGCCTCAACACCCGGGTCGCGTTCGGGCAGATCGGGCCGCTCGCGCCGGTCGCCGGCTGGGGCCCGGGCACCGTGACCCTGCTCGCCCTCCTGCCGCCGCTGTGCATGGGCCTGTTCGCCCCGCTCGGCGCCCTGGCCCGGCGGCGGCTCGGCGAGGAGCGCGGGCTGTTCTGGGCGAGCGTGCTGCTGCTGGCCGGGGCGGTGCTGCGGACGGCGGGCCTGCCCGGGCTGTACGCGGGCACGGTGCTGGTGGGCGTCGCGGTGGCGGTGGTGAACGTGCTGATCCCGGTGTTCGTCCGGGCCCGCTTCGCGCCCCGGCGGATCGGCACCATGACGGGCGTCTACGCGCTGTCCATGGGCGCCGGTTCGGCGGTCGTCGCCGCGCTGGTCGCGCCGGTCGCGGGCACCTGGTCCTGGCAGGCCGCGATCGCGATCGCCGTCGTCCCGGCGGCCCTGGCGGCGGCCGGCCTGGCGCCGCAGCTGCGGGTCGCGCGGACGCCGGCCGGGCCCGTCGCACCCGCGGGGCGCCGCCGGGTCGGGCGGACGGCGCTCGCCTGGAGCCTGACGGCCTTCTTCGGCGTCCAGACCCTGGTCTTCTACGCGACGCTGGCCTGGCTGCCCACCGTCCTGGTCGACGCGGGCCTGAGCCGGACCGCCGCCGGCACCGACCAGGCCGTGCTGATCCTCGGCCTCGCCGTCGGCGGCTTCCTCGCCCCGACCCTGGCCGCCGCCCGGAGCGACCAGCGGCCGCACATCCTGGGCGTGGCGGCCGTCTGCGTCCTCGGCCTGCTCGGCCTGGTGCTCGCCCCGGCCGGCGGGGCGCCGGTCTGGGCCGCCGTCCTCGGCATCGGCATGGGCGGCGGACAGGCGCTCGCCGCCGTCCTGTTCGCCCGTCGGGGCACCGACCCGGACCACGTCGCCGCGCTCTCCACCATGGCCCAGACCTGGGGCTACCTGCTCGCCGCCACCGGCCCCGCGCTCGCCTCCGCGCTCCACACCGCGAGCGGGTCCTGGGCGGCGCCGCTGCTCGCGATGGCCGGTCTGGTGGCCGTCGGCTGCGTCCTCGGGCTGCGGGCGGGCCGCGCTGTCACAAAGCCGCGCCGCGATCCGTCGGACCGGTGAGCGGGTGGCCGCACGGTCCAACCGGTCGAGCGGTCACCCGCTCATCCGCTCATCCGCGAGAAGAGGAACACCACGATGAACGCCCGTCCGATCACCGCCGAGGTCCCGCTGCGCCCGCGCATGGCCCAGGACCCGGTGCAGCTCGTCCCCGAGCTCGCCGAGGTCTCGGCCGCACTGTTCAAGGCCACCGGCAACCGGTCCGTCCCCCGCAGCACCATCAGCCTGGTCCAGCTGCGGGCCGGCCAGATCGCCGGCAGCACCTACCTGACCGTCCTGCACACCGGCTTCCTCCGCAGGGCCGGCGAGTCGGAGGAGCGGATCGCCTCGGTGGCCGGCTGGCCGGACTCCCCCTGGTTCACCGCCCCGGAGCGCGCCGCGCTCGCCCTGGTCGAGGCCGTCCTCCAGCCCAACCCGCACGGCGAGCGGGTGTCGGACGCGCTGTACGCCGAGGTCGCCGGGCACTACGACGACACGGCCCTGACCACGCTCATGCTCGCCATCGGCCAGGTCAACTTCTTCACCGCCATCGCCCTGGTCGCCAAGCCCGTGCCCGGCCGCTCCTTCACCGACCCCTGGGCCTGACCGGCCCCTACGGCCCGCCCGGCCGATCGCCGGGCGGGCCGTCCCGCTGTCGACCGATCACCCGTCCCGGCATAGGCTGGTCCGCGCCCGAACGGACCTTCGTCCGGTCATCGGGCCGGCGGGCCGACATGCCGGAGGGGGCGTGCCCGCCACCACGGAGGATCGCAGGGGGGACGGAAGCATGTTCGAGGAGCACAGGGACAACCGGCACGACGAGCACGCCGGGCACGCCGGGCACGAGCAGGACGGCCGACTCGCCGATGTCGAGATCGAGTACGACCAGTACGACGATCTGGACGACCTCGACGGGCATGACGGGCACGACGACGGGGCCCCGCGCAGCTCGACCACGCGCCGGGTCGTGATGGTCGCCGCCGGCGGGGTGTTCGCCGCCCTGCTGGCGGTCGGCGGCTACGGCGCCTACAACGTGCTGAACGCCGTGACGGACAACGGCCCGGCCGGTGGCGGCCACCAGGGCGCCGGCACCGTGGCGAAGGCCCCGCAGGAGCCGCCGACCGCCGAGCAGGCCGAGTCGACGGCCAAGGAGTTCCTGGCGGCCTGGAGCCGCGGCGACATCCCGGCCGCCGCCGGCCTGACGGACCGGCCGGAGACCGCCCGCGCCGCACTGGCCACGTTCCACGAGCAGGTGGGCGCCCGCTCGCTCGCCCTGACCGGGACGGGCCCCGCGAAGGCCGACGGCCCGAGCGAGCCGGCCCTCGGCTTCCGGGTGAAGGCGGAGTTCGAGGGCACCCCGGACGCCTGGGAGTACGACAGCGTGCTGAGCGTCGTCCGGTCCCAGGACGGGCGGCCCGTGGTGCGCTGGAAGCCGTCCGTGATCCACCCCCAGCTCACCCCGGGCCGGACCATCGGGGTGCAGGAGACGCCCAACCCGGTGTCCAAGCCCACCGACCGCAAGGGCCGACCGCTCGACACCTTCCCGTCGCTGCGCGCCGTCCTCCCCCAGATCGCCCCGCCGGACGGCGCGGCCGCCACCACCGGACGGGCCGTGGTGCTCTCGGGCGGCGGCGAGTCGGAGCCGCTGTTCGTGCTGACGCCGCCGAGCGCCCCGGTGGTCAAGCTGACCCTGGACGCCGACCTCCAGCAGGTGGCCGAGGACGCCGTCAAGCAGCAGGCGGCGAACGGCAATCCGGCCTCGCTGGTGGCCGTCCAGCCGAGCACCGGCCACATCCTGGCGATCGCCAACGCCCCGCAGGGCGGCTTCAACCGCGCGCTCGCGGGCGGCCAGGCACCCGGCTCGACGATGAAGGTGATCACCTCGGCCGCGCTGCTGGAGGCGGGCGTGCGCCCGGACACCGTGGTGCCGTGCAAGGAGACCACCTACTCCCCGCGCGCCTGGCACAACGACGAGAGCGGCGACTTCCCGTCCTACACGCTCGCGGACGACTTCGCCCGCTCCTGCAACACCGGCTTCATCGACAAGGGCCTGGAGAAGCTCCAGCCCGGCACCCTCGGCACGGTGGCCCGCGACCAGTTCGGCCTCGGCCTGGAGTGGCACATCGGCGTCCCGAGCCGGGACGCCACCATCCCGACGCCCGGGAACAAGGACGAGGCCGCGGCCGCGTACATCGGCCAGGGCCGAATCCAGGTCAACTCGCTGGTGATGGCCTCGGTCGCCGCCACCGTGCAGAACGGGACGTTCCGCCAGCCCGTGCTGCGCGAGGACGCCAAGCGCGTGACGGCGCCGAGCAGGCTCCCCGCCGACGTCGCCCGGGACCTGCGCGCCATGATGGCCAAGACCGCCACCCAGGGCACCGCCCGTACCCCGATGGCCGGCCTGTCCGGCCAGATCGGCGCCAAGACCGGCACCGTCGAGGCCGGCGGCCAGGCCACCAACAGCTGGTTCATCGCCTACCGCGGCGACCTCGCCGTCGCCGCCGAGGTCGAGGGCGGCGGGCACGGCTTCAGCGCGGCGGGCGTGGCCGCGGCCCAGGTGCTGAAGGCGGGCGGCGGAAAGGGCTGAGGCCCGGTCCGGCGCGCACCGCCCGCGCGCCGCGACCGCACCGCCCGCGCACCGCACCGCACCGCACCGCCCCGTACCGTCCCGCCCGCGGACGCGCCTCGGCGCGTGCGCGGGCGGGGTGTCACAGGGCGGGCAACGGGGTGCTCAGGCGGGAGCGGGACCTCAGGCGGGGCCCTCGCCGTGGATCAGGCGGAGGTTCGGCATTCCGGGGAACGGCGGGGTGTGCTCCGCCTCCCGCTCGGCGTTCAGGTCGGCCAGCATCCGGACGCCCCTCGCCCGGAACTCGGCCTTGCGTTCCTCGTCGGCCTCCTCCTCGCCCGGGTAGAGGACGATGTGGACGGCCCCCTCCTCGCCGTCCCAGGTGTAGCTGCGGTACGGCGGGATCTCGATCCCGTCGATCGTCTCGATCCCGTCGACGATCTCGTATCCGTCGATCGTCATGATCTCGTCGGTCTTCTCGGGTCCGTCGGCCTTCTCGGGTTCGTCCGTCGCTTCGGGCTCGTCCCTCATGGGGAACCTCCGGTGGTTGTCCTCGGCTGGTCTGCCGCCGTGGACAACGATTCGGGAGCAAGAAGGGCCCGGTGACTCACCGTAGTTCCTCCCTTCCGGTACGAACGCCCCCGTCCGGCAGGGGTGTTCAGCTGCCCGTGATGCGGAAGACCGGGTAGCCGGGGGCGACCCGGAGCAGGTCCTCGGCCGGGGCGTCCGGGCCGATCCCCTCGAAGAACGGGGCGACCTGCCAGTTCCAGCGGCGCAGGTAGGCGCGGAGCACCTCGGGCTTGTCGGCGTCCGGGAGTTCGGTGGCACGGAAGGCCTCGGTGCGGCGGCCGACCCGGAGTTCGCCGGTGCCGGCCGCCCGGAGGTTGCGGACCCACTGGGTGTGGCCGCGCGGTGCGACCAGGTAGCGCTCGCCCTCGTGGGTGAGGATGTTGACGGGGGTGGTGCGCCACTCGCCGCTCGTGCGGCCGCGGACGGCCAGCACCCGGGAGCCCCAGAGGCTGATCCCGGCCTTGGCGAAGGCGGCGACCATGCCGTTGAGCAGCTTGCCGGCGGCGATGCCCAGGCGGGTGGTGGGCGCCTGGAGGCGGGTGGTGGAGCTGGGCAGGTGCTCGGCGCGGGACATCGCGACTCCTCGGTTCCGTGAATACCGCTTCTCTTCGAGAGCACTGCTCTCGCTTCGACGTCTTCAGCATGGCACCGGCGGATGAAAGAAACAAGAGCAGTGCTCTCGCTTGTGTGCGGCGCTCCGAAATGTGGCAGTCTGTCCCCATGCCAGCGATCCGGACCGCCCGCGAACGGGCCCGCGAGGAACTCACCCGCGAGATCAAGCAGGAGGCCCGCCGCCAACTCGCCTCGATGGGCGCCCAGCAGCTGTCGCTGCGCGCCGTCGCCCGCGAGCTGGGCATGGCCTCCTCCGCGCTGTACCGCTACTTCGCCAGCCGCGACGAGCTGCTGACCGCGCTGATCATCGACGCCTACAACGAACTCGGCGCGGCCGCGGAGGGCGCCCTCGCCACCGCCGGGGCGGCCGCGCCGCGCGAGCGCTGGCGGGCGCTGTGGACGGCCACCCGCGACTGGGCCCGGGCCAACCCGCACGAGTTCTCGCTGCTCTACGGCACCCCGGTGCCGGGCTACGCGGCGCCCCGCACCACCGTCCAACCCGCCACCCGGCTGCCGTTCGCCCTGATCGGCGTGGTCCGCGACGCCAGGCTGCGGCCCACCCAGCCCGTCCCGCCGCCGCGCGGCGCGCTGGCCGGGCAACTGACCCGGATCGTCACGGAGTTCGGCCTCGACCTGCCGCCGCACGTCCTCGCCCGGACCATCGGCGCCTGGGTGCAGCTGGTCGGCCTGATCGGCTTCGAGCTCCACGGCCAGCTGGTCGGCTCGTTGGACCCGGCGGACGACTTCTTCGCCTGGACCACCGAGCAGACGGCCGACGCGATAGGGCTCTGACCCGGGCCCCGGGCCCCACGAAGCGGCGCGGCCGGGCGGCCCGACCGGACGCGGCTCAGCAGGCCCGATCAGCAGGCCCGATCAGCGGGCCGGCTCAACCGGCCGGCCGCACCCGGCCCGCCCGGGTCTCCAGGTACCGGCGCTCCGCGAGGCTCGCGGTGGCCCGGGCGGCGCGCCGGTAGTGCTCGTACGCCCCCGCCGTGTCGCCGGCCCGCTCCAGCAGGTGCGCCCGGACGGAGAGCAGCCGGTGGTGGCCGGCCATCCGGGCGTCCGCGTCCAGCGCGGCGAGGAGTGCCAGGCCGGCCTCCGGGCCCTCGGTCTCGGCGAGGGCGATCGCCCGGTTGAGGGTGACCATCGGGTTGGGTGCGATCCGCTCCAGGATCAGGTACAGGGCGTGCACCTGCCGCCAGTCGGTGTCCTCGGCTCGGGCCGCGTCGGCGTGGGTGGCGGCGATCGCGGCCTGGAGCCGGTACGGGCCGAGCTCCGGCCCGGCCAGCGCTGCCTTGACCAGCGCCGTTCCCTCCCCGATCAGGTCGCGGTCCCACCGGGTGCGGTCCTGTTCGGCCAGCGGGACCAGGTCGCCGGTGGCCGTCGTCCGGGTCGCGCGGCGGGCGTGGGTCAGCAGCATCAGCGCGAGCAGCCCGGCGACCTCCCCGTCCTCGGGCAGCTGCGCGCGCACCGCCCGGGTCAGCCGGATCGCCTCGCGGGCGAGGTCGAGGCGGTGCAACTCGCCGCCGGAGGTGGCGGTGTAGCCCTCGTTGAAGATCAGGTAGAGCACGTGCAGGACCACCCGCAGCCGCTCCTCGCGCTCCTCCGCCGACAGGGCCCGCCCGGGCTGCTCGAACGAGCCGCCGGCGGCCCTGATCCGCTGCTTGGCCCTGCTGATCCGGGCCGCCATCGTCGCCTCCGGCACCAGGAACGCGCGGGCGATCTCGGCCGTGGTCAGTCCGCCGACCGCCCGCAGCGTCAGGGCGGTCCGGGACGCCGCGGTCAGCGCCGGGTGGCAGCACAGGAACAGCAGGAGCAGCGTGTCGTCGGTGTCCGGCACCTCTTCCGGGACCACCTCGGCGGCCGCCGTCGCCCACTCCCGCTCGCGCCGCGCGCGGTCGCCGCGCAGCTGGTCGATCAGCCGCCGCGAGGCGACCGTCACCAGCCAGCCGCGCGGGTTGTCCGGCACCCCCTCGGACGGCCACTGCACGGTGGCGGCGAGGACGGCCTCCTGCACCGCGTCCTCGCACCCCTCGAAGCGGCCGTACCGTCGTACCAACGCGCCGAGGACCTGCGGCGTGAGCCCACGCAGCAGGTCCTCGAAGTCCGGTTCCGTCATGCCTCCAAGTGTCCGTCGGAGAACATCACCTGCCGCACCTCGACGCCCAGCCCCTCGATCGCGGCGTCCGGGATGCGGCCGGCCAGTTCGACCGCGCGTTCCTTGTCCTCGCAGTCGACCAGGTAGAAGCCGCCCAGGAACTCCTTGGCCTCCAGGAACGGTCCGTCGGTCACCACCGGCTGCCCGTTGCGGACGGTCACCACGGCGGCCTGCGACGGATCGACCAGCGCCTGGGTGAGGACCAGCTCGCCGGACTCCTTGAGCTCCTCGATGAACCGGCCGTGCCCGGCGCCGATCGCCCCCTTCTCCTCGTCGGTCAGCGCGTCCAGCACCGCCGGGTTCAGGTGCAGGCTGATCAGGAACTTCATCTCGTCCTCCTCGGGTTCGCGGGCCCCGGCGGGGCCGCCCTCGACCGGTGGTCGGAGCGGGCGACGCCGTCTTGACGTCCCCCGGCGGACAAATCTCCCACGAATCCCCTCGCACCTCCCGCGCCCCACCGGTCACCGGCCGCTCGCGGGCGGCGGGCGCAGCCGGACGGCCGCCGGGGGGCCAACTTCCGTACGGCAGCCGTCCACTCAACGTGCCGCCGGTCCTTGATAGCGTCGGCCGTGACGCCGCGTCACCAAGGCGTCGCACCACCGACGAAACGAGAGAGCGTCTCACATGGCCCCCAGGACGATCCGCCGAGCCGTCATCCCCGCCGCCGGGCTCGGCTCCCGCCTCCTGCCGCTGACCAAGGCCACGCCGAAGGAGATGCTGCCGGTCGGCGACAAGCCGGTGATCGAGCACACCGTGCGCGAGCTGGTCGAGAGCGGCATCACCGACATCACCATCGTCGTGAACGGCGACAAGGGGCTGATCCAGGAGCACTTCCGCCCCAACCCCGTCCTGGTCGAGCAGCTGCGCCGGGACGGCAAGGAGGCCTTCGCGGCGGCGGTCGAGGAGGTCGGCGAGCTGTCCCGCAAGGGCCACATCAGCTACCTCTACCAGCACGGCCCGTACGGCAACGGCACCCCGGTGCTCAACGCCGCCCGCCACTTCGGGGACGAGCCCTGCCTGGTGCTCTGGCCCGACGACGTCTTCGTGGCGGAGGTCCCCCGCGCGCAGCAGCTGATCAGGGCGTACGAGCAGACCAACGCGCCGGTGCTCGCGCTGATGCCGATGGCGCCCGAGGACTCCTACCGGTACGGCGTGCCGGTGGTGAAGGAGGACCTCGGCGGCGGCTCGCTGCGGATCAGCGGCCTGGTCGAGAAGCCGAAGCCGGCCGACGCGCCCTCCTCGTACGCGGCGATCGGCGGCTACGTCATCACCCCGGGCATCGTCGACGAGCTGCGCGAACTGACCCTCCGCTGGCACGAGAAGCCCGAGGACGAGGTCTACCTGACCGACGCCATCAACGCCTACGCGGCCCGGCGCGCGGTCTACGGGCAGGTCATCGCCGGCACCTGGTACGACACCGGCAACCCCGCCGCCTACCTGCGCGCCCAGTTCGCGGCCGCGCTCGCCAACCCGGAGTACGGGCCCGAGCTGCGCCGGCTCGCCGCGGAGCTCTCCCCCGCCTTGTAGGACGTCCCGCCCGGACAGCCCGTGGCGGGACGGGTCGTCGGGGCGGGTCGTCGGGGCGGATCGTCGAGGCAGATCGTCGGGGCGGCGAAACCGGCGGTCGGGGCGGTCAGTACGCGGGCAGGTCGAAGTCGAGGGCCGCCCGGAAGGCCGCCTCCAGCTCCGGACCGGGCCCTTCGAGGTTCGCGATGCTGTCGACCCGGGCCCGCCGGTCGCCGGTCAGTTCGAGGATCGCCTGGTTGGCGGCCACGTGGTCGCGCAGCCGCCGCTCGTAGGCGGGGTAGGCCGCGCGGTGGTCGCCGTCGGCCGCGTGCAGCTCGCCCGCCAGGACGTAGGCGGCGGTCAGGGCCACGCTGGTGCCCTGACCGGTGAACGGGGAGCAGCAGTAGCCCGCGTCGCCGAGCAGCACGACTCGGTCCTTGGACCAGCGCTCCATCCGGATCTGGGCGACGACGTCGTAGTGGAAGGCGTCGGTCTCCTCCAGCGCCCGGAGGAAGCGCGGCACCTCCCAGCGCGCGTGGGCGGAGCGCTCGGCCACCAGCCGCCGCTGCCGGGCGGGGTCGCGCGGGAGCATCCGGTCGAGCGGCTCCTCGGTGTCGAGGCCGACGAAGACCCGCAGTTCGCTGTTGTCGCGGACGGTCATCGCCATGCAGAACCAGTTCTGGTCGTCGCCGAGCCGGTGGACGACCTCCCAGCGGTCCAGGCCCAGGTGGTTGGGCACGCTCCAGCCGGCGAGGTAGGTGCCGATGGGGTGCAGGTAGTCCGCTTCGGGGCCGAAGACGAGGCGGCGGGTGTTCGAGTGCAAGCCGTCGGCGCCGACCACCAGGTCGAAGGCCTGCTCGGTGCCGCCGCGGAACCGGACCTCGACGCCCTCCCGGTGCTGCACCAGGGTGTCGATCGAGTCCCCGAAGCGGTACTCGACGCCGGGCCCGGCGGTTCCGGTGCCCCCGACGCCCGCGTCCGCCGCGGCGATCAGCCCGGCGAGTTCGTCGCGCAGGATCTCCACGTCCGGGCCGTCGACCGGCCCGCCGGTGGCCGTCCACTCGGTGGTGCGGCGCAGCTCGCGGCCGTCCGCGTCGACCACGGACATCCCGCGCAGGCCGGTCCGACGGGCCCGGATCTCCTCCAGCAGCCCCATCCGCTCGACCACCGTCAGGGCGGTGCCGCGGACGTCCACGGCCTGCCCGCCGCCGCGCAGCGAGGGGGCCCGCTCCACGACGGTGACCCGGAAGCCGTACCGGTTCAGCCAGTACGCGAGGGCGGTGCCGGCGATCCCGGCGCCGGAGACCAGGACGGAGGTGGTGCGCGGGCCGGAGCCCGGCCAAGTGCTGTTCGACATGGTGTTCCTCCCATGGATTGCTCTGCCTCAACACCACTGTGCGGTCTGCCACTTGCAGGACGCGGACACCGCGCTGTCACCGTCGGCGGGACACCGGCACGGCGCTGACAGCACGGCGCCGGGGACCCCGGTCCCGGGCGCCACCGGCCACTCTCTAGGGTCGACCCCATGCCGAGAACCACACCCCCGCGCCCGCTCGACGTCGAGGCGCTCTTCCCCGAACTGGCGCACCACCGGGGCACCACCACCCGGCTCCATCCGCGCCCCGGACGGCCGGACGCCTCGGCGAGCTCCGTCGGCGGCCCGCTGCTGTGGCCCGCGGACGAGCCCTGGCCGGTCTGCACCGACCCCCACCCGCACGCCCGCGGCCGGCGCCCGGCGGACGTCCACCGTTCCCGGGAGGTCCTGGCCGCCGCCTGGAGCCGCGAGCAGGACCCCGGGCCGACGGACGCGGAACGGCAGCTGCTCAAGGAGCTCGACCGCCGCCACCGCGTCGAAGGCCCGGCCGCGGACGGCCCGTTGCCGCTGGTCGGCCTCGCGCAGTTCTACCGGCGGGACGTCCCCGACCTGCCGCCCGGGCCGGACGGCTGCGACCTGCTCCAGGTCTTCTGGTGCCCCTTCGACGCCCACGGCCCGGGCCGCTGGGAGATGCTGCTCGACCTGCGCTGGCGCCGTTCGTGGGAGGTCGCCGAGGTGCTGGCCACGCCCCCTCGACCGGAGGTCGTCGGCTTCGACGGGTACCTGCCCGAGCCGTGCGTGCTGCATCCCGAGCAGGTGACCACCTACCCGTTCGCCGACCTCCTCCCGGAGGACCTGTGCGCCCGCGTCCGCGCCTGGGAGGAGGCCCGGGAGGCGGCGGCCGAGGAGCACGGGGAGGACGACCCGCCGCTCTACCAGTACGACCTGTCCATCCCGCCCGGCTGGCGCGTCGGCGGCTTCGCCTCCTGGCACAGCACCGACCCGGCACCGATGGACTGCCACGACTGCGCGACCCCGATGCGGCTGCTGCTGACCGTCGACAGCTCGGAGTGGGACGGCGGCAGCGGCAGGTGGCGGCCGCTGGAGGACGAGGCCTCGGCGGACGGCCACGGCGTCGTCATGCCGACCGAGGTCACCGTCGGCCGCTGGGGCCTGCTCAACGTCTTCGCCTGCCCCGCCGACCCCCGCCACCCGCACCGCTGGAGCATCCAGTAGCCGGGGCCGCCGCCCCGCCCGCGGCAGGGTGACGTCCGCGGCCCGTCGCCCGGTGACCGCGGACGGAGCGTCCGTCGCCCGCCGTCACCGGCTTCCGGACGGTGTGTCATGAATTCGCAACAGCCCTCCCACCAGGCGCGATACGAATTGCCCGGGCACCGGAGGGCCCGTAGGGTGCTCGAACGCCGTCGCGTGGACGGCTCGGGGGACGCACGAGGGGTGAACCATGGCGCAGGGGTCGGGGTACGCGATCCAGGCCGGCGGGGCCGAGGGGCAGGCGAAGGCGCTGGACAAGGCGTCCGGGGACGAGGGGACGATCGGAACGGCGATCAGCGACCCGGTCTGCTACAGCGCGGACGTGTTCGGGGGCGAGGACGTCGACCCGGCGTACCGCAACTTCAGCAGCGCCTGGCAGGCGGAGACCGCGACGATCAAGAGCGCGCTGAGCGAGCTGGCCGGCAAGGTGCGGGGCTCCTCGAACGGCTACCAGTCGGCCGACGGCAGCGTGGTGAAGGATCTCGCCTCCGCCTCGCGCAGCGGCGACTACCGGCCCTTCGGCTGAGGCGGGGCCGGCGCGCGCCGGGACACCGGAGCGGACGGCGGCTGACGAGCTGACGTCCGCAAGCCGATGAGCAGCCGTCGAGCGGCCGATGGGCAGCCGACGGAGGACCGCCGGGCAGCGGCGGGGAACGACACCACGGGCAACGGGTACAGGGGGCGAACGGGCCGTCATGGCAGGCGAATCCACCACGCAGCGCTGCAAGGCGCTGACCGACCGGCTGAAGGACGTCCGCGGGGCGGACAACAAGAACGATCTGATCTCCGCGATCAAGGGCGCGCTGGCGGTCCACGCGCCGGTCGGGGACCCGGGCACCATCGAGGCCACCGGCAACCGCTACAAGACCGCGGCCGCCGACTCGACCCAGCTCCACCAGGAGGTTCTGGCGGTCGCCACCTCCGGGCTGCCGGACGTCTGGACCGGTTCGACGGGCGCGAAGGCCGCCGAGGTGGTGGCCGCCGCCGCCCGCGCCGTCGACCAGCAGACCACCGCGCTCTACAACGGCGGGACGGCCCTGCTCGGCCTCGCGGACGCGCTGCGCTCCGCCCAGGGCCAGGACGGCGCCGCGCGGTCCGCGCTCCAGCAGGTACTGAGCGAACTGGGCGGCGAGCAGGGCTGGTTCGACGAGTGGTTCGAGGACGACGAGGACGAGGCGGCGCGCAAGAAGGCGCAGCAGGCCGCCGTGCCCCAGGTCGACGCGATGCTGAGCGCCGCCAAGCACGCCGACGAGGCGGCCCGGGCGGCGGCCCGCGACCTGAACAAGCTGGCCTCCGAGGCCCGGGCGGGGAAGATGAAGACCAACGCCGTCACCGCCGCCGACAAGCTGGTGCTGGCCGAGACCTCCGGTCCGGACGGCCCGACCGAGCTGAACGAGCTGCTGACCGCCAACGACATGAAGCGGTCCGGCGAGTACCTGGACAAGATGAACGACAAGGACCGGGCGGACTTCGAGAAGCTGCTCGCCGACTCCAAGTCCCCCCAGGAGCGCGCCTATCTGATGAAGGCGCTGGCGGCCGGCCACTCCATGGACGAGATCCGCGCCTTCCAGGGCAAGATCCACGGCAAGGACCCGGAGTGGCTCCGGACGCACCTGACGCCCGTCTACACCGAGGACGGGGACACCAGCAGCGGCGGGCAGCAGGAGAACGGCTCCAACCGGAACACGGACCAGGTGACCTTCGACGGCGCCAACTGGAAGCAGGCGGACACCGAGGGCACCTGCGTCGCCTCCTCCACCGTGACCGCCCGGGCGATGGTCGACCCGCTCTACGCGCTGGACCTGACCGGCGGCCCGTCCGGCCAGGAGGACGACCCGGCGGCCTTCCAGCAGCGGCTGCTGGCCGAGCAGCACCGGGTGCACCAGGAGGGCGACGGTGGCGCGAACTGGGACGGCATGGGGGCGGACGGCAAGGAGAAGGTGCTGGAGAAGGAGGTCAGCCCGCACACCGGCGCCGACTTCGACTACAAGCCGATGCCGGACGGCAACGCCCGGCGCGAGCTGCTGCCGGACATCGAGAAGGCGGTCGCCGACGGCAAGCCGGTGCCGGTCGGGGTCGAGGGCTACGACAAGGACGGCAAGCGGTCGGGCCACGCGATGATGATCGTCGGCCAGGAGGGCAACATGCTGCAGATCTACAACCCGTGGGGCACCACCACCTGGGTCAGCGAGGACGACTTCGTCAACGGCCGGATGGCCGGGGCCTCGGACGACCGGCTGCCCACCGCCTACGCCGTCCACCTGCCGAAGTGACCGGCGTGGCAAGGGTGTTCACGGCGGCGTCGGCGCGGAGGCCGACCCGCGGGCCGCTGCGGGCGGTGGCACTGGCGGCCGTCCTGGCGGCCGGGCTGACGGCCTGCGGGCAGGACGGGCCGTCCGGTCCGGACCGCGGCCGGGTGCTCGGCGCGGAGGAGCGCTCGGTCAGCCTCGCCGTCGGCGAGCGCTTCACGATCGCCGTCCGGGACAACTCCTCGGTCGGCGACCGCTGGAGCGTCGCGGCCCCGCAGCCGGACGCCGCGGTCGCGGCCCTGGTCGCGGAGAAGCTCGACCTCCCGGCGGAGTCGAAGACCTCGGACGGCGTCGGCGGCACCCGCTTCTACACCTTCGAGGCCAAGGGCCGCGGGACCACCGCCGTCACCCTCCTCAACTGCTTCCGCAGCTACTGCAACCTCCCCGCACCCAGCGAAGAGAACAGGAACATGGTCGTGCGCAACACCTACCCGGTGACGGTCCGATGAGCCCCGACGACCGCTTCCGCCCCAGGACCGACGAGGAGCTGCGGCAGCTCGACGTCTCCGCCATGCTCCGCTACGGCCTGGCCTTCGCCGGTCCGCACCGGGCCGCGCTGTTCGGCGAGGGCGCCGTCGCGGCGGCGCTGGCCGCCGACGCGCTGGGGGTGCTCCCCCGGTCGCTCGCCTTCCTCGCCGAGGTGGTGCGCAGCGGCGGCGCCCGCTACGCCGCGGACCTCGCCGAGCCGCTGCCCGGGGCGGAGCCGGCCCGGCTCGCCCGCGACTGGCTGGGCTCGGCGGCCACCACCGTCACCAGCGTCGACGGCGACCAGCTGCTCGCCCGGTGGCTGGACGCCGTCGCGGAGATCCTCGGCATGCGCCGGGACGTCCGGGGGGCCTGACGGGGCCAGGCGGGCCCGGCGGGAGGACCTGACGGGGGCCTGACCGGGGATCCGGCCGGGGCCCGGCGGCGCGTTACTGCTTGACAGGGTGCGTCATACTGTAACGCGCTGGTACGCCCGCGGATCCCGACCCCGTCGGACCCGTCGGGCCCTCCCCCCGCAGCTCGGAGCACCGCATGCACCCCTTCCTCGACCACCCCGGGCCGCTCGCCTTCGCCCACCGGGGCGGTGACCTCGGGCGCCCCGAGAACTCGCTCGCCGCCTTCGAGGCCGCCGTCGCGCTCGGGTACCGCTACCTGGAGACGGACGTGCACGCGACCGCCGACGGTGTACTGGTCGCCTTCCACGACACGCACCTCGACCGGGTCACCGACCGCGCCGGGGCGGTGGCGGAGCTGCCCTGGGAGAGCGTCAGGCGGGCCCGGATCGGCGGGACCGAGCCGGTACCGCTGCTGGAGGACCTGCTCGGCGCGTTCCCCGGGGCCCGCTTCAACATCGACGTCAAGGCGGCGCCGGCCGTCGGGCCGCTGGTCGAGGCGATCCGCCGGACCGACGCCTGGGACCGGGTCTGCGTCGGCGGCTTCTCCGACAGCCGGCTGGCCGCCGTCCGCGCCGCCGCCGGGCCCCGGCTGGCGACCTCGCTCGGCCCGCGCGAGGTGGCCCGGCTGCGGCTGCGGTCGCTGGCCGAATCGTTCCTGCCCGGGCGGGCCTCCACACGGTCCGGGGCGCCGTCCGAAGCCCCGTCCGGGGCGCCGTTCGCCGGGCTGTGCGCGCAGGTGCCGGAGCGTCACCGGGGCGTCCGGGTGGTCGACCGGGCCTTCGTCCGCACCGCCCACCGGCTCGGCCTCCAGGTGCACGTCTGGACTGTGGACGATCCCACACGGATCAGGGCTCTCCTGGACCTGGGTGTGGATGGCATCATGGCCGATCGCATCGACGTCCTGCGGGACGTCCTCGGCGAGCGCGGCTGCTGGACGGACGGCAGTACCGGCTCCAGCACGGTGATGGGAACCCCATGAGCACCACGAACTCGGCGACGCACCTGCCGGACGACCCACCGACCGCCCCCGACGCCGACCCGGCCGCCGCCGACGCCGACGCACGCTCCCTGCGCCGGATGCAGTTCGGCTGGTACATCAACGACTGGGCCAACGCCGCCTTCTCGGCCACCGTCCTGACGGTGTTCCTCGGCCCGTACCTGACCACCGTCGCCAAGGACGCCGCCGACGCGGCCGGCAACGTCCACCCGCTCGGCCTGACGATCCGCGCAGGATCGTTCTTCCCGTACACGGTCTCCTTCTCCGTGCTGCTCTCGGTCGCGGTGATGCTGCTGACCGGCACCGTCGCCGACCGCACCGGGCGGCACAAGGAGCTGATGTGCGGCTTCGCGTACGTCGGCTCGCTCGCCACGATGGGGATGTTCTTCCTCGGCGGCGACCGCTACCTGCTCGGCGGCGGGCTGCTGGTGGTCGCCAACATCGCGTACGCGGTCTCGGTCGCGCTGTCCTACGCCTACCTGCCCGGCCTCGCCTCCCCCGACGAGCGCGACAAGGTCTCCTCCAAGGGCTGGGCCTACGGCTACGCGGGCGGCGGACTGCTGCTGATCGCCAACCTGGCGCTGTTCCAGGGCCACGACGCGTTCGGCCTGGACTCCGGCACCGCCGTACGGATCTGCCTCGCCTCGGCCGGCCTGTGGTGGGCGCTGTTCACCATCGTCCCGATGCTGCGGCTGCCCTCCCGGGCCGGCGTGGCCCCCACCGCCCCCGCCGCCCCCGCGGACACCACGGCCACCGCGCCAGGCAAGCCCGGAAAACCCGGCAAGCCCGCCGCCGGCAGCCTGCGCGAACTCGGCCGCACCCTGCGCCGGATGCGCGAGCACCCGCTCACCCTGCTCTACCTCGCGGCCTTCCTCTGCTACAACGACGGCATCCAGACCGTCGTCTCCCAGGCCTCGCTCTACGGCAGCGAGGAACTCGGCATGGAGCAGACCTCGCTGGTCACCGCCGTGCTGCTGGTCCAGGTCGTGGCGATCGGCGGCGCCCTGCTGCTCGGCCGGATCGCCCACCGGTACGGCGCCAAGCGGACCATCCTCGGCTCCCTGGTCGGCTGGGTCGTCACCCTGGCCCTCGGCTACTTCATGCCCGCCCACCAG
This sequence comes from Kitasatospora sp. NPDC001261, assembly GCF_042896795.1. Taxonomy (NCBI): domain Bacteria; kingdom Bacillati; phylum Actinomycetota; class Actinomycetes; order Kitasatosporales; family Streptomycetaceae; genus Kitasatospora; species Kitasatospora sp. NPDC001261. Next base: position 23,107 of record NZ_JBIAXP010000024.1, read on the forward strand.
CCCGCCTGGTTCTACGCCCTGGCCTGCATGATCGGCCTGGTGCTCGGCGGCAGCCAGGCGCTCTCCCGCTCCCTCTTCTCCCACCTCATACCGCCGGGCCGGGAGGCCGAGTACTTCAGCTTCTACAAGGTCAGCGACCGCGGCACCAGCTGGATGGGCCCGCTCGTCTTCGGCCTCGCCTACCAGCTCACCGGCAGCTACCGCTCGGCGATCATCTCGCTGCTGGTCTTCTTCGTCATCGGCTTCGCCGTCCTGCTCAAGGTCCCGGTCCGCCGCGCCATCGAGGCCGTCGGCAACCCGGTCCCCGAGCGCCTCTGACCGCGCGCACGACGGACCGGGCCCGGGGGGGGCCCCCGCCCCCGGGGGGGGGGGGGGCGCCCGGGGGGGGGGCGGGGCCCGGCTGCGGAAGGACGCCCAGAACCAAGACTAGGCGGGGCGGGGGCAACCAAACCACCAAACCCC
>NZ_JBIAXP010000024.1:23578-172206 GCF_042896795.1 Kitasatospora sp. NPDC001261
GGGCCCTTGTAAGGCGCGGTCCGGGCCCCCTAGGGTGGGGGGTCGCCACCCGGCCCCCGGGGCGCATCCCCGGGGGCGGGGGGCCGGGCGGGGGCCCCCCCCCCCGGCGGGGGGGGGCCGCGCCCGGGCCCGGTCCGTGAACGGCCCGTGGACGCTTCGTCAGCCGGTGACCATGGTCTTGCCGGGGAGCGTGCTCCAGCCGCTCCACCCGCTCTTCCCCGGCTGGTACGAGGCGTGGTTGAAGACGCCGTTCTGGCCGGTGGCGAAGAGGTCCAGGGTGCCGGCCGCCGCGTTGAACGTCGCGGTCGGGAAGCGGCCGGTGGTGAACCGCCAGTCCCCGACGTTGGTCCACTCGCTCCACGGCTTGCCGTCGGGCTGCCACTCGGCGCGGGCGAGGACACCGTTGCCGTCGACCGCGAACAGCGCGAAGCCGCCGGTGGCGGGGTCGAAGACGGCGGTCGGCGAGCCCGCGAACTGACGGCTGCGGACCTCGGACCAGCCGCTCCACTTCGTCATGCTCGGGGTGTAGTAGGAGTGCGCGACGACACCGCTGGTCCGGGTGGCGAAGACCTCCGCGACCTTGGTGACCGGGTTGTAGACGGCGGTGGGGCTGCCGGTGAACCTCACGTTGTCGTCCTGGGCGTACCAGGGGTTCCAGTCCTGGCCCGGCAGCCAGTAGCTCTGCTTCAGCACGCCGTCGGTGTTGACCGCGAACAGCTCGATGGCACCGGTGGCGGGGTTGTACAGGGCGCTCGGGCTGCCCGTGAACTCCTTGTTGGCCTTGATGTCGTACCAGCCGCTCCACCCCGTCATTCCGACGGTGTAGTAGGAGTGCGCGACGGCCCCGTTGGTCTGGGTGGCGAAGACCTCCGCGGTCTTCGTCGCCGGGTTGTAGACGGCGGTGGGGCTGCCGGTGAACCTCTTGTCGGTGGGCTGGTAGTACCACTCGATCCAGCCCTTGCCGTCCGGCAGCCAGTAGGTCTGGCTGAGCACGCCGTCGGTGCCGATGGCGAACAGCTCGATGGCACCGGTGGCGGGGTTGAACACGGCCGTGGGGACGCTCGCGAACTGCCAGTCGCCGCCGACCCGCGTCCAGTCGCTCCAGGTCGTGCCGTCCGCGCTGGAGGAGGACACCACGTGGCGGTCGCTGTCGACGGCGAAGACCGTGGTGGTCTTCCGGACCGGGTCGTAGACCGAGCTGCGGGCGGCCGGGTTGGCGGTGACGGTGTCCCACCAGCCGTCGCGGACCTGGTTGATCCACGCGCCGAGGTCGTCGACCCGGGTGCTGTACGCGCCGGTACGGGTCTCGCCGGCGGGCACGCCCAGGCAGCCGCCCTGCCACGAGCGGGAGGCGACGGCGACCAGCTCGGCCTTGCCGTTGACCTCGCGGACGGCGGGGGCACCGGTGTCGCCCTTGCAGACCGCCGCGCCGCCCGTCCCCGTGATGCCGACGCCCGTCGCGCTCACCGTGTCGAGGCTGAACGCGCCGGAGTGGAGCCGGTTCGGGAGCCACTCGGTCTTGGTGCGCCCGTACCCGGGCACCCGCAGGGTCTGGCCGGCGGTCGGGGCGGTGGTGGCGACCGCGAGCGGGGCGACGCCGGTGACGGGGACGGCCAGGCGGGCCAGGACCAGGTCGCGGTCCTGACGCGGCGCCAGCTCCACCACGTCCGTCACGACACCGGCGCCCGTGGCCAGGTCGGTGCGCCCGACGGTGGCGGTGGTCTTCCACTTCGGCGCACCGGCGGCCAGTGCCTGCGGCTGCGCCGGGTCGTCGGAGAAGCACGAGGCGGCCGTGGCCACCCAGTAGCGGTCCACCAGCGCGCCGGTGCAGACGCGCACGTTGTCGCCGATCGCCAGGCGGACGGTGTAGGCGTAGGAGCCGTCGGCGGGCGCGTCGCCGACCACGGCGCCGGCCGGGACGATGCTGCACAGCGTGCCGGCGGCAGCGGCAGCGGCGAGTACGCCGGCCCGCCGGGAGCGGACCTGGGACTTGCGGGGCATGAGGGATCTCCAGGGAGCGTTCGCGGATCGTTCGGGGAGGACGGCACCCCGCGGGTGCGCGGGGTGCCGGTGGCGCGTTCGACCGGTGGCCGCAGCGGGCCTGCCGCGGGTCAGGGTGCGGAGGGGCCGCCGTGGAAGCGGATCCAGAGCGGGCCGCCCTGGCCCTGCGGGTCGACGGACCAGAGGGTGTTGTTGACGTCCCGCAGGTAGGTGATCAGGTGCTTGGTGGCCGGGTCGACGACGGTCTGCGGGACGGCGTCGGCGGCCATCGCGGTACCCGACGGGGTGAGGCCGAGATCGGTCCACTTCCCGGTGGCGAAGTCGAGCGCGTTCAGCCGGTTGTTCGGCCCGTTGACGTACACCACGGTCCGGTTGCCTGCCTTGTCGGCGATCGCGACCGGGTCGGTGGCGGCCATCACGCCCCAGTCCCGCCAGCCCGGGCCGTACGGGTCGACGGACCACAGGTGGTTGGCGGCGTCGCGGACGAAGGTGGTGAAGTGCCCGGTGGCCGGGTCGACCACGGTCGAGGGGACCGCGTCGGGGGCCAGGGCCGGCGGGATGAACTCGACCCGGCCGGCGCCCCGGCGGTCGATGGAGTTCAGCCGGTTGTTCGGCCCGTTGACGTACACCACGATGTGGCCGTCGTTCGGGTTGATCACCGGCACCGGGTCGGTGGCGGCCAGCCCGCCGAAGTCGTACCAGCCCTCGCCCTGCGGGTCGACGGACCACAGGTGGTGGGCGGTGTCGCGGACGAAGGTGACCAGGTGGCCGGTGGCCGGGTCGACGACCGTGCGCGGCACGGCGTCGGGGGCCAGCACCGTCCCGGCGGGGGTGGGAACGAACTCGGTCCACTTGCCGGTGGTGCGGTCGTAGGACCAGAGCTTGTTGTCCGGCCCGTTGACGTACACGATCACGTGGTTGTCGGCCGGGTTGGCGATCGCGGTGGGGCGGGCGGCCGCGAAGCCGCCCAGGTCGGTCCAGCCCTCGTTCTGCGGGTCGACCGACCACAGGTGGGTCTTGCTGTCCTGGAGGAAGGTCAGCAGGTGCCCGGTGACGGGGTCGACCACCGTGAACGGCGAGGCCTTCACCACCGACCCCGAGGGGGTGGAGTGCCGCACCTTGGTGATCCACATGTCGAGGTCGTCGACGCGGGTGGCGTACGCGCCGGTGCGGGTCTCGGTAGCCGGGGTGCCCAGGCAGCCGCCCTGCCAGGAACGGGAGGCGACGGCCACCAGCTCGGCCCTGCCGTTGACCTCACGAATCGCGGGGGCACCGGTGTCCCCCTTGCAGACCGCCGCACCGCCCGTCCCCGTGATGCCGACGCCCGTCGCGCTCACCGTGTCGAGCGAGAACGCGCCGGTGTGCGGCTTGGACGGCACCCACTCGTCCTTGGTCCGGCCGAAACCGGGAACACGCAGCGACTGCCCGGCCGTCGGCGCCGAGGTGCCCACCTCCAGCGGCGTCACACCGTCGACCGGCACGGCCAGACGGGCCATCACCAGGTCGCGGTCGGCGCGCGGCACCAGCTCGACCACCTGGGCCGACTTGGCACCGACGGTGGCGGTGGTGTTCCACTTCGGCTTGCCGGCCGCCAGCGCCTGCGGCTGCGCCGGGTCGTCGGCGAAGCAGGAGGCGGCCGTGAGCACCCAGTACTGGTCGATCAGCGCGCCGGTGCAGCCGCGCAGGCTGTCGCCGATGACGATCCGCGCGGTGGTGGCGGAGGTGGTGTCGGCCGCGGCGCCGCCGGAGACGGCGCCGGCCGGGGCGAAGGTCGTCAGCGCGCCGGCGGCAGCGGCCGCGACGGCTGCCAGCACACCCGCCCGCCGCGGGCGGAGCTGGGACTTGCGGGACATGGGGACTCCCCTTCGGGTCGGTGGGTGGGAGCCCGCGGGGGCGGTCGGTCTCGCGCCGACGGCCCCCGCGGGGCACGGGTACGGGCCCCGGGTCAGCCGGTGGTGGCGGCGATGCCCTGGATGGCGCTGCTGGCGACCTCGTAGAAGGTGGTCCAGCTGCCGTCGGCCTTCTTGTCGGCGGTCCAGATCTTGGCGTCGGTGCCGATCGCGAACAGGCGAATGGTGTCGCCGATGGTGGTGGCGGCGACCTGCTTGACACCGAGGACGTCGGGCACCTTCTCGAAGGTGGTCCAGGGGCCGTTGCCGGTGCTGTCGGTGGTCCAGATCTGGCTGTCGGCACCGACCGCGAACACCCGCACGGTGTTGCCGATGGTGGTGGCGGCGATGTGCTGGATGCCGCTGCTGGGGATCGCCTCGAAGGTGCTCCACGTGCCGGCGGTGTAGTCGCCGGTGCTGGTCCAGATCCGGCCGTCGCCACCGATCGCGAACAGGCGCACGGTGTTGCCGACGACGGTGGCGGTCACCTGCTTGATGGCGCTGCTGGGCAGCGGCGAGAACGCGCTCCAGGTGCCGGCCGCGTAGTCGCCGTCCGCACCGTAGATGCGCTCGTCGCCGCCGATGGCGAACAGGCGCACCTTGTCGCCCATGGCGACGGCGGTCACCTGCCGGATGCCGCTGTTGCCCGGCACGACCTCGAACGGCGACCAGGCGCCGGAGGCGTCCCTGGTGGTGGTCCGGATCCGCTGGTCGCTGCCGATGCCGAACAGGCGCACCTTGTCGCCCATCGTGACGGCGCTGACCTGCCGGACGCCGCCGCTGTTCGGCACGGCCTCGAAGGTGCCCCACACGTTCGTGGTGTACGCGCCCTCGTTGGCCCAGATCTGGCTGTCGCCGCCGATCGCGAACAGCCGGCTGGCCGGACGGGAGACCCGCACCTGGTTCACCCAGCCGGCGAGGTCGTCGACCCGGGAGCTGAACGCGCCGGTACGGGTCTCGGTGGCCGGGGTGCCCAGGCAGCCGCCCTGCCAGGAGCGGGAGGCCACGGCCACCAGCTCGGCCTTGCCGTTGACCTCGCGGATCGCCGGGGCACCGGTGTCACCCTTGCAGATCGAGGCGCCGCCGGTGCCGGTGATGCCGATCGCGGTCGCGCTCACGGTGTCGACGGTGAACGCGCCGGTGTGGAGCTTGTTCGGCACCCACTCGTCCTTGGTCCGGCCGAAACCGGCTACGCGCAGGCTCTGCCCGGCGGTCGGGGCGGCGGTGGCGACCGCGAGCGGGGCGACGCCGTCCACGGGCGTGGCGAGACGGGCCATGACGAGGTCGCGGTCGGCGCGCGGCACCAGCTCGGCCACCTCGGCCGACTTGGCGCCGAGCGTGACGGTGGTCTTCCACTTCGGCTTGCCGGCCGCCAGGGCCTGCGGCTGCGCCGGGTCGTCGGAGAAGCAGGAGGCGGCGGTGAGCACCCAGCTGCGGTCGACCAACGCGCCGGTGCAGGCGCGCAGGTTGTCGCCGATCGTCAGACGGGCGGTGGCGGTGTAGGTGTTGTCGGCAGCCTCGGGGCCGACCACGGCACCGGCCGGAGAGACGGCGCTCAGCGTGCCGGCGGCGGCGGCCGCGACCAGCACACCCGCCCGACGGGAACGGAACTGGGACTTACGGGACATCAGGAATTCCCCCCTGAGGAGTTGCGAGAAGGTGGCGTCCCGCCGGACCGGCGACCGGACGGCGGTCGGTCCGGCGGGACGCGGTGCGGTGCGGGTCGGGGTCAGCCGGTGGTGGCGGCCGTGATCGCCCTGACGCCGGTGGCGCCGCCGGGGACCTCGCCCCACGGGGTCCACCTGCCGGCGTTGTAGTCGGCGTCGCGGTTGTAGACCTTGTCGTCCTCGTTGATGGCGACGACGTGGATGACGTTGCCCTCGGCGCTGCTGGTGATCGCCTTCAGGTGGTTGTCGCTGATCTTGGTCCAGACGGGGTCCCAGCGGCCGAGGTCGAAGTTGCCGTTGGTGCTGAAGAGCGAGCCGTCGGAGCCGATGATCTGCAGGTCGACGATGTTGCCGCGGGCGGCGGCGGTGATGCCCTTGACGTCGACCGCACCGCCCGGGACCTCGGCCCACGGGGTCCAGCTGCCGTCGGGCCGGTTGTCGCGGGTGTAGACCTTGCCGTCCTCGTTGATGACGAAGACGTGGCCGACGCCGTCGGCGGTGGTCGCGCTGGTGATCGCCTTCAGGTTGTTGACGCTGACCAGCTCCCAGGAGCCGACCCACCGGCCGGCGGTGTAGTCGCCCCGGGTGCTGTACAGGGAGCCGTCGACGCCGATGATCTGCAGGCCGACGGTGTTGCCGCGGGCGGACGCGGTGATGCCCTTGACCCCGACCGCACCGCCCGGGACCTCGGCCCACGGGGTCCAGTAGCCACCGACCTTGCCGTCACGCGTGTAGACCTTGCCGTCCGAACCGACGACGAAGACGTGCACGGTGTCGCCGATCGCCACCGAGTCCACGGCGGAGAGGGCACCGCTCGGGACGGGCGACCACTTGCCGAGCCAGCTGCCGGCCTTGTAGTCGGCCACGGTGTCCCACAGCTTGGTGTCCGACCCGATGACCTGCACGTGCAGGCCGGCCGTCACCTCCGTCGTACGGAACCGCACCTCCTGCACCCAGCCGCCGATGTCGTCGACGCGGGAGCTGAACGCGCCGGTCCGGGTCTCGGTGGCCGGGGTGCCCAGGCAGCCGCCCTGCCACGAGCGGGAGGCCACGGCGACCAGCTCGGCCTTGCCGTTGACCTCGCGGATGGCGGGGGCGCCGGTGTCGCCCTTGCAGATCGCGGCGCCGCCGGTGCCGGTGGTACCGATGCCCGTCGCGCTCACGGTGTCGAGGGTGAACGTGCCGGCGTGGAGCTTGTTCGGCACCCACTCGTCCTTGGTCCGGCCGAAACCGGGAACGCGCAGGCTCTGCCCGGCCGTCGGGGCAGCGGTCGCCAGCGGCAGCGGGGCTATGCCGTCCACGGGCGTGGCGAGACGGGCCATGACGAGGTCACGGTCCTGACGCGGCACCAGCTCGGCCACCTCGGCCGACTGGCCGCCGACCGTCACGGTCGTCTTCCACTTCGGCGCACCGGCGGCCAGGGCCTGCGGCTGCGCCGGGTCGTCGGAGAAGCAGGAGGCCGCGGTGAGCACCCAGTAGCGGTCCACCAGCGCGCCGGTGCAGGCCCGCAGGTTGTCGCCGACCACCAGACGGGTGGTGGCGGTGTAGGTGTCGTTGGCGGCCGCGTCGCCGACCACGGCGCCCGCCGGAGAGACGGTGCTCAGCGTGCCGGCGGCGGCGGCCGCGACCAGCACACCCGCCCGCAGGTTGCGGGTCGAGGAGTTGCGAGGCATAGGGGGATTCCCGGAGGTGAGAGGTGGGAGGTGGATGCGGGCGGTGGCCGTCAGCCGGTGACGGTCAGCTCGAGGAGGCTGGTCGCGTTGCCGTTGCTGCCCTTGCCGACCGACTTGAAGCCGTCCTTGGGGACCTCGAGGGTCTGCTGGGTGGTGCCGTCGGTGAGGCCGGCCCGGACGGCGCGGCCGCCGGAGGTCTGGATGGCGAAGACCTGGGGCAGCTCGAGGGTGAGCGACCCGGTGGTGCCGGAGACGGTGAAGCAGATCTGGTTGTCCGGGTTGCCCGGGGCCATGGTCCAGACCTGGATCTGGTTGGGCTTGGAGCATTCGCCGAGCAGGATGTGGCCGTCGCCGCGCAGCAGCTTCACCTTGGTGATCGCGGCAGCGCCCGGGTAGGCGAAGTCCTCGACCGCGGGCGGTGCGGCGGAGTTGTCGGCGGGGGTGGTGTCGGCAGCGGCGAGTGTGGTGGCGCCGGCGAGGGCCGTGGCGGTCACGGCGGCGGCGGCCAGCCACCGGCCTGCGGTGGCGCGGCCGGTCCTTCTGGCCGTGCGGAGGGGGGTGTGGGTCACCTGGGGCTCCATCGGGAAGGTGAGCGGGGAGCGGTGCGGTACCGGTGGGCGGTCGTCAGCCGGTGACGCGCAGTTCGAGCAGGGCGGCCGGCTTGCCGTTGCCGGAGCCGCTGCCGATCCCGACGGGGAGGGCGGTGCCCTTGGCGATGTCGACGCTCTGCGCGCCGTCGACGCTGGTGAGCTTGGCGTTGAGCGAGTAGGCGTCCGTGCGGATGCGGAACACGTTGGGCACCTCCAGGGCGAGGTAGCCGGTGGTGCTGGTGGCGCGGAAGCAGATCTGGTTGCCGCCGGCGTTGGGCAGGTCGAAGCTGAACACGCTGATCTGGCTGTCGACGGCGCAGTCGGACAGCACGATGTGGCCGTCGCCGCGCAGCAGCTTGACGTTGGGGTACGGCGCCGGGCCGGGGTAGTTGAAGTCCTCGACCGCCACCGGCGCGGCCGAGTTGTCCGCCGGAGTGCCGTCGGCGGAGGCCAGTGCGGTGGCGCCGAGCGTGGCGGCCACGGCGACCGCACCGCCAACGAGCAAGCGGGACATGCGCTTTGCCATGACTATTCCTCTTCGTTCATCTGGTGTTGCCCTGACGGGCAGATCAACGGATTGGTGCGAACCACCCTTGATGGCAGGCGAACCAACCTGTCGTGATGGCGCGTCATGGGTGATGGGGATGCACGGAATCAACCACTCGGCGCCTTCGTGATCAAGGACGGAATGCGGCCCCATCGAACCAGATCAAGCTGACGACACGCCAGATCTTTCTTCCGGAGACCCCTCCCGAGCAGGCACTCTGTCACAGTTTCGAATAGCTTGGGCACTTCCTGGCGATGCGCTCGCTTTGCTGAAATATGGGCCCACTGAGGGGGTTTAATGCACGTGTCTCAACTCTCAACTCCTTGACTTCGTAAGCGTTCTGTCGTGACATCATTTGACATAGGCTCCGCTGCGGCCGGGATTCGGCCGATGTCGACAGTGGAGGTTTTCCGGTGCGCCAATCGATATCCCGCTCGCGACGGCAAGGGAGGGGGAGGCCGCCGCTACTGGGCAGGCTCTCCCTTAGCCTGCTGCCGCTCGCCCTGACGGCCGGTCTGGTGGGATCCGGCATCCAGAGCGCCGTCGCTGCCGAGCCGACCGGCGGGCAGGTCCAACCGACCCCCCGTGAGCGCGCGTTGACCGCGTGGCTCAACGGCGGCCCTCGCGTCCACGAGCTCGCCGAGGCCGCGCTCGCGGGCTCCGACCAGGACGTGAAGCGGTTCGTCGACAACGACCTCGCCGGCACCCAGCGCCTGGACGACCTGCTCGCCGCCACACAGATCTCCAGTGTGGGCGGGCCGAAGGTCCGCGAGGCCGCGGACAAGGCGATCGATGGAACTCCCGACGAGTTGCGCGCCTTCCTGCAGGGTGGTTGGCAGGCGGCTCTCGACGCCGACCGGCGGCTGATGATCACCCGGCTCACCGACCCCGCGATGGGCGCGGGCAGCAACCTGCAGGCCGCCGGTGACGCGGCGCTGCGCAGCAACAACAGTGATGATCTGCAGCGGTTCCTGACCGAGGGACAGTTCCCGGCAAAGGATTCCGACGACCGGCTCAAGCTGGTGCAGATCCTCAGCGCGGGCGGCACGAACACCCAGGCGGCGGCGCGTGCGGCGCTGAACGGGTCGATCGAGGACGTGCGCGACTTCCTGGCGGTCGGCCAGTACATCGCGCAGAGCCGTGACCAGGAGCGTGCGAGCATCGCGCAGCTGGTGCAGCAGGCGAAGGACGCGGGCGCGCAGGCGGCGCAGGAGACGGCCGCGGCGATCGAGGCCAAGGACAAGGCGGTCTACGAGGCGCAGAAGGCCATGGAGGCCGCTGCGCTGGCCGCGTCGGAGACGCAGAAGGCCGGCAATGACGCGGCCAAGGCGACGGAGGCGGCGAACAAGGCCGCGACGGCGGCTGAGCGCGCGGGTGCGGCGGCGCGGACGGCGATGGCGGCAGCTCGTGCGGCCAACGCGGGTGCGCGGGCCGCCGCCTACGCGGCGTCGAACGCGGCCGCCGCCGCGGCGGGTGCCCAGCGGGCCGCGGCCGATGCCGAGACGGCCGCGGCCGCGGCCGCCGGTGACCAGGCGAAGGCGCACGAGGCGCGGGTGGCGGCCGATGTCGCCGACGCCGCGGCGAAGCTGGCGGCGGACGCGAACACGACGCTCGGTCACGCGAACGACGCCGCCAAGAGCAGCAAGGACGCGGCGGGTGCCGCGCTGAGCGCGAAGGGCAACGCCGACTCCGCGGCGGGCTCCGCCGAGCAGGCCGGTGCCTACGCGGCCAGTGCCGGCGGGCAGTCGGCGAAGGCCAAGCAGGCCGCGGCGGCCACGCGCCGTTCGGCCGCCGAGGCCGGCCGTGCCGCGGCCGCCTCCCAGCAGCTGGCCGGGGAGGCCTCGACGCAGGCCGCGGCCGCCGCGGCGCTCCTGAAGTCCGCGGGCGAGCACGCCGCCGCGGCGGCGCAGGCCGCCCGGTACGCCGCCGAGCACGCCGGCCAGAGCGCGAACGCCGCGCAGGAGTCGACCAACCACGCGAACGCCGCCTCAGCGGCCGCCGTGGACGCGCAGCGCGCGGTCGACCAGGCCAACGCGGTCCAGGACCTGGCCCGCCGTACCGAGGCGGAGGACCTGGCGAACCGCACCGCGGCCGCCGTGGAGAAGGCCCGCAAGGCCAAGGCCGACGAGACGGACAAGCAGGCGCAGACCGACCAGGCCGCCCAGCAGGTCCAGCAGGCGAAGGCCGAGGCCGACCGCCTCGCCCAGCTGGCCAACCAGCCCGGAGCCACCCCGGCGCAGGTCGCCACCGACGGCCGCAAGCTCGCCCTGATCTCCCGCAAGATCTCCGGAGACTGGGGAGAGGTAGCGGCCGAAGCGGCCCTCACCGGCCCGGACACGGCCGTCCTCTCCTACCTGAAGAGCGGGCGCCGCGAGGCCGAGGAGCGCGACGCACACGACCGTGCCGTCGAGGTCTACACCGACTCGGGGAACAACGCGGTCCGCGACGCCGCCTACACCGTGCTCCAGGGCGACCGGACCCAGGTCGGCGCGTTCCTGAACAGCGGCCAGTACGAGGCCGCGGCGCCGGAGAACCGGCTGACGATCACCCGACTCAGCGACAACGCCGGTCCCGCCGTCAAGGCGGCCGCCGACGCCGCGCTGCGGGTCAACACCCCCGCCGCGCTGCGGGACTTCCTCGGCAAGGGTCTGGCCGACGCGCAGGCCGCCGACGACCGGCTCACCGCCACCCGGCTCGAGGACGCCCCGGCCACCGAGCCCGAGCTCAAGGCCGCGGCGAAGGTCGCCCTCGAAGGTCCCGTGCAGGACCTGCGCGCCTTCGTCGCCAAGGGCCAGTACACGGCTCAGCAGAAGGACCGGCTCACCGCCGTCCACGTCGCCGACGTCAAGGGCCTGATCGCCGAGGCCACCGCGGTCTCCGCGACCGCCCAGAAGAACGCCGCCACGGCCCAGGCCGCCGCCGCCTACGCCCGCGGCGTCGCTGACGAGGCCAGGGGCTACGAGGCCGCGGCGCAGGCATCGGCCAACACCGCCACCGAGCACGTCGCCAAGGCCCAGGCCGCCGCCGACGCCGCCCAGGCCGACGCCACCAAGGCCGCCGCGGCCGCGAAGACCGCCAACGCCGCCAAGGCCTCCGCCAACCGCGACGCCGCCAAGGCCGTCTACTCCGCCAACCAGGCCGAGAGTTCGGCCCGGCAGGCCCGCTGGTCCGCTTCCGAAGCAAGCTCGTTCGCGTCCGCCGCCCGGGCCTCCGCCGAGGCGGCCGGCAAGGACGCCCAGGCCGCCCAGACCGCCGCCGACGAGGCCCACGCCAGCTACGAGGTGAAGCGGGACGCCGAGGAGAAGGCCCGGCTCGCCAGGCTGGAGGCGGAGCGCAAGGAGGCCGAGAAGCAGGCCCAGGCCGAGAAGGAGAAGCAGGACGCGATCGCCGGGATCGAGGAGGAGATCAAGAAGGCGAAGGAGGACAGCGACAACGTCAGCTACCTCTACCACCTCTTCTCCGAGAGCGTCCACCTCACCCTGGACGTCATCGGCGGCGCGGGCGGCGTCATCGCCCCCGGCCTCGCCGACATCGCCGACCTCGTCAACTGCGCCTACTACGCCGTCGAGGGCCGCACCACGGAGGCTCTCACCTCCTGCATCGGCGCGATCCCCTTCATCGGCGACGGTGCCGCCGTCGCCAAGCTCGCCCAGTGGGCCAAGAAGTTCGGTTCCTGGGGCGAGAAGGCCGTCGAGTTCATCCAGAAGCTCGTCACCAGGCTCCCCACCGAGTGCCTGCTGAACAGCTTCCCGGCCGGCACCCGCGTCCTGATGGCCGACGGCTCCACCCGCGCCATCGAGACGGTCCGGATCGGCGACGAGGTCCTCGCCACCGACCCCACCACCGGACTGACCGGCCCCCGCCGGGTCACGGACACCATCTACACCCCGGACGACCGCGACTTCACGGACATCTCCCTGGGTGCCGGGAAGTCCCTGACCAGCACCGACCACCACCCCTTCTGGTCCGAGAACCGGAAGCAGTGGACCGACGCCGCCGCCCTCAAGCCCGGCGACGAACTGCGCGACCCGGCCGGCCGGCCCCAGCGCGTCGAGGACGTCCGGCACTGGAACACCCTCCAGCCCGCCTACAACCTCACCGTCGACGACCTCCACACGTACTACGTGCAGGCCGGCGACCTGCCGGTCCTGGTCCACAACGCGAAGAACTACTGCCCGAAGCGGCTCGCCCTCGGTGTCACCGTGGACGACGACGGCAAGCTCATTCTGGACGCATTCGCCAAGTCGGATGCCATCAAGGCGAAGTCGTACCACGACTTCCCCAGGGGCACGAACTGGATGGAGACCGTCCGCGAGGCACTCACTCCGGGGAAGAAGACCGAGATCTTCTTCAACCTCGACGAGATCGGAAAGGCGAACGCCCGGGAGTGGGCCGAGAAGTTCGGCGACCTCGCAGACCCCTCAAGGCACTGGACGGCCTGGGAGCTGAAAATGATCAGGGAGTCGCCCAAGGAGGTGCGGGACCGCGTGAAGTGGTACGAGAACGGGGTCGAGACGACGAGCCCCTTCGACTGAGACGAACCCCCTTCGAACGCACGGCCGTTGAGCTGCTGACCATGCGCCCGAACTCCGGGCGCGACGGATTGTCCGCCCAGGCTCGGGGAACGTGCTCGAAGCCGCCGTCGCCGCACGCTCGATTTCCGATCGGTCCCAGGAGCCCGCCAGAGTCCGCTCTGGCGGGCTCCTGCTGGTCCTGACAGGTGGCACAAGTGACGGACGTGTCGGGAGGATCGCGCAATCACCGTGCGGGACGGTCGGGTCCCGACTGAGGACCTCCGGGAGTCGGCCTCCGTATAGGTGCTCCGCTGGACCCGTCACCGGTGGTGGCACGTCGGCCCCCTCCGATCTCGGAGGGGGCCGGGGAGTCGCTCCCGGTCCGGATCAGCAGCCGATGTAGCGCATGCTGAGGCCGGTGATGTGGGTGCCCGAGGGCGCGTAGAGGGTGATGGCGCGGGACTTGCCCTTGCCGCCGGCCCAGTCGCTGTCGACGTGGCCGCCGTTGGAGAGGCTGCCGCGCACGTACGGACAGCGGCCGTCCGCCTTGGTGTCGTGCACCGTGCCGACGACCTTGGAGTTGTAGTTGCACCACTTGCCGTTGGCGTAGCCCTCGCCGGAGCTGATGCTCCAGTTCTGGGTGCACGAGTCGGCGGGCGGCGCGGCGTGGGCGCCGACGGCCGGGAGCAGCACGGCGGCGAGGGTCAGAGCGGCGACGGCGGCTCCGTGGACGGCGAGACGGCGCTTGGACATGGCGGTACCTCCACACGGGGTTCACGGTGGGCATCCGGAGGCCGGGGTGGCGGGGCGGCAGGACATCGGCGGCGGCGCACGGAGCGCGGCACGACCGGCGCCCGCCCTCGGCGTTCCACCGAGCGTGACGTATTCGAACGACCGTCGTCAACGCCGGAGTCGGCCACGAGCGGCGGCGGTCCACCCCTGCGGCACCGGGGTGGTACGGACGCCCCAAGGGGTACGTCCCGCACCATGGGGGTGAGGTCGGATGGTCGTCCACGTGCGCGAACCTCGGCCCGAGGTTCGCCAGTTGGGCGCCGGACAGCCACCGGGGCCGACGGTGAGCGGGTCCGGGCGGGCCGTTCCGCTGACGCCTCCCGGACGGGCCGACTGGTCACAGGGGCCCGGTATCGATCCTGACGAGGGTCTGCCGCACGGTGCCGTCCGGCTCGTACACGGTGCGGTACAGGTACGGGACGCCCGAGCCGTCGAACACGGCGATGCCGTCCTCGACGACCGCCCGCTGCTCGGCGATGGCCCGGAGCCGGCCGTCCGAGTCCGGCGGCAGCTCCGGCTGCGGGGGGCGGCGGTGTCGCCCGGCCATGGCGGCCCTCACTTTCGCTCTGTGCGGGCCACCCTCCAGGGGCCCTCCGGCGGCAGCGTAGACCCGGCGGTCAGCACCAGTCCTCTAGCCCTTCTGGGCGCGGTGGGCGGCGACGCGGACGCGGGTGGCGCAGCGGGGGGTGCAGTAGCGCTGTGGGGTGCGGCGGCCGGTGTCGATGAAGAAGCGTCCGCAGCCCGGGGCGGCGCAGCGGCCCCAGGCGCAGGTCCCGCGTTCGCTGAGCCACAGGCCGAGGGCGAGGGCGGCGGTGGAGAGCAGCCAGTGGGTGAGGCCGGCGTCGGCGGGGGCGCGGGTGTGCAGGGACCAGGGCCGGCCGGGGAGGCGGACCAGGCGGGGGCGGGGCGGGTGGCGGTCGAGCAGGGTGTTGATCAGGTCGGCGGCGTGGTCCGGGTCGTCGGTTTCGAGGACCGCGGTCACCTCGGCGGTGGCCTGGCGCAGTTCGCGGGCGTCGGCGTCGGTGAGCCGGAGGGGCGGGCCGCCGTGGCGGTCCAGGAGGGCCTGGAGTTCGGCGGCGCCCGTGTCGGGGTCTTCGCGGACGGTGTTCGCGAGGTCGGTGAGGAAATGGAGGCCGCGGGGGTTGCCGTCGTCGCCGTCCTGGAGCCGGGACTGGGGTTGGGGTTGAGGCTGGGACTGGGACTGGGACTGCGCCATGGGGGGTCGCCTCGCGAGGTCTGGGAGGGTGCCGTCCGGACCATGGTAACGTCAAAATGACCCAGTAGGCGTTACTGAGGAGTGGTGGCATGCGGTACCCCGGGGCCACACCCGTGCTCATCGTCGGCGGCGGACCGGTCGGCCTGACCCTGTCCGTCCTGCTGTCCGGCCACGGCGTGCCGCACCTGCTGGTCGAGGCGCACCCGGACACCTCGCGCCATCCCAAGGCCCGTGGGGTGTCGGCGCGTTCGATGGAGCTCTTCCGGCGGTGCGGACTGGAGGAGGAGGTCCGGCGGGCCGGGCTCCCGGCCTCGCAGGTGTTCTTCTACCGGGGCCGCAGCCTGGTCGACCCGGACTTCGTCCGCACCGGCGTGGCGGCCGGCACGCCGGAGGACGCCGAGCGCACCCCTGCCCCCGGGCTGATCTGCTCGCAGGACGCCCTGGAGGCCGTCCTGCTCCGACGGGCCCGCCAACTCGCCCCGGACGGCGTCCGGTTCGCCACCCGTCTGCTCTCCCTCACCCCGCGGGACGGACACGTCCAGGCCCTGCTGGAGGACCGCACCACCGGCGAGCGCCACACCGTGCGCGCCGACTGGCTGGTCGGCTGCGACGGCGCGTCGAGCACCGTCCGCACGGCGGTCGGCATCGAGATGGCGGGGCCGACCGGCCTCGGCCACTTCCTCAGCATCCGCTTCGAGGCACCACTCGGCGAGGTGGTGGCCGACCGCGCCAGCGCCTCGTACTTCCTCACCGAACCGGGCCGCGGCGGCTTCCTGGCCGTCGACAACGACCGCCGGTGGATCTACCAGTACCCGTACGACCCCGAACTCCCGGGCATAGACGCCCTGTTGGGCGACCACCGGGCACTCGCCCGGCTGGTCCGGGAGGCCGCCGGACTGCCCGGTCTGGCCGTCACCGTCCAGGACACGATGACCTGGCGGATGGACGCCCGCCTCGCCGGGGCCTACCGCCGCGCCCGGGTGCTGCTCGCGGGCGACGCCGCCCACATGGTGCCGCCGACCGGCGGGCACGGCATGAACACCGGCATCGGCGACGCGGACAACCTCGCCTGGAAACTCGCGGCGGTCACCGCCGGGACGGCCGGCGAGGCCCTGCTGGACACCTACGAGGCCGAGCGCCGCCCGGTGGCCCGGCAGGTCATCGACATCTCGCTCGCCAACTCCCGTGCCCGCGCCGGGTACCGGATCGACGACGAGCTGCTGCTCACCGCCGCCTACCGCTCGACGGCGGTCCTCGCGGACCCGACAGCCCCGGAACGGCCACCCCTGGATCCGGACCGCGAACACCCCGACGGCACGCCCGGCACCCGCCTCCCCCACCTCCGCCTCCCCGGCCCGCCCGGGGCCGCAGCCACATCCACCCTCGACCTGGTCGGGCCGGGCTTCACCCTGTTCACCACGGCCACGGAGGACGCCGGCTGGCAGCACCAGGCGGACACCGCGACAGCGGCGGGACTGCCGGTCACCGTACACACCCTGGCGCCCCCCGACTGGGCCCGCGCCACCGGCCTTCCCGCCACCACCGGCGGCGCCGCCCTCGTCCGCCCGGACGGCCACATCGCCTGGCGGGCGCAGCAACCACCGGCCGGAGAAGGCGAGTTGCTCACCATCCTGCGGCGCTTGCTGTCCGCAGCGCAGGCAACCAGCCCCTCGGTCCAGCCAGAGAGAGCACCGACCTCGCCGACGCCGCCGCTCAGCGCCGGGCGTGCCGGATCTTCAGACGGCCGAAGCCGGTGGTCCCGGTGATCCGTATCGTCGGGTTGCCCACGGATGAGCGGCGGGGAGGCGTGTAGCGCACGTCCTTCCAGCCTCCCTGGAGGCCGTCGATGTTGACGACGGCGTCGCGCGGGACGGTGATCTTCGCACTGCCGGTAC
Source organism: Kitasatospora sp. NPDC001261 (assembly GCF_042896795.1). Taxonomy (NCBI): domain Bacteria; kingdom Bacillati; phylum Actinomycetota; class Actinomycetes; order Kitasatosporales; family Streptomycetaceae; genus Kitasatospora; species Kitasatospora sp. NPDC001261. Next base: position 40,363 of record NZ_JBIAXP010000024.1, read on the forward strand.
CGAGCCCCAACTCGATGTCGATCACCGGATGTTCGATGACCGCCTCCGACAGGTCCAAGTGCACCCGCCCGAAGGCCGACGCCACCTGAAAGCTGCGCGGAACCCGCCAGGGGCCGCGGCGCACCAGGCGCCCGCTGACGGCGGCGATGGTCGGGACCGCTCCCTGGTCCGGCTCGGGGAGCGAGGCCAGGGGCGGCGCGAGGTCGGAACGCGTCTTCGCGGTGAGCACCTGGTGGAGACGGTCGTCCATCTCCTCGCGCGAGATGTGCCCTTCGGTGAACGCCTCTTGCAGGCGCTCCACGGCATGGTCGCGTTCAACGTCGTTGATCGGCAGGTTGTCCGGCAGAGCGGTCACCGTCCTACTCTAGTCCCGCTCCGGGGGCGGGCCGCGGTGTAGGACCGGCTCAGCCCGCAGGGCGACGCCCAACTGGCCCGACCAGTCCCGGGGAGGACACGGCGCGGCACCTCCGGTGGATGCCCGGGCGGGAACCCCTCCGGCACGCTCGGTACGGGGGCGGCGATGCGCGCCTGCCCCGGGAGGGAAGCAGCCCATGTCCGACGTGACGACACCTCCGCGCACCCTGAGGCGCGGCCTCCGCTCGGCGGCCGCGCTCCTGGCCGCCGCCGCCCTGCTCGGCGCCGGTGCCACCCCGAGCTTCGCCGCACCCCCCGGCCGCCTGCCGGTCGATGCCCAACCGGCAGGCGAGCAGGGAACGTTGGCGACTGGCAGCGCCGAGGCCACCGCACTGCGCACCACGCTCCAGGGCATCGTCGACACCGGTTCCTCGGCAGCCGTCGGCGAGGTCCGGCAGGACGGGCGGACCGTCTGGCGCGGGCGGGCCGGCGTGGCCGACCTGGCCACCGGCACGCCGGTACCCGAGCACGCCCGGTTCAGGATCGGCAGCGTCACCAAGACCTTCGTCGCCACCGTCCTGCTCCAGCTCTCCGCCGAGCGGCGCATCGGCCTGGACGACCCGATCGACCGTCACCTGCCCGGCGCGGTCCCGAACGGATCGTCCATCACCGTCCGCCAACTCCTCGACCACACCTCCGGGTTGTACAACTACACCGATGCGCCCGGCCTGGATCCCCAGGACGAGTCCCAGTACCTCGACTGGCTGGCGGGACCGCGCTGGCAGACCTACCAGCCGGCCGACCTGCTCGCACTGGCCAACCGCAACGCTCCGTACTTCCCACCGGGACAGGGCTGGCACTACTCCAACACCAACTACCTGCTCGCCGGCCTGCTCGTCGAGAAGGTCACCGGCCACCCCTGGCAACAGGAGGTCGACCGGAGGATCATCCAGCCGTTGGGACTGCGCGACACCGGCATGCCCGGCCGCTCCGTCCGGCTGCCCGGCCCCCATGCGCACGGCTATGTGAAGCTCTCGACCGGGCCGGTGGACGTCACCGAACTCAACCCGTCCGTCATGGGCGCCGCCGGGCAGGGCATCTCCAGCGCCGCCGACCTCGACCGCTTCATCGCCGCCCTGCTGGACGGCCGGCTGCTGCGGCCCGCCGAACTCGCCGAGATGACCAGGAGGACGGACGCCGGCCCAGGACGCGGATACGGGCTGGGGCTGGCCCGGTTCGACACTCCCTGCGGCGTGTTCTGGGGTCACAGCGGAGACCTCCCCGGCTACTCGACGATGGTCGCCGGCACCGCGGACGGCCGACGCCAACTGGTGCTCTCCCACAACCCGTACGACCGCTCCGACCCGCGCGCCGCCAAGTCCGCGGTGACGGCCTTCCTCACCACGGCCGCGTGCGGGGCCAACCCCGGACACTGAACCACTCCCGGGACGCAGGACCGGCGCAGCGCCGGACGCCAGGGCCGGAGGTCAGAGCCGGGCGTCCGGCGGCGTGGGGTGGTCGTCCGCTTGGCCGTGGAGGGCCTGCCGGGCCTCCTCGGCCGACGGGGTGTCGCCGCCGAGCCGGGCGATGTCGGCCAGTGCGGCGCGGTGGGCCGTCTCGTGGGCCCGGGCCGGGTCGGTGGCGGTGTCCGGGATGACGCCGGTGCCCTCCCAGTTGCCGCCGGACACCGGGTTGATCGAGCGGGCGGTCGGGATGGTGGCCTCCAGGTGGGGGTGGAGCGTGAAGCCCCGGCGGGGGTTGGCGCCGCCGCCGGAGGCCTCGCCGACCACCACGGCGCGGCCGCGCTGCTGGAGGTCGTACGCGAGCGCCTCGCCGCCCGAGAAGGTGGCCCCGCTGATCAGCACGTAGAGCGGCTTGCTGCCGCCGAAGCGCGGGCCGGGTGCCGGCGCGGGGCTCCAGAACTGCCGTTCGGCGTCCTCCTCGCGGTCGTAGATCGTGCTGAGGTGGGTCGGGCCGTCGAAGAGGTGGCCGCAGATGTGGGCGACCGTGTACGGGTCGCCGCCGACGCACTCGCGCAGGTCCAGGACCAGGGCCTCGGCCCGCGCGACCAGGCCGAGCGCGGCGTTCAGCGAGTCGCCGGTCATGTCGAGCGGAAAGAGGATCGGCGCGAGCTTCAGCAGGGCGACGCCGCCCTCCAGCCGCTCGATCCGGGGTACGCCGCCGAGCGAGAGGTCGGCGGCCCGCGCCAGTTCGGCGAGGACGGCGCCGTCCTCCTGCTCCGTCGGGATCGCGTGCGGGTGGAACTTCAGCCGCAGGTGGCCGTCGCCGTTGACGGACTGGAGGTCCTCGGTGACCAGCCGGCCGAGCGTCTCGGGGTCGCCGGACTGGTGGTAGCGGCCCTTGGACAGCGCGTCGTCGAGGCCCAGGGCGATCCGCTCGCCGATCTCGGGGAAGACGTAGAGCCCGGCCGTGAGCCGGCTCACCTCCGTGACGATCCCGGTGATCTCGGCCGACTGGAGCTGCGCCATCTGCTGTCCCCCGCTGGTGATGCTCGGTCAGGTCGCGACGAGTAGAGCACGCGGCTTGCGAAAGCGTCAAGAAAATTGGACGCTTTACGCATGGACGACCAGCAGCGGGAAGACCGGCCCCAGGAGCACGAGCCCCACGACCCCCAGCCGGAGGGCCACCAACCCGAGGACCACCAGCCCGAGGACCACGAGCTGACCATCGAGAGCCCGCAGCAGTACAAGGCGCTCTCCCACCCGCTGCGCCAACGGCTGCTGCTGGCACTCGGCGGGCAGCCCGCCACGGTCGGCCGACTGGCGGCGCTGCTGGACAGCCGCAAGGGCACGGTGGCGCACCACCTCAAGGTGCTGCAGGAGGCCGGCGTCGTCCGCATCGTGGAGACCCGGAAGGTGCGCGGCGGCAGCGAACACCTCTACCAGCGCACCACCCGCCGGATCGCCGTCACGGAGCGTGGCGCCGGACGCGACACCGGACGCGACGCCGGGCCGACCACCGCCCTGCTCAAGGCGGTGGCCGAGGAGTGCGCCGACGCCCCGCAGGAGCCGGTACTGGTCCTGCGGCACCTGCGGCTGACCGCCGACCAGGCCGCGCGCCTCGGCGCCACCCTCCAGGCCCTGGTCGCCGAGGCCGCCGAGGCCCCGCCCGGCGAGCCGGTGCACGGCGTCCTGGTGGCGCTCTACGAACAGGCCGCCGGACGCGACGGCTGACCGCCGCGCCCCTACCGGCCCCGCTCCCCCGCTCTCCTACTCCATCGCCGTCCGTACCGCCAGGGCCGCCTCCCGGACATCCGGCTGCGGGTGGCGGCGCAGGGTGCGGAGCAGTGCTCGCCACTGCGAGCGCCAGCCGGTGCGCGGACCCAGGGCATGGGCGAGACCGACCGCGAACAGGCCTTGGGTGTGGCCGCCGTGGGCTGCGAGCCGTTCGGTCACGGTGTGCAGGACCGCCGGGTCGCCCGGGCGGCGAGGCGTGTTGAGCCGGCTCCGCAGGGCCTCGGCCGTGCGGGCGGCCAGCACCGGGCGGTCACTGTGCAGGGCGGCCAACCGGTCCAGCTCGGCGAGGAGATGGTCCTGGGTGGTGTCGAACTCCAGGGTGGCGGTCAGGAGTTGGACGGCCTTGGGTATGAAGTCAGGTTCGGTGGAGAGGAGTTCGGCTGCCTCGCCGACCGCCTTCAGGCCCTCCGCCGACGGGTGGTCGGCCACGCCGGCGGCGAGCCGGGCGACCAGGTGGTCGATCCGCTGCCGGGCCGGCCGGTCCCGGTCGGCGGCCGCGTCCAGTCCGCCGCTGCCACCGTCCCCGTCCACGTCCCCGTCCTCCCGCTCCGGGGCTCCCGCGGCCGACGCCTCGCTCGCCAGCAGCTGCGCCAGCGCCTCGGTCAGCCGGCGGCCCGTGCCGCCGACGGCGAGAGCCGCCAGGCCGGCTGCGGCGGCCCGCCAGGAGGAGCGGTTGGCGAGGTCGACGGTGCCCGCCAGCAGCAGCTCCTCCGCTTCGGGGTACCAGGGCGACCAGGCGGCCAGCAGGTCGAGCGCGACCTGGGCGGTGTGCGGGTCGTCGCCGCTCGCCACCCGGGCCACCAGCGCGGCGTAGCGGGGGCGGTCGGTGGTCGGCAGGTCCAGCGGCCGGGTGCGCAGCACGGCGGACCGGGCCACGGGGGCGCCCGTCGCGGCGTCTTCGAGCAGCCGCCAGGCCGCGGGTGCGGGGAGCAGGTCGACGGTGGCGGCCACGACCGCAGCCCGGACGTCGCGGTGCTGGCCGGGCAGGTCGTGGGCCTCGGCGAGGAGTGCGCCTGCGGTGTCCACCGGCAGCAGCCGGGCGGCCAGCCGCACCAGCTCCTTCCGGCTGGTGACCTTCGCCCCACCGCCGCCGGCCGCCCCGCCGCCGGCCGCCCCGCCACCGGCTTCCGCGGCCCCGTCCGCCGCCGGCAGCAGCACCGCCCGCAGCATGCCCGCCAGTCGCGACGGCGCGACGAACCCGGCGGCCCGCCCGGCCGCGTACAGCGCGACCCGTGCCCGGTCGTTCCCGGCCTGGGCGAGCAGCAGGGGCAGTGCCTCAGCGGGCCGGTCGGTCCAGATCAGGGCTCCGAGCGCGGCCTCGGCGAGCACGGTGTCCGGGGAGTCGACGTACGGCCGGACGGTGGCGAAGCCGCGCTCGGGGACCGCCACCACGGTGCACAGGTGTCCGGCCCGTACCTGCCGGGGCAGCGAGGCGTCGGCCGCGGCCTCCGCCAACAGGCGTGCGGCGGCGGCCTGTTGTCCGGGTGTCCAGCCCTCGATGCCGTCGACCGGCGGCAGCCAGTGCGTCCCCGCCGCCAGGAAGCGCCCGTACGGCGGGGTGTCGGCGAGGACGGTGTCCAACAGGTCGGTGCGCCCGCGGGCCAGTACCCGGAGCACCGGCGGCAGGACGGCGGCCGACGGTTCCAGTTCCAGCACCCGGGCCACCCGCTCGCCGCGGGTGGCCGGGTCCGCGAGCCAGTACCGGACGGCCTGGATGAAGGTAGCGTTGTCGCCGAACTGGATGGCCTCCCAGAGGAGTTCCTGCAGTTCGGGCAGGTGGTGGGCACGCCGGCCCAGGGCTCCGGCCAGGGCGAAGGTCAGCGTGTGGTCGACCCGGTCCGCGCCGGCCGCCAGCCACGGGCGCAGCGCCTCGAAGACCTGTGCCTCCTGTCCGCGCCGGAGCACGGTGTCCAGTCGGCCCAGCGGAACGCTGCCGAGCATCCCGGAGAGCTGCCGCAGGGCGGCCAGGGCCCAGCCCAGCAGCGGCTGTTCACCGCTCACCGCGTGCTCCCGCAGGACGGCGAGGGCGAGTTGCGAGAGCGCTCCGCGGGTCTGCCAGGAGGTGTCCCGGGCCTCGACGGCGTCGGTGACGATCCGGCCGAGGGCGGCGGCCGCCGCCTCCCCCCGGAAGAGCGCGGGCGGGACCTCGGCCAGCGCGACCAGGGCCGGGGAGCGGACCGGATCCTGCTCGTTGCGCAGCCGCAGCAGGTCGTCGAGGAGTTCGCCGACGGCGGCCGGCTCGCCCGACCGGGCCGCGTTGCGGACCAGCAGCGGGTAGGCCAGCGCCCGGTCCTCCGCGGCCGGCCGCCGGGTGGCGGCGAGCAGCCGCGGCCGGGCCTCGGCCACCGGCAGGTGGGCGACGTGGGCCAGCACGACCGACCACGCGGCGCCGCGCTCGGCGGCCTGCGCGGCCATCCGCCGGGCCTCGGCCTGCGCCCGTCGGCGGGGCAGCGCGTCGAGCACGGCCCCGGACAGCTCGCTGCGGCTGAGGTCCCGGTCCGCGGTGACGAGGTCGTAGAACGCCTCGCGCCGGGACGGCGGCAGGGCGCGCAGCAGCCGGGCGAGCCAGATCGGGGCGGTGCTCCAGGCCCGGCCGAGGTCCGGCAGCTCGGGCGGGTCGAACCGGGCGACCCGGGTCAGCGCGCTGCGGGAGATCGACGCGGTGGCCGCGCGTTCGGGCGGCGTGATCAACCGGATGGTCCGGCCGGGCGCGGCGGTCAGCAACCGGCCCAGGCACCCCTGCACCGGCTGCGGCAACCACGTGGGGCAGTGGCGTTCCAGCAGGTCCAGCACCCGCTCCGGTCGGTGCCCGGCGGCGGCCGCCAGGACGTCCGCGTTGCGCTGCCACCAGGCGGGGCGGGCCGGCTCGGGCAGTTCGGCGAGCTGGCGGGCCACCTCGTCCAGCAGCAGGTCGGGGTGGCGGCGGGCCAGGACGCTCCAGCGCGTCACGGCGAGGAACAGCCCGGGCAGGTACCGGGCGACGGTCTCGGGCCCGCAGCCCGGCAGCAGCCGGGCCGCCGCCGCGTCCCCCCACGCCTGCCGGACGGGGAGCAGCAGCCGCTCCGCCAGCGCGGTGCGCCCGCGGGCGACGATCAAGGTGGTGAGCCGGTGGCGCAGGACGGCGGGCGCGTCGGCCATCGCCGCGGCCAGCAGCTCGTCCGCGACCGGCAGGTGGAGTGCGGCCTTCAGGGCCTGGCGGCTGACCGCCGGGTCGGGATCGGTGAGCCGCGCGGCGACGAAGGCGCCGTCCCCGGCGATCGTGGCGGCGACTCCGGCCAGCCCTCGGCCGTAGGCGCCGCGCTTGTCGAGTTCCGACAGCAGCGGGCCGAACCGCTCCCGTCCGTCGCCCTCGTTCGGTCCCTCCGCTGCCCGTTCCTTCGTCCAGGCGGCGAGGCGCCGCATCCGGGCGGGGTGGGCGAGCGGGGCGAGCTCGGCGAGGAGGTGGTCGACGGCTTCGGCCGGGCTGTGCGGTGCACTGGACATGCGGGCCATTCAACAGGCCGGCCGCCCCCGCGGTCGCAGGGTTTTCCGGGTGGACCGGTTGTACGAACGTGCCCGGCGGTCCGGGAGCGGGAGGCGGGTGCGCCGGCCGCCGCCTCCCGGACCATCGGCGCCAACCGCTCTGCGTCCAGAACAAAGTAGGATGATTCGACTCCCGCTACGCGCGAAGAGTTCCACAAATATCTTATTTGACCGATTTACCTCCCGCTTCACACGCACGGAGCCACCCTCATGGACAATCCGTCCACCGACGCCAACGACGGCGCGATCGAGACCCGCGGCATTGAGCCTGTCCCCGACCACGAGCGCCGGGGCAGAGTCCGCGAGCTCTTCCCGACCTGGGTCGCGGCGAACATCAGCGTCCTGCTCCTCACCATGGGTGCGGCCCTGGTGGTGTTCAACCACTTGAACTTCTGGCAGGTCCTGGTCGTCGCCGCGTGCGCCGCCCTCATCTCGTTCGGCATGGTCGGCGTGCTGTCGGTCTCCGGGAAGTGGGGCGGAGCCCCGGGCGCGACCCTCTCCCGGGCCACCTTCGGGGTACGCGGCAACCTCTTCCCCGGCGCGATCCTCTGGATCGCCCGGTTCGGCTGGGAGACGATCAACGCCGTCACCGGCGCCTACGCCGTGCTGACCGTCCTCGACCTGGTCTTCGGCGTCAAGAGCAACACCGCGCTGATCGTGATCACGCTCTTCGCCTTCGTCGCCTGCACCTTCCTGGTCTCCGGAATGGGCCGGAAGGCGCTGAACGTCTGCAACACCTGGTCGACGTACCTCTTCGGGGTCTTCAGCGTGCTCGTGCTGGGCTACCTGGTCGCGACCATGAACTGGAGCGAGGTCTTCTCCAAGCCCGCGGGCACCACCGCGATGATGATCGCCGGGATCGGCACCATCGCGGCCGGCGGCATCAGCTGGGTCCCCACCGGCCCGGACTTCGCCCGCTACCTGCCGCACGCCGCCTCCGGCCGGAAGATCGTCGGCGTGACGGTCTCCGGCGCCGGCCTGGTCATGGTGCCGATGGTGCTGATGGGCGCCGTGATGGCGGTGGCCTCGCCCGGCCTGGCCGAGGCCGCGGACCCGGTCTCCTTCCTCGGCGACCTGCTGCCGACCTGGCTGGCCGTGCCCTACCTGCTGACCGCGATCGTGGGCATGCTGCTGATCAACAGCCTCTCCATGTACTCGGCCGGCTTCACCGCGCAGACCATGGGCGTGAAGCTGCCGCGCGCCATGGCCGTCAGCATCAACGCCGTGATCTCGCTGGTCGGCGGCCTGCTGCTGATGCTGGTCGCCAAGAGCTTCCTGGGCTCGTTCATCACCTTCCTGATCCTGCTCGCCGTCTCCTTCTCGGCCTGGATCGGCGTCTACGCGGTGGACATGTACCGGCGCCGCTCGCGCGCGGTGCGCTACGACGCCGCCGCGCTCATGGACACCAGCAGGAAGAGCCGCTACTGGTACACGGGCGGCTTCTGCTGGCAGGCGATGGTCTCCTGGGTGCTCGCGCTGCTGGCCGGGCTCGCCTTCACCAAGTGCGACTGGTTCGCCGGCCCGCTCTCCGGAACCTTCGTCGGCAAGTACGGGCTCGCCTGGGCGGCGACCATCGTGATCTCCGGCGTGATCATGGCCGTGCTCCCGACCCCCCGGGAGAACACCTCCGGCACCGACGAGCAGCCTGCCGAGCAGGCCGCTGAGCAGGCCGCCACCGTCTGACCGCACGACCACGCCCCCGGACCGCCCGGCGGTCGGCTCACCCGAGCCGACCGCCGGGCGGCTCCGTTTCGGCGGCCCACCGGTGGCTCCAGGCAGTGAGCGGGCCGAGGGCGGTGACGAGGTCGGCGCCGAGCGGCGTGAGCCGGTAGGCGTCGTCGTGCGGGGCGAGCAGCCCGGCCTCGGTCAGCTCGGCGATACGGGTGCTGAGCACGCTGGAGGACATCCGCTCGCACCGGCGCTGGAGATCACGGAAGCCCGCCGGGGCCTGGCTCAGCTCCCACAGGATGCGCAGCGTCCAGCGCCGGCCCAGCAGGTCGAGCGCGGCCATCACCGGGCGGCCCCACCCTCGCCCCGCAGGCCGGACTCACCCCCGAACAGCTCCGGGCGACCGCCGCCGACGATCCGGAGGCGGCCGGCGCCGCCTGGTCCCCCCGGCAGTCGGCCCTGCTCGCCGCCGTCGACGAGCTACACGACACCGCCCACCTCTCGCCAGCCGCCTGGGAGGCCCTACGCCCGCACTACGACGACGCCCAGTTCCTGGAACTCCTCGTCCTCACGGGCTGGTACCGCACCATCGCCTACCTCGCCAACGGCGTCGAACTGGATGCGGAACCGTGGGCCGTCCCGTTCCCCGGCACCGAGGAGGACGACTGAGGTACTGCCCGGCCCGGTCATCCCGGGCCGGGCCGCTGCCGCCATAGAGGAAGTAGTCGTACGACCTCCAGGACGTCGAACCATCCGACCTTGCCCACACCCGCTACTGGATGCCAGCCCCAGGTCAAGGGAATCTGTTACCCGCAGAACCTCGCCCAGTCATGCGAGCCTCGACCAGCATCGGAAGTGGAGTCGTCACCATGGGATTCGGTCTTGTCGTGCGCTTCGTCGCCCACAGCGCGGAAGCCGCTCGTGCCTTCGACCGGTTGGCAGAGAAGGCACTTGAGGGCATCCGCGCCAAGGAGCCCGGCACTCTCGTGTACGTCAACCACGCCGTACCTGAGGAGCCCACCGTCCGCGTCTTCTACGAGCTGTATGCGGACCGCGAGGCTTTCGAGGAGCACGAACGACAGCCGCATGTCCAGGCCTTTCTGGACGAACGCGCCCAGTACCTCGCCTCCTTCGACGTCACGTTCCTGGAGGAGATCTCAGGTAAGGGCAGCCCGGGAGGCCGTTCATGAACTCGTCGTCATCGCAGGCCGAATCGCCCCGTCGGAGCTGGTGAAGCTCGCCAAACGCGCGAACGCCACGAGGTGATGGCGAAGTTCAGGCCGCCGGACGTCGCCGTATCGGCGACGTCCGGCGGATCGACTCATCGGCTCGATTGGATCCAGCCCGCCGCGCTCGGTGGACGAGCGCGGCGGGCGCGTCCGTGCACCTCAGTGGCGGTGGTGGTTGTCGGGTTGGGCCGGGTCGCCTGGGTGTTCCAATCCCTCGACCAGGGTGAGGCGTTGGGCGCGTTCGTGGTCGAGCCAGCGGACGAATGCTGCTCGGCGGGCGGCGGCGCGGAGGGTGGGGGTGGGGTCGTCGCCTTCCGGAGTGGTGTGGGTGGCGAGGAGGGCTGCCGTCCAGGGGCCGGCGGTGACCCATGCGCCGGGTGGGGCTGTGCGGAGGGCCTCGGCTAGGGCGGCGGGGAGGGTGGTGGGGTCGGCTTCCAACTCGCCGTCAGGGAGAGCGAGGTGCCAACTCTCGGCCGCCGGGCGGGCGGTCAGGGTGCGGTAGTGGGCGATGCCCTCGGGTGAGGGGTCAATGTCGGCCGTAACGGCGTCGTAGACGGCGCGGACGGCGGCGTTGCCCTCGTAGGCAGCCGCCGTGATGGAGCCGAGTTCGACGGCGGCCTGTTGGTCGAGGTGGGCGGGGCCATCAGGAACCACGGGCAGGTCGCGTTCGGCGGCGACTGCCTCGCAGAGGGCTTCGGTCAACAAGACCTGCGCGACCCAGCGGGTCAGCTGGCGGTCCTCCGAACTGCCTGGTTGTGGCAGGGCGGTGGCGCGCGGGCCGTTCCGGAGGGCGGCGAGGCGGTGGTCGAGGGCCGCACGTGGGAGGGGGCGACCGTCGAGGAGGCCGAGGGTCATGCTTCCACCACCAGGGCGACGGTCGGGGCGTACTGGCAGCGGCCGAACCACATGACCTTCGCCAGGGCCCAGTACGAGCCCGGGTCGGTGGATTCGGCGACGGAGACGGCGAATTCGACCACCGACGAGCTGCCGGCCGGGACGGTGAAGCCGCGGACGGGGTCGGCGATGACGTCCCAGGTGCCCCAGGGAGAGACGAGTTGCAGCTCGCCCCGGATCTCGCCGCGGGTGCGGTTGGTGAGGGTGAGGGAGAGGGCGGTACGGCTGCCGGGGACGACGTGCAGGGTCTCGGTGGAGACCTCGACGTCCAGGCCGGTGTCGCGGCCGCTGGTGGCCTTGGTGCCCTGGGCGATCGTCCAGTCCTCGGGGGTGTCGCCGGGGACGGGCAGCAGGTCGGGCAGGTCGCCGACGGCGATGGTCACCACGTCCTCGATCTGCTGGCCGTCGTGCTCGATCCGGACAGCGGCGAAGTGCAGCCCGGGCTCGGCGTCGGCTGGCGGGGTGAGGGTCACCGGGAAGCGCAGGTGGCCGTCGGGTGCGAGCCGGTACGGGCGGCTGCCGAGGCTCGTGGTCCAGCCCTCGGGCGGGAGTACGACGGCTGTGCCCTCGACGGCCGCGTCCCGCAGCTGGGAGGAGAGGGCGACCGAGAGCGTCACCGGCTCCCCCGCCGTCCGCAGCAGTCCGGGCGAGGCGCCGACGGACACCGGCAGGTAACCGAGTGGTGCCGGGCCCCGGTTGTGCAGCCAGTAGCGGGCGTGGACGGGCTGGGCCGTCTCCGCCACCGGACCGAGGTCCGTCTCACCCACCGGGGCCGTGACGGCCGGGGAGGCGAGCAGGGTGGCGATCTGCGAGCCGGCGAGGTCGAGGGCGGGGCCGTCGGCGGGGCGCGGGCGTTCCAGCAGGTCGGCGGCCCGTACGTCGTCCAGGCCGAGGGCGCCGCTGAGCTTCGCCGTCCGGCCGAGGCCGGTCGACTCGACCAGCCGGACGGTGAGTTCGCTGCCGAGCGGCGCGGCCGAGCCGTGCGCGATCGGGTTGCCGGTCGGCTTGAGGGTGCCGAGCAGCACCTCGCGCTGGGGTTCGACCCGCAGCCAGGAGAGGGTGGCCGGCAGCGGTCCCTCCTGGGCGGGGGCGATCCGGGCGTACAGCGGGTGGTTGAACTCCTGGCCCTGGGCGGGCAGTGTCTGATCCCGCCAGTCGCCGTCGCCTCCGACCAGTGCGTAGCTGAACTCGTGTGTCCAGTGCTGGAGTTGGAAGGATGCGCCGTCGGGCAGGGTGCGCCGGGGCGGGTCGATCCAGACGCCGGAGGGCCAGCCGGTGCAGGAGCGCATCAGCGACAGGTGCAGCGCGCCGGTGGTGTCGACGGCGAAGCCGGGCAGGCCGAAGCTCAGCAAGGCCACGGTGTGGTCGGCGAGTTGGTCCTGGACGGCGGACGGGCAGACGGCGGTGATCCGGGCGTCGGCCAGGTCGTCGACCAGGGCGGAGGGGTCGGAGACGATCAGTGCCGGCAGTGCGCGCAGGTCGCGCAGGTCGGCGTCCGGGCGCCAGACCTCGGTGAGCGGGGTCGCCGCCGGTACCCAGACCGCGCCGTGCGTCTTCAGGGCGGCCGCGTACTCCTCGCCCGCCAGGTCGATCAACTCCCATGCCACCGGGTTGAGGTCCGGCGAGCCGACCACGATGCGGAAGTCCGGCAGGTTGGAGTCCACGTCCAGCCAGCCGTACCGCGCCCAGTCGGCGCCCGAGGTGGTGGCGGTGACCCCGACCCGTGCCAGCGCGACCACCAGAGGGCGGGCGTCGGCGGCGTCGTCCAGGGTGGGGACGACGACCTCGGCCACGCCGAGGGCGCGCGAGCCGGTCACCATCCCCGTGCTGTCGGTCAGTTCGGCCCGCGCGGTGGCGCCGAGGCCGAACCAGGTGTTGGCCGGGTTGTCCAGGGTCCACGGCGCCTCCGCCGAGTCCACGTCCGGCATCGCGAAGCCGCGTCCGACGACCGCGCCCGCGACCTCGCTGACCGGCAGGCCGCCGGGGACGTCCACCGGGAAGCGCAGCCGCAACAGCCGGTCGGCGCCGGAGTAGTCCACCACCCGGGTGCGGCAGTCCACCCGGTCGAGGCCGCGCCACAGGGTGACGGTCTGCTCGTACCGGACGCCGTCGACGGTGCCGTCGATCACCAGGCGCTCGCCGAGCGGCCCGGTCTCCCGGCGGACGGCGGCGTCGGCTCCCCCGGAGCCGGTCACCGGTCCGCTGGGCACCAGGTGCCAGGGGCCCTCGCCGAAGTCGGGGTGCTGCGGGTACTCCTCGTACACGCGCAGCTCGTTGCCGATCCGGCCGTCCTGGATCAACTCCCGGTCGCGCAGGAGGTCCTGAACCGAGCAGAGGCCGCCGCCGCGCACCGGGTCGGCGGTCACCCGGTACCGGCCGTTGCCGATCGTCAGGCCCGGGGCCGGCGTCCACGGCTGCTCCGCCTCCCCCTCCACCAGTCGCCAGGTGCGCCAGCCGAGCGCGGGCACATCGGCGGCGAGGAAGCGCAGGGTGCCCCGGTCGACGGCGCTGGGCACGGGCGAGCCGGTGTCGTCCAGCACCCTCACCGAGGTTGCGTCGGAGGGGAGTTCGACGGTGACGAGGTCGGTCCGGTCGAAGGAGAGCGTGTTGGCGACCACGACGGCCTGCCCCGCGCCCGCCGTGGAGATCCGCGCGGTCAGCGCGTCCAGCGCCGCGTCCCGGACGCCGGAGGCCAGGTCGTACGCCTCCCGCCAGCCGCCGAGCAGGTCCAGGTACACCTGGTCGGACTCGGAGCCGGTGATCGCGTCGTGGTGGGCGCCGTAGGCGAGTTGGCGCCAGACCTTGTCGAGCGCCGCGGCCGGGTAGCGGCCGAGGCCGTGCACGGAGGCGAGCGTGGCGAGCTTCTCGGCGTCCACGGCCGCGACCTCGCCGGCCCGTTGGGCCTGCTTGGTGTCGATGTACGAGACGTCCTTGCCGGTGTACACCGGGTTCATGTCGCGGGTCTGCGGGCTGGGCCGCCGGCCGGTGGCCGCCAGCTCGGCGCGGACGGCGTCGAGGAAGTCGCGGGGGGTGGCGCAGACGAACCGGGGCCAGAGGTACTTGGCGGCCCAGGAGCGGTGGATCTCGGTGACCCACTTGTTCGGCGGGGTGTAGTCCGTGCCCACCGGCAGCAGCAGGTTCTTCGTCGCGCCCACGGGCTTGAGCTTGCGGTACAGCTCGTAGACGGCCTGTTCGGCGGTGGCGAGGTCCGGGGAGGAGTCCATCCACCAGCCGGCCGAGTAGTGGTGCGGCATGTAGTGGGTGAGCACGCCGTCCCCGCCGGGGGCGATCCACTCGAACTCGCTCGGGAACTGCATCACCCGGGCGTCGTCCTTGGCCTCGCGGAAGTTCTTCTGGATCGGGCCCCACTGGTGGAAGGGGCCGCGCGCCCAGGCGCTGCCGGTGAGGCCGGCCGCGGCGAGGTGGCCGGGGAACTGCGGGTCGTGCCCGAACACGTCGAGCTGCCAGGCGGTCCGGGGGTCGCCGCCGAGGATGTCGCGCTGGTAGCCGATGCCGTAGACGATGTTGCGGATGGTGGTCTCGGCTCCGGTGAGGTTGGTGTTCGGCTCGTTGTAGGTGCCGCCGACGAGCTCGACCTGGCCGCGTTCCAGCAGCTGCCGCAGGGTCTCGCGGCGCTCCGGGTGCTGGTCGAAGTACGGCTTCAGGTAGTCGACTTCGGCGAGCACGAACTTGTACACCGGGTCCCGCAGGGCGAGGTCCAGGTGCGCGTCGACGAGGGCGAAGCCGTTGCGCTCCCACAGCGGCCGGGTGGTGGCGTCGGCGGAGAGCAGTTCCCACGGGGAGGTGTAGGCGGCCTGGGTGTTCCACCAGACCGGGTCGTAGTGGAAGTGCGAGACCAGGAACATCGTCCAGCCGGGCTCGGCGACCTCGACCACGGATTCGGCGGTGGCGTCCGACACGGATTCGGCGGTGGCGTCGGAGGCCCGGACGGTGACCGGGAGTCGGTCGCCGGTCGAGGCCCCGCTGATCTCCAGCGGGACCTCGACCAGGCCCGTGCCGGTCGCCTCGCCGCGGACGCCCGGGCCGCTGACGGTGATCCGGGCGGCCGGGCCCTCCAGCGTGACCCGCAGCACTTGGCGCGGGGCGTCCTCGGGGCCGACGAACAGATCGGTGCTCTCGACGGCGGTGATGGTGACCGGCACGGGGGTGCTTCCTTTCCTCGAACAGGGCGGCGCGGGGCGCACGGGACAGCGGGACAGCGCGGGACAGCGGGACAGCGCGGGACAGCGGGGCTACGCGCCCCAGGCCTCGAACTCGTAGACGCGGGCGGCCGGATCACCGTTCTGGGTCGGCGTGTTGACGACCAGCCGGACGTAGCGGGCGGCGGTGTCCACCGGGTGGGTGGTGGTGCTGGCCGTGTTGCCGGTGACGTCGGCGACGGTCGTCCAGGGGTCGTTGGCGCCCGAGCGGACCTGGATGGTGAAGTCGCGGGTGTTGAACGAGGCGCTCTCGCCGCCCGCCGCCGCGTGCTTGACCACGAACTTCGACAGCTGCTTCGCCGAACCGAGGTCCACCTCCAGCCACTTGGCGGAGGTCAGCGCGCACCACTTGTCGCCGGTCCCGCCGCTGACGCTGCCGTTGACGGCCTTGGCCGGGCCCTCGTTGGCGTTGCACTGGCCGGAGGCGGTGGCCGGGCGGTTGAGCGCCAGGTTGGTGGAGGTCGGCGGGGTGCCGTTCCAACCGACCGTCGTGGACGCGGCGGTGGAGCGCCCGTAGGTGGTGGACACCGCCTCGACGTCCAGCGTGGTGGCGTTCTCGCCGCCCGCCCGGTCGAGCCGCCCGACGAAGTACGCGTCGTTGGGCGTGGCGCCGAGGAAGCTGCGGCTGCCGTCCGCGTTGCGGCGGTACACCTCGTAGTGGTGCACGTTGCCGCCGGGCGCCGCCGTCCAGGACAGCCGCAGCGACTGGCTGGAGCCGGCGGTCACGTCGCTCGCGCCGAGCACGGTGAGTCCGGCCGGTGCCGCCGGTGTCTCCACCGAGCCGTCGTAGACCGCGAGTTGGCCGACCCGGAGGTCGTACGAGGGGTCGCTCCCCTCGACCCGCAGGGCGATCTGGGCGATGGTGCGGCCCGCGTACGGGGAGAGGTCGAGGATGTGCCGCTCCCAGCCGGTGCCGGTGTTGGCGCCGACGTCGACCGTGGTGAAGCTGCTCGGGGAGTCCGTGAACGACACCGCGGCCTTGAGCTTCGTGGACCCGGCGGCCGGGGTCTTGACCACCAGGTCCAGCCTGGTGTTCGCGGCGACGGGCAGCTTGGTCTGGTACAGCCGTACGGTGTTGGCGGCGTCGAGCTTTCCGCTCAACCGCAGGGAGGAACCGCCCTGGTAGGCGTCGCCGAAGTCGACCGACGGGGTGAGCTTGCTGCCGGTCGAGTCGACCATCCAGCGGTAGGTGGGCGGGACGTCCTGGAGCGAGAGGTTGTTCCAGCCGCCGGTGGCGACCCGGGTGCCGGCCGCGTTGTAGAAGTCGCCCTGCCCGGTGTCGAAGGTGGTGACGAACGGCTTGGCGGTGATCGGCGAGGATTCGGCGACGTAGCCGGCCAGGCCGGGCCAGCTCGCCGAGAGGTCGGTCCGGGACGGGTCGTTGTTGGCGCCGACCCAGTAGCGGGCGTCCTTGGCGTAGAAGTCGGCGCGGTCGGTGGCGGACTTCCAGGTCCACTCGGGGCGGTAGAGGCCGAGCGAGGTGGTGTGCGGCTGCCCGGACGGGAAGAGGGCGGACCAGTTCACGCCGGTGTTGTAGCCGTTGGCCTCGGTGTCGATACCGGAGTAGAGGTCGTACTCGCTGCGGCCGAGCTGCCGGGCCAGCGCCCGGGAGGAGTTGAGGCCGCTCGCCGACCAGTCGAAGTTCAGGAACATCGAGTCCGAGGTGCGCTTCGAACCATCCTGCAGGAAGGGCGAGTTGGCGGAGGTGAGGGCGTTCTGCCAGTTCACCCCGCCGGAGGTGGTCATCGCGTCGTACCACATGAACTCGGTGCCGCTCTGCGCCTTGGTGTACTGCATCAGGTTGCGCAGCTCGCCCGCCAGGGCCGAATCGCCGCCGCCGGTCTCCTGGTTGATGAACCAGCCGTCGAAGCCGTAGTACTGCGCGGCCTGGACGAGCTTGTCGGCGACGGGGTAGCGGCTGCCGGACTTCTGGACGAAGTCGCGCACCCACTGGAGCTGTCCGCCGTACGCGCCGGGCGGGAAGAAGACCGTGCCGTACACCTTGACGCCGTTGCGGTGGGCGGCGTCGATCACGGTCGGGTTGGGGGCGAGGATCAGGCCCTCGCCGGCCGAGCCGCCCCAGAACACCAGCTTGTCGACGTACTGCCAGTAGCCGAAGGCGTAGTAGTTGGGGTCGGCGGAGCCCTGCGAGGGGTTGTTGGAGGTGGGGCCGAAGGAGACCAGCGAGGCGATCTTCCCTTCGCCGGTCCGGGCGTTGGGGTTGGCCCGCAGCGCCGGATCGCTGGTGCGCGGCTGGAGCGGGACGCGGGAGCGGTTGAAGCGGGCGTCCGGGTCGGTGGCCGGGTCCCAGTTCAGGATGCTGTTGGGGTACCAGTACGAGGCGAAGGGCTGGCTGCCCTGGCCGGCGGTGGCGGCGGGTGCCGCGGCCGGCCCGGCGCCCGGCAGCGCGGCCGGTGCCGGGTCGGCCCAGGCGGCGGGGGTGGCGGTCAGGGCGGCCGTCGCGAGGACGGCGCTGAGCAGCAGGGGGAGGCGTCGTGACATGCGGTGGCTCCGATCGAGCGGAGGAGGGTGGGGGCGGGCCCGCCGTCGCGGACGGGGGCCCGACTGCATGCGGGCGTGCCGGTGCTGGAGCGTGTGGTGCCGGTGGTGGATCGGGTGGGGGTCGCGCCGCCGCCGGGCCCCCGGCGCACCGGAGCGGCGGCGCGGGGAGCGGGACGGGCAGCGGGGGCCGGACGGGGTGCGGCGGAGCGGACCGAGCGGCTGCCGCTCGGCGCTGCGAGGCTAAACCGGTTCAGAACCGCTGTCAACGATGCGCGCGACAACCACTCCGGAGGGGGAAGTCCCGGGCGCGCCGGGCGGCGAGGTGGACTCCCGGACGGTCAGCCGCGGCGTGGGCATCTGGAGGTCCCGCCCCGCCCCGGCCCCGTCCAGCGCCTCCAGCAGGCTGCGCGCGACCTGCTCGCCGAGCGCGAAGGTGTCCCGGCTGAGCGCGGTCAGCGGCGGGTGCACGATCCGGGCGAGCACCGAGTCGTCGAAGGAGACGATGGACAGCTCGCCGGGCACCGCGACCCCCATCTCCCCGGCCACGCCGAGCCCGGCGACGGCCATCACGTCGCTGTCGTAGACGATCGCGGTGGGCCGCCCGGCCCGGGACAGCAGCGTCCGGGTGGCGGCCGCGCCCTCGGCGTCGCTGAAGTCGGTGGGCACCGACACCGCCTCCTCCAGCCCGAGCCGGCGCGAGGCGTCGCGCAGCGCGCGGATCCGCCGCTGGGTGTGCTGGAAGTGCGGCAGCCCGGCGAGGTGGGCGATCCGCCGGTGGCCGATCGCGGCCAGGTAGTCGACGATCGAGAGCATCGCCTCCCGGTCGTCGGCCCAGATCCGCAGCTGGTTGCCGCCCTTGCCGGGCCCGCCCAGCACCACGGCGGGCAGCCCGAGTTCGTCCAGCACCGGCAGCCTCGGGTCCCTGACCTGGAGGTCGACCACGATGAAGCCGTCGACCCGGTGCTCGGAGGCCCAGCCCCGGTAGACCTCGATCTCGGCGGCGGTGTCCTCGACCACCATCAGGTGCAGCGCGATCGAGCTGGCCGAGAGCACCGCCTGGAGCCCGGACAGCAGTTGGCTGAAGAACGGCTCGACGCCGATGGTGCGGGCCGGCCGGGCGATCACCAGGCCGACGGCGTCGGACCTGGCTCCGCCGAGGGCCCGCGCGGCGCTGTGCGGGCGCCAGTTCATCTCCTCGGCGACCCGCAGGATCCGGGCCCTGGTCGCCTCGCTGACGCCCGGCCGGCCGTTGAGCGCGAAGGACACCGCGCCCTTGGAGACACCGGCCTGGCGGGCGATGTCGGCGATCGTCGGTCTGCCCACAGAACCCGACTCCTCTCTTGACATCCAAGTTTAGGCGGGAGCATAGTCCCTGGCATAGCTAGACCGGTTTAGTTAGTCAGATTGCGGAATCCGACACAACCCCCGAGCTCGGCACGATCCCCCACCCACCCCCAGGACCGGGAGACCCTCATGCGAAGAATCTGGGCGGCACTGACCACGACCGCGCTCGCCACCGCCGCGCTCACCAGCTGCGGACTCGGCTCCGGCGACACCAAGGACAGCGACGCGGTGGCGAGTGCGGCCGCCACCGGCGAGGTCAAGGGCAAGGTCTCGATCCAGACCTGGTCGCTCAAGCCGAAGTTCACCGACTACATGCAGGGCGTGCTCGACGGCTTCAAGAAGAAGTACCCCGGCGTCGAGGTCGAGTGGCTCGACCAGCCCGGTGAGGGCTACTCCGACAAGGTGCTCAGCCAGGCCGCCGCCGGCAGCCTGCCCGACGTGGTCAACCTCCCGCCGGACTTCGCCTTCCCGCTGGCGAAGAAGGACGTCCTGCTGGACATCGCCAAGGCCGACCCCAAGCTCGCCGAGGAGTACGTCCCCGGCGGCGTGGACGCCTACCGGTTCAACGGCTACCAGGGCACCTTCGGCTACCCCTGGTACCTCAACACCGATGTGAACTACTGGAGTTCCGAGCTCCTGACGAAGAACGGCCTGGACCCGCAGAAGCCCCCGGCCAGTCTGGACGAGCTGATCGCCCAGGCCCGGACGATGAAGGAGAAGTCCGGCGGCCAGACCTACCTGATGAGCCGCAAGCCGGGCATCGGGGACCTGTACAACATCGGCGTGAAGATCATGTCCGACGACGGCAAGTCCTTCACCTTCAACACCCCCGACGCCGCCGCGCTGCTCGACAAGTACCGCGACGCCTTCAAGGAGGGCCTGATGCCGAACGGGGTGCTCACCGACACCTACGCCGGCAACTCCAAGCTCTTCAGCTCCGGCACGGTGGCCTGGACCACCGGCGGCGGCAACTACATCACCAGCCTCGCCACCGACAACCCGACCCTCGCCCCGAAGGTCGTCTCCTCCCCCGCGATGGCCACCCCGCCGCTGTACGTCCAGGGCCTGTCCATCCCGAAGAACACCAGGAACCCGGCCGCCGCGGTGGCCCTCGCCCGCTGGGTGACCAGCCCCGAGAACCAGGCCGCCTTCGCCCACCTGACCAGCGTGTTCCCGTCCACCAAGGCCTCCGCGAACGACCCGTTCTTCAGCAAGAGCGACGGCACCAACGCGGGCGACGCCAAGGTGACGGCCTTCGCCTCGCTCGCCAAGGCCAAGCTGATCCAGCCGGTCGAGGTCGACGACGCGATGGGCACCATCATCAAGCAGCAGTTCGCGCTGGCCATCAGCGGCGACACCAGCTCCAAGCAGGCGCTGGACACCGCCGTCGAGCAGTGCAACAAGCTGCTCAAGGGCTGATCCGACGCCGCCCCGGCACCAGCCCCGCGGTGCCCCACCCCGCACCGGCGAAGCACCGGCGAAGCACCGGAGACGTACCAGAGACGTTCCGGCGCGGCACCGGAGACGTACCGGCGAAGTATCGGCGAAGTACCGGTGAAGCGGCGGGCCTCCCCCGCGCCCGCCGCTCCCCGGGAATCACCCGCACCACCCCCAGGCCCCAGGAAGGCAACGGCATGACCCACCGGCGTTGGTTCACCCCCTGGCTGCTCGCCGGGCCCGCGATAGTCTGGCTGGCCGTCTTCAACCTCTGGCCGGCCGTCAACACGGTGATCCTGTCCTTCACCAACGCCAAGCCCCTGGGCGGCGGGCAGTTCACCGGCCTGGAGAACTACGGCCGGCTGCTGGACGACGACCAGCTCGCCGACGCCCTGGTCAACAGCATCGTGTTCATGCTGGTCTGCCTGCCGCTGCTGACCGTCCTGCCGCTGCTGCTCGCCCTGCTGGTGCAGCGCAAGATCCCCGGCATCACCTTCTTCCGCACCGCCTTCTACACCCCGGTGATCGCCTCCGCCGTCGTGGTGGCGCTGATCTGGGGCTGGGTGCTGGACGAGCGGGGCCTGGCCAACGGCCTGCTGCAGCAGACCGGGCTGGCCGACTCCCCGGTCGCCTTCCTGACCGACCGCTGGCTGCTGCTGTTCAGCGCGATCGCCCTGACCGTCTGGAAGGGCCTCGGCTACTACATGGTCATCTACCTGTCCGCGCTCGCCAACGTCCCGCGCGAACTGCACGAGGCGGCGGCCGTGGACGGCGCCGGACCGCTGCACCGGTTCTGGCACGTCACCCTGCCCGGGGTGCGCCCGACCATGATCCTGATCTCGGCGCTGATCTCGGTGAGCTCGCTGCGCGTCTTCTCCGAGCTGTACGTGCTCTCCAACGGCCTCGGCGGCCCCGGCGGCCGGGACATGTCGGTGGTGATGCTGATCCAGATGTACAGCCGCGGCTTCAACGGGCACCTGGGCTACGCCTCGGCGCTCAGCCTGCTGCTGTTCGTCGTCACCCTCGGCCCGATGCTGTTCCTGATGCGGCTGAACCGGAAGGCGGCCTGACCCCCCATGACCACCGTCCGCACGCCCCAGTCCCCCGACACCCCCGCCGAGCCCACCAAGGCCGCCAAGGCCGCCAGGCCCACCGGCCCCGCCGGGCCCGCCGGGCGCTCCCGGAGCTTCAACACCCCCTCCACCGCGCAGACCGCCGCCCGCTACCTGCTCCTGGTGCTGGTCCTGCTGCTGGTCATCGGCCCCTTCCTGTGGCAGCTGTCGACCTCCCTCAAGGGCCCCGCCGAGGACGTCTACACCCGCACCCCGAGCTTCCTGCCCGACCAGCCCACCCTGGGCAACTACGGCAAGGTCGCCGAGGTCATCCCGGTGTGGACCTACGCGCTCAACTCGGTGATCGTCGCCGTGGTCTGCATCACCGGCAACGTGGTCGGCTGCACGCTGGCCGGCTACGCGCTCGCCCGGCTGCGCTTCCGCGGCGCCAAGCTCGTCCTCGGCCTCTTCCTCGCCACCCTGATCCTGCCCGGCGAGGTCACCATCGTCTCCCAGTACGTGCTGGTGCGCGGACTCGGCCTGGCCGACACCCTGGCCGGCGTCGCGCTGCCCGGCTCGATCGCGATGCTCAACGTGCTGCTGATGCGCACCGCCTTCGCCGCCGTCCCGGCCGAGCTGGACCAGGCCGCGCTGGTGGACGGCGCCAACGTCTGGCAGCGGCTGTGGCACATCGGCCTGCCGAACGTGCGCGGCATGCTCAGCGTGATCGTGATCTTCACCTTCATCGGCGCCTGGGACGACTTCCTGTGGCCGCTGATCGTGCTCAACGACCCGCAGAAGTACACCCTCACCGTCGGGCTCCAGTACCTCAACGGCACCTTCGCCGCCAACCCCCGGCTGATCGCGGCCGGCACCATGATCGCCTTCCTGCCGATCGTCGTGGTGTTCGGCGTCTGCCAGCGCTTCTTCTTCAAGGGCGTCGAGGAAGGAGCCGTCAAGGGATAGCCCGACCGGGACCGCCCCCGCCGGTGACGACCCACCGTCCGTACGCCCCACACCCGTTGAGGAAGCCCTCCGATGACCCCGATGACCACCGCTCCCCGCTTCGGCGTCAACTACACGCCCAGCGCCGGCTGGTTCCACCACTGGCTCGACTTCGACCTCGACGCCGTGCGCGCCGACTTCGACTCCATCGCCGCCCTCGGCCTGGACCACGTGCGGGTCTTCCCGCTCTGGCCGGTCTTCCAGCCCAACCGCACCCTGATCCGCCCGCGCGCCGTCGAGCAGCTGACGGCCCTGGTGGACGCGGCCGGCGAGCGCGGTCTCGACGTCGCGGTGGACGGCCTGCAGGGCCACCTGTCCAGCTTCGACTTCCTCCCGTCCTGGACGCAGACCTGGCACCGCCGCAACATCTTCACCGACCCCGAGGTGCTCGACGGCCAGGCCGCCTACCTGCGCACCCTCGCCGCCGCGCTGAGCGAGCGGCCCAACTTCCTCGGGATGACGCTCGGCAACGAGATCAACCAGTTCTCCGGCGCCCCGCACCCCGACCCGGACCGGGCCACCCCCGCCGAGGCGGAGGCCTGGCTGCGCCGGATGCTCGACGCCTGCGAGCAGGGCGCCCCCGGCCGGCTGCACCTGCACGCCTCGTACGACGCGGCCTGGTACCTGGACGAGCACCCGTTCACCCCTTGGCACTCGGCCCGGATCGGCGCCGCGACCGCCGTGCACTCCTGGGTGTTCAACGGCACCGCCCAGCGCTACGGCGCCCACTCCACCGCCACCGCGCAGCACGCCGCCTACCTGGTCGAGCTGTCCAAGGCCTGGGCGGACGACCCGGCCCGCCCGGTCTGGCTGCAGGAGGTCGGCGCGCCCGCCCCGCACATCACCCCGCAGGACGCGGCGCGCTTCACCGGCGCCACCGTGGAGGCCGTGCTGGACTGCCCGGACCTGTGGGGCGTGACCTGGTGGTGCTCGCACGACGTGGACCGCTCGCTCGCCGACTTCCCCGAACTGGAGTACAGCCTCGGCCTGTTGACCACCGACCGGACGGTCAAGCCGGCCGGCGCCCGGCTCGCCGAGGCCGCCGCCGAGGCCCGCCGCTCCTGGCAGCCGCCGAAGCCGCGCAGCACCGCCGTGGTGGTCGCCACCGGCGACGAGGCCCTCTCGCCCCGGCGCTCGGTCTGCGGCCCCGGCGGCCCGGTGTACGAGGCGTTCATGCGCCTCGCCGAGGAGGGCGCCCGCCCGACCACGGTGCTCGCCGAGCGCGCCGAGGACCGCGAGCACCTCGCCGCGCGCGGCATCACCGAGGTGGTCCACCCCTCCGACGTACCGTCCCTCTAGTCCGTCCGTTCCCCTCAGCCACGCAACGGAGCCCGCTGACATGCACGATGACCGCACCCTGGTCGAGTCCCGCCTCAAGCGCGTCCTGGACGAGCGCATCCGCCCGGCCGTCTACCCCGAGTCCGTCCCGCTGGAGGTCGGCATCTGGACGGCTCCCGGCGAGCCCGTCCCGGTCGCCGAGGGCCTGGCCGCCCCGCGCACCCCGATCGCGGTCGGCGACGCCTGGGGAGCGCCCTGGGGCACCAGCTGGATCACCGTGACCGGCACCGTCCCGCGGGAGTGGGCCGGGCGCACCGTCGAGGCGCTGATCGACCTCGGCTTCGACGCCAACATGCCCGGCTTCCAGTGCGAGGGCCTGGTCTACCGCCCGGACGGCTCCCCGGTGAAGGGCCTCAACCCGCAGAACCAGTGGGTGCGGATCGCCGCCCCGGCGACCGGCGGCGAGCAGATGCTGCTGCACGTCGAGGCCGCCTCCAACCCGGTCATCCTGGACTACCACCCCTTCCTGCCCACCGAGTTGGGCGACAAGGAGACGGCCGGCGACCAGCCGCAGTACAAGCTGACCCGGATGGACCTGGCGGTCTTCGACGAGACGGTCTGGCAGCTGGTGCTGGACCTGGAGGTGCTCGGCGAGCTGATGGCCGAGCTGCCGGTGGAGGGCGCCCGCCGCTGGGACGTCCTGCGCGCGGTCGAGCGGGCGCTCGACGCCGTCGACCTCCAGGACGTCAACGGCACGGCGGCGGCGGCCCGTTCGGAGCTGGCCGACGTGCTGGCCGCGCCCGCCGTGCCGTCCGCGCACCGGATCAGCGCGATCGGCCACGCGCACATCGACTCGGCCTGGCTGTGGCCGCTGCGCGAGACCGTCCGCAAGGTGGCCCGCACCACCGCCAACATGACGGCGCTGCTGGAGGACGAGCCGGACTTCCTCTACACCATGTCCCAGGCCCAGCAGTTCGCCTGGATCAAGGAGCACCGCCCCGAGGTGTACGCCAGGGTCCGCAAGGCCGTCGCCGAGGGCCGCTTCGTCCCGGCCGGCGGCATGTGGGTGGAGTCCGACACCAACATGCCGAGCTCGGAGGCGATGGCCCGGCAGTTCGTGCACGGCAAGCGGTTCTTCCTGGACGAGTTCGGGGTGGAGAACCACGAGGCCTGGCTGCCGGACACCTTCGGCTTCACCGGCGGCCTGCCCCAGATCATCCGCAACGCCGGCTCCAAGTGGCTGCTGACGCAGAAGATCTCGTGGAGCCAGATCAACAAGTTCCCGCACCACACCTTCCTCTGGGAGGGCATCGACGGGACCAGGATCTTCACCCACTTCCCGCCCGTGGACACCTACAACTGCTCGATGAAGGGCAGCGAGATCGCCCACGCGGCGAAGAACTTCAAGGACAAGGGCGTCGCCCGGCACTCGCTCGCCCCGACCGGCTGGGGCGACGGCGGCGGCGGCACCACCCGCGAGATGGTCGCCAAGGCGGCCCGGATGAAGGACCTGGAGGGCTCGGCCACCGTCCGCTGGGAGAAGCCCGCCGAGTTCTTCGCCAAGGCCGAGGCCGAGTACCCGAACCCGCCGGTCTGGGTCGGCGAGCTCTACCTGGAGCTGCACCGCGCCACCCTGACCAGTCAGGCGAAGACCAAGCAGGGCAACCGGCGCAGCGAGAACCTGCTGCGCGAGGCCGAACTCTGGTGCGCCACCGCCGCGTTGCGCACCGGCGCGGAGTACCCGTACGAGCAGCTGGACCGGATCTGGAAGACGGTGCTGCTGCACCAGTTCCACGACATCCTGCCCGGCTCGTCCATCGCCTGGGTGCACCGCGAGGCCGAGGCGACGTACGCGGCGCTGGCCGGGGAGCTGGAGGCGCTGATCGGCGCGGCCCAGCAGGCGCTGGCCGGGGCGGCCGCCGGCGGGCGGGAGCTGGTGTTCAACTCGGCGCCGCACGGCCGCTCGACGGTGCCGGCCGGCGGGGCCGCCGCGGTCGGCCTGCCGGACGGCACCTGCGAGGCGGTCGAGCGCCCCGGGGGCGGCTTCACGCTGCGCAACGGCCTGCTGGAGGTCGTCGTGGACGCGGACGGCCTGATCGCCTCGGTGGTCGAGACCGCGACCGGCCGGGAGACCGTCGCCCCCGGGAGCCGGGCCAACCTGCTCCAGCTGCACCCCGACTTCCCCAACATGTGGGACGCCTGGGACGTCGACCAGTTCTACCGCAACACCGTCACCGACCTGACCGGCGTGGACTCGCTCACCGCCGCGTCCTCCCCCGCCGGGGCCTCGGTGCGGATCGCCCGCTCCTTCGGCTCCTCCACCGTCGTCCAGACCCTCACCCTGCCGGCCGGCGAGCAGCGGGTGGACATCGACACCGACGTCGACTGGCACGAGACCGAGAAGTTCCTCAAGGCCGCGTTCCCGCTGGACGTCCACACCGAGCGCTACGCCGCCGAGACCCAGTTCGGCCACCTCTACCGGCCCACCCACACCAACACCAGCTGGGACGCGGCCAAGTTCGAGGCCTGCAACCACCGCTTCGTCCACCTCGACGAGCCCGGCTGGGGCGTCGCCCTGGTCACCGCCTCCACCTACGGCCACGACGTCACCCGCACCGTGCGCCCCGACGACGGCGGGACGACCACCACGGTCCGCTTCTCGCTGCTGCGCGCCCCGCGCTTCCCCGACCCGAAGACCGACCAGGGCCTGCACCGCTTCCGGCACGCCCTGGTGCCGGGCGCGGCGATCGGCGACGCGGTCCGCGAGGGCTACCGGATCGGCCTGCCCGAGCGGACGGTCACCGGCAGCGCCGAGCGGGTCGCCCCGCTGGTGGAGCTGGACAACGACGCCCTGGTGGTGAGCGCCGTCAAGCTCGCCGACGACCGCAGCGGGGACCTGATCGTCCGGGTCTACGAGGCCGGCGGCGGCCGCGCCCGGGGCCGGCTGACCACCTCCTACCCGCTGGCCGGCGCCGTCCCCTGCGACCTGCTGGAGCGGCCCTGGGACGGCACCCGCGGCGAGGTGGCGGTCGAGGACGGCGCGGTGCGCCTCGCGCTGCGCCCGTTCGAGCTGGTCACCCTGCGGCTCAGCGCCGCCCGCCGGGGCTGATCTACGCTGTTCGGCGCCCCGGTCCCCGCGGCCGGGGCGCCGCCCCCTACTTCCTGGAGCCCACCGTGCCGTTCACCCCGCTGTTCGCCGCCCTCGACATCGGCGGCACCAAGATCGCCGGGGCGCTGGTCGACGCCGACGGACGGCTGCGGCACCGGCTCCAGCTGCCCACCCCCGCCACCGAGCCCGGCGCGGCCGTGCTCGCCGTGGTGCACCAGGTGCTGGAGCGGCTCGCCGGGACGGCCGACTGGGCCGCCGTGACGGCCGTCGGGATCGGCAGCGCCGGCCCGGTCGACCTCGCGGGCGGCACCGTCAGCCCGGTCAACATCCCCGGCTGGCGCGGCTTCCCGCTGGTCGCCGCGGTCGCCGCGCACCCGGCGGTGGCAGAGCGCACGCTGCCCGTCCACCTCGCCGGGGACGGCGTCGCGATGGCCGCCGCCGAGCACTGGCAGGGCGCGGCCCGGGGCGCCGACAACGCGCTCTGCCTGGTGGTGTCGACCGGCGTCGGCGCCGGACTGGTGCTCGACGGCGCGGTGCGCCCCGGCCCCAGCGGCAACGCCGGCCACCTCGGCCACATCACCGTCGACCTGGACGGCGAGCCCTGCCCGTGCGGCTCCCGCGGCTGCCTGGAGGGCCTCGCCAGCGGCACCGCGATCGCCCGCCGGGCGCTCGCCGAGGGCTGGCGGCCCGTGGACGGCGACCGGACGGCCCGCGCCGTCGCCGCCTCCGCCGCCGCGGGCGACCCGGTCGCGCGCGCCTCCTTCGACCGCGCCGCCCGGGCGCTGGCCGCCGGGATCGCCGCCACGGCCGCCCTGGTGGACCTCTCCCGGGTCGTCGTCGGCGGCGGCGTGGCCGAGTCCGGGGACGTGCTGTTCGCCCCGCTCGCCCGCCACCTGGACCGCTACGCCGCCCTCTCGTACATCCGCGGCCTGGACGTGCGCCGCGCCGAGCTCGGCACCGACGCCGGGCTGATCGGCGCGGCCGCGCTCTGCCGCTGAGCCTCCCCGGAGCCGCCCGCATGCCGCCGTTCGCCCTCCTGAAGAACCCCGTCCGCCGCTACGCCTGGGGTTCGCCCACCGCCATCCCCGCGCTCACCGGCGCCGCGCCCGACGGCGCCCCGCAGGCCGAACTCTGGCTCGGCGCCCACCCGTCGGCGCCGTCCCTGCTGTGCGGGTCCGGCGACGAAGGCGACGGCAGCGGCCCGCAGCCGCTGGACCGGCTGATCGACGCCGACCCGGACGGCCTGCTCGGGGCGGACACCGTCCGGCGGTTCGGCCCGGCGCTGCCGTTCCTGTTCAAGGTGCTGGCCGCCGACCGGGCGCTCTCCCTCCAGGTCCACCCCACCCGCGCCCAGGCCGAGGCCGGGCACGCGGCCGAACAGGCCCGGGGCATCCCGCTGGACGCGCCGGAGCGGGTGTACAAGGACCGCGGGCACAAGCCCGAACTCCTCTGCGCGCTCGGCGACTTCGAGGCGCTGTGCGGCTTCCGCCCGGCCGCTGACACCGCCCGGCTGCTGGACGCGCTCGGCGTGCTCGCCCCCTGGGCCGCCGCCCTGCGCACCCGGCCCGCCGAGGCCGTGCTGCCCGAGCTGCTGCGCTCCGGCCTGAACGCCGACGGCTCCGAACTCGCCGCCGTCACAGGCGCCCTGCGCCGCACGGCGGCCGCCGGCGGGCCGTACGACGCGAGCAGCGCCGCGTACGCCCGCCTCGCCGAGGAGTACCCCGGCGACCGGGGGCTGCTCGCCGCCCTGCTGCTCCACCACGTCCGGCTCACCGCCGGGCAGGCGCTGTACCTGGACGCCGGGGTGCCGCACGCCTACCTGCGGGGCCTGGGTGTGGAGTTGATGGCCAACTCGGACAACGTGCTGCGCTGCGGCCTCACGCCCAAGCACGTCGACGTGGACGGCCTGCTGGCGGTCACGGACTTCCGGCCCGGCGAGGTCGAGCCGCTCGCCCCGCGCCCGACGGGCGACGGCTTCGAGGAGGAGTACCCGTCGCCGGCCGAGGAGTTCAGGCTCTCCCGGCTGCGCCCCGGCGCCGCCGCCGTCCGGGTCGACCTCCCCGCCCCGCAGATCCTGCTCTGCGTCTCCGGGCGGGCCCTGCTGCGGGCCCCCGACGGCTCCGAACTCCCGCTTCCGGCGGGCGCGTCGGCCTACCTGCGCCCGGACGCCGGGCCGGTCGCACTGACCGGCCCGGGCGCGGAGCTGTTCCGGGCCACCACGGGGTAGCCGCGCCGACCGGCCGAGGCCGCGGAACAGCGGGCGGCGGGCTCAGGCGGCAGGCACCGGCCGCGGGCTCAGGCCGGTGCCGGGTGGCCGAACAGCAGGTCGTAGCCGTCCGGGAGTTGCTCGATCACCTGGTCCAGCAGCTCGCCGGGGACGAGGTCGGCGACGGCGCTGAGCACGGCCCCGATGTCCCACTGCGCCGTCGCCGGGGTCGCCCCGTCGATCCACCCCACCACGGCCTGCACGAAGCGCTCGGCGGTCAGCGGTTCGGCCGCGGGCTGGGCGTCGCGCAGCAGCGAGGCGTAGGTCTCGGGCAGCGCGTCGGCGAGTTCGCCCCGCTCGGACCCCACCAGGTGCTCGCCGAGCAGGGCCAGCACGACCCGGGTGGCGTGGTCCGCCTCGGCCGCGCCCCGGTACTCGCCGCGCTCCACGACGCGGGCGAGGAAGTCCTCCCAGGAGATGGTCATCGCGTCCTCCTTCCGGTCGGCGGGCTCGGCCGGACCGACGGCGGCGCGCTCGCCCTGGGCCAGGACGGGGATCGCGGTCCGTGACCGCCGTGGGACGTACCGGTGCCCGTGCTGCTCAGCGTAACTCGCCCCGGCGCCTTCGGAACCGGCCGCCGCCGTCGATCACGCCGCCGCCCCGGGGCAACGGTCCGTCCTGCGGTCCACCGGGGTGTTCACCGCACCGCACTGTTCACCGCACCGCACCGCCCGCCGCGCCGTTCACCGCGCCGAGGCGTGGCACCGCCTGCGCGGCCGCCGGGACGGCAGCAGCCCGCCGGTGACCGGGCCGGCCGCCACGCGCTGCGCCGGGGGCGCCGCGCTCACCGCTGCCGCCGCGGTCACCGTGGTGGCCGCCAGGACCGCCTGGGCCCGGGCCGGGTCCGGCATAAACGCCGAGAGAAAGATCCGTTCCGCCGGGCTCAGCGCCCGCGAGCGGCCGGATTCGCGGTCCCGGGCGACCACCACGGTCCGCGCCCGCATAAAGGTGAGCCGGTCCCGGCAGACATTCACCTCGACCTGGGCGGAACTCCGTCCGAGCCGTTCCACGGTGAGCACCACCGAGAGCGGCTCGGGCCGGTGGTGCAACTGCTCCAGGTAGTCGATCTCGTGCCTGGCGATAATGAACCCGGACGGGAACAGCGACTCCCGGACGGCGGTTTCGTGGTGGCAGAACAGGTCGTAAATCCCCTCCTGGATGTAGCCGACCAGACGGGCGTTGTTGATGTGCCCGTTCTCGTCGACGTCGCTCCACCGGGTGGGGCAGGACAGCACGTGCACGCCCGGCAGCACCGCGCTCACTGCCGGGTCAGCCCGGCACCGGCGGGGAGCAGCGCGCGCTGCAACCTGGCGTAGTAGCCGGAGTGTTCGGCCGCCATCCGGGCCGCGGTCCAACCCTCTTCGGCCGCCTCGGCGGCGGCCTGGACGACCAGGCTGTCCAGCACCGCGTCGACCGCGCGGCACAGATCGTGGACGGCCGCGAGCCGCTCGGTCACATCCGCCCCGCTCCCTGCGTTCCGGGACGGGAAGGCGGCCAGTGATTCCATCGCGAGTTGAAGGTCGTCGACTCCGTCTGGCCGGTTTTCCGCAGGGAAATTCCGCATGATTTTCTCCATGACTCATTCGGCCATTACGGCCCAGTAGCTAGCGTTCGAATGCACCGGATCGGTGTCGACCCCCCGACCCCACGACGCTATCCCAGCCGACGGGGGTCGACGGATGGTTTGCCGACCGCGACGGAAAACTGACCTCCATCGGAGTAGTTTGTCGGTGTACACAATATGCCCCATCAGTCGAATGCCGTCCGCAATTCGAGTGGTATCCACGACGCGCGGCCCCGGATCGACTCCTCGGGGAACGAAATCTGCTACCAGACGCTCCACCACCTCGCCTTGTACAGGTGCGAGCCCCGCAGCGACCGCGTCCCCTCCGGCCGGTGCAGGGTGATCACCGAGGTGCACCAGTCGCACGGCGCCTCGTGTTCGGGCGCCACCGTGAGCAGCCGGCCGGTGCCGGGTTCGTCGCCGACGCTCTTGAGGTCCCGCTCGGCGGCCGGATCGGCCAGGTGCACGGCGGTGAAGCGGTCGGTGGCCGGGTCGAAGCGCCACAGGCCGGTCAGCGTGGCCACCCAGAACCGTCCGGGATCCGCCAGGACGGGCGCCAGGTCGTGCCCGCCGCGGTCGGGCAGCGGGCTGCTCCGCACGACGGTGAGGGCGGGCGCGGCCGGGGTGCCGCCGACCCGCAGCGCGGTGAGCGCCGTGTCGCCGAGCACCCAGAGCAGGCCGGTCCGCGCGTCCCAGTGCACCCCGTGCGCACCGGGCAGCGGGAACTCCGCGTACACCGCGGCCCGCGGGCCCTGCGAGGCCGCGTACAGCCGCACCCAGCCGCCCGCGCTCGCCGCCACGGCCACGTTGCCGTCCGGCAGCAGCTCGATGCTGTGCGGGTTGGCGGCCGTTCCCAGATCCGTCGCCCAGTGGACGCGGCCGGTGGTGGTCTCCACGACGGCGGCCAGCCCGCCGGAGGCGGTGGTCAGCAGGAAGCGCCGCCCCTGCCGGATCCGGGACTTGGCCTCGTCCGGGTCGGTCCAGCTGCGCGCGGGCGCCAGATCCGTCAACTCCGGTGCGCGGTCGGCACTCCAGCCCCACACGACCGGCAGTCGGCCCGGGCCGCGGTAGGCCATCAGCTCCTCGGCGCTCTGCAACACCAGCACGCTGCGCGAGGCCTGGTCCACGACCGCCACCTGCCGGCCCGGCGACCTGGCCCACGCGCCGCTCGTCGGCGCGCAGAGCAGCAGGGCGACCGCGAGGGCCGGCAGTGTTCTCCTCAGCACGCCTTCACCGTGGGTGCTGCGGGCCGACTCCGCTCGGCGGCACGTCCGAACGGACGATCGAAGCGACGGCCGTGGATCGTGCGGCGCCGGCGGCGGGTCCGCCTCGTTCACTGTCATCCGGACATCCTGGCGGGACGACCGCACCGGCGGCCGTCGCACCGGGTCGGCACGCCGCCGGACCGTCAACCCGGTGCCGCCCGCACCCGTTCAACACCCGGTTCCCCGAAGGCCCTGTCGCGGGAGGCCCGGAGGCCCGGCCCCGTGGGCTCAGCGCCCGGCGACCAGGTCCGCGACCCGGGCGATCGGCGAGGTGGTGGCCCGGCCGGCCGCCTCCTGCCGGTCGGCGGCGTGGTACGCGGCGTACATCGCGTGCACCCCGAGCCAGCGCAGCGGCTCCGGCTCCCAGCGCCGCACGGTGTGGCCCACCCAGGGCAGCCGGGTCAGCTCGGTGTCCCGGCCGAGCACCAGGTCCCGCAGGGTGCGGCCGGCCAGGTTGGTGGTGGTCACCCCGCTGCCGACGTACCCGCCGGCCCAGCCGAGCCCGCTCACCCGGTCCAGCTCCACGGTGGCGCACCAGTCCCGGGGGACGCCGAGCACGCCCGCCCAGGCGTGGTCGATCCGGGCCTGCGCGGCGGCCGGGAAGAACCGGTCGAGGACGGCCCGGAGCTGGCGCACCGTCTCCACCTGGGTGCTGCCGTCCGAGTCCGTCCGCGAGCCGAACCGGTAGGGCACGCCCCGCCCGCCGAGCGCGATCCGGTCGTCGGCGGTGCGCTGCGCGTACATGTAGGCGTGCGCGAAGTCGCCCAGCACGTCGCGGCCCTCCCAGCCGGCCTCCGCCCAGAACTCCGCGGGCAGCGGCTCGGTGGCGACCATCGCGGAGTTCATCGGCAGCCAGGTGCGCTTCTCGCCGCGCAGCCCGGCGGTGAACCCCTCGGTGGCGCGCAGCACGTGGTCGGCGGTGACGGTGCCGTACGGGGTGACGGCGCGGGGCTTGCGGTAGCCGCTGCCGGGCAGGATCGCGGTGACCGCCGTCCCCTCGTACACCTCGACGCCCAACTCGCGGACGGTGCGGGCCAGTCCGCGGGCGAGCCGGGCGGGCTGGATGCGGGCGCCGTGCGCCGTCCAGCAGCCGCCGAGGGTGCCGGCGACGTTGATCCGCTCGGCCGCCTCCTTGGCGCCGAGCAGCTCGACCCGGCCCTCGCCGTAGGCCCGCTCGGCCTCGACGTGGGCCCGCAGGCGCTCCAACTGCGGCTTGCTGCGGGCGACTTCGAGGACGCCGCCGCGCACGATGTCCGCGTCGATCCGCTCGGCCCCGGCGACGCCGACGACCTCCCCGACCGCCTCGTCCATCGCCCGCTGCATCGCGGCCGCGCGCTCCCGCCCGTACCGCCTGGCGAAGGCTCCACGCCCCGCGAAGCCGTTGTACAGCCAGCCGCCGTTGCGCCCGGAGGCGCCGTAGCCGCAGAACCGCCGTTCGAGGACGGCGATCCGGAGACCGGGGTCGGCCTTCTTCAGGTAGTAGGCCGTCCAGAGCCCGGTGTACCCGCCGCCGACCACGCACACGTCGACGTCCCGGTCCCCGGGCAGCGCGGGGCCCGGCTCCGGCACCCCGTCCGCCGCGTACCAGAACGACACCTCGCCGTTGACCGCCGCCACCGGAAACCTCCCGTACCCTCGCTGACCTGCCCGGACGCTACCTCCGCGGGTTCGGCCCGGGCCACCCCCCACACTGCAAGGATCACCGGGCCCGATCAGCCACCCTGTCAGTCCCGCAGCAGCTCCAGGGCCCGCGTCCAGTCGTACGAGCCCGGCGTGAAGTCCGCGATCCGCACCCCCATCCGCCGCAGCCTCGCCAGGCTGTCCGCATAGGCCGGATGCGCCGCCTGCGCCGCGCTCA
This sequence comes from Kitasatospora sp. NPDC001261, assembly GCF_042896795.1. Classification (NCBI taxonomy): domain Bacteria; kingdom Bacillati; phylum Actinomycetota; class Actinomycetes; order Kitasatosporales; family Streptomycetaceae; genus Kitasatospora; species Kitasatospora sp. NPDC001261. Next base: position 74,187 of record NZ_JBIAXP010000024.1, read on the forward strand.
GGCAGGGCTGGACGGCGACCGGGACTCCCCAGCCGTACGACTCGCAGAGGATCCCCAGCGCCAGGGTGTCCGAGATGCCCAGGGCCCACTTGTTGAGCGTGTTGAAGGTGGCGGGGGACACGACGAGGGCGTCCGGGTCCGGCAGCGGCCGGGGCTCCCCCGGCTTCCGCCAGGCGGAGCGGATCGGGTACCCGGTCCGCGCCTCGATCGCCTCGGCGTCGATGAACCCCATGGCCTGGGGCGTCGCCACCACCCCCACGTCCCAGTTCTGCTCCTGCGCGGCCGAGATGAGCTCCCCCACCCCGCCCGCGACCCCCGCCGCGCACACCACGACGTACAGCACCGGCTTCCTCGCCTCGGACACCCTCGGCCTCCCCACTCTCGGACTGCTCGCTCTCGACCCGCCTCCGGACCCCCGAACAGTAAGCCGCCCCCGTGGCCCGCTCCACCCGCCCGGTCGACGCCCGACGGAATCGAGCGGTATTCGAACAACCTGGCCGGGCCCCACCAGTACGCCGACGAACCGAGTGGGCACGGCCGCACGCCCGCCGCTCCGCTCCGGGGCCCCGCCCGACGGGCCGGGCGGCCGGGTGCGGCCGTCGTCGCAGGCAGGACACCCTGCGGGAAACCCGGCGGTAGCGTCGGGATCAAGCTTCGCCATGAGCATGATCACGCCGTTTTCCGTTTCGACCGGCCGCCTCGCGCCACCCATGGGTGAAGATCGAACCGGAAAGAGATCGTTCACGATGTTCCTGCGGAATACGGCTCCGATGACCGCGGAAACCCCTGTCCGGACCGCTGGGGACGGCCCGGACCGGTACCACGCGCCGGACCGGCCGAACAGGACCGACAGGATGGGGAGCACATGCTCTTGGAGCGCGACGAGGTGCTGGGCACGGCCTCGGCGGCCGCGGCGGCGGCGCGGGCGGGCAGCGGACGCTGGGTCCTGCTCTCGGCACCGGTGTCCGGCATGGGACGGACCGCCGCGCTGGAGGCGATCGTCCGGCAGCAGGCCGACGGTGACGCCGTACGCGTCGGACGCGCCCGCGGCGTACCGGAGGAGACGGCGTTCCCGTTCGGGCTCGTCCGCCAGCTCTTCGCGGACGACGAGGCCGTGCCCTTCTCCGTCGCGGCCGGAGCGGACGAACAGCGGCTGTTCCACGGGCTGGTGACCAGGCTGACCCGGTCCGCCGCCGGGCGGCCGGTCCTGCTCGCGGTGGACGACCTCCACCACGCCGACGAGCCGTCCCGGCGCTGGCTCGGCTACCTCGCCCGCCGCATCGCCGAGATCCCCGTCCTGCTGGTGCTCACCGAGCGCGCCGACCCGTCCGGTCCGGCCCCCTTCCCGCCCGCCACCGGCACGGCCGTCGCCCTCCCCGCGCTCAGCGTCCCCGCCGTCATCCGCCTCGCCCGGGACGCCGGCCTGGACCAGCGCTCCACCGTGGCCTGCGTCGAGGCGGGCATCGGCAACCCGGCCCTGGTGCGGGCGCTCGTCGCCGACTTCGCCGACGGGGCGCTCCCCCGCCCGTCGTCCACCCCGTCCCGCAGCCGCTTCCGCGACACGATCGCCCGCTGGCTGGGACGGGCCGACCCCTGCGTACGCCACGCCTGCCTCGCCCTCGCCGTCGCCGCCGAGGGCGGGATGCCCGTCGGCCCCGGCCTGCTCCACCAGCTCTCCGACCTCTGCACCGCCACGCGCTCCCCGGGCGAGCGGTCGGCGCGCCGCATCAGCAGGCTGCTGGACCACCCCCTCGCGCGGGAGGCCGTCCTCGCCGTCGCCGCGCCGGAGGAGATCGCCGCACTGCACACCCGCGTCGCGGAACTCCTCGACGAGAGCGGCGCGCCCGCGACCGCCGTGGCCTCCCGGCTGCTGCGCGTCGAACGGCCCGGTGAGGCGTGGATGGCCCGCTCGCTGTCCGAGGCCGCCGAGGAGGCGATGCGCGCCGGTCACGTCGCGGAGTCCGCCGCGTACCTGCGCCACGCCCTGAGCGGCCCGCTCGATCCGGACCGCCGGGCCGCCCTCACCATGCGCCTCGGCGCCCTGGAACTCCCGCACAACGCGACCGCCGGCATCCGCCGGCTCCGCACCGGACTGGAACTGCACACCGACCTCCGGGACCGGGCCACCGCGGCCACCGCCCTCTGCGCGGCCCACGTCGCGCGCCGGGATCCCGACACCGCGCTGGAGGTCCTCCGCCGGGCCGGTCGCGGCGCCGACGACGACGAACTCGTCCAGGTGCTGGGGACCCTCGGCGCGCTCGTCTCCTCGCACGACAGCGACGCCTGACGCGGCGCCGTCGCCGGCCTGCGCGCACTCGCCCCGACCGCGCCCCCCGCCATCGAGCCCCTGGTGTGCGGACTGATCACCGAGTACGAGGCCGGGGCCGGCCTCTGCTCGGCGGCCGAGGTGCTCGACCGGGTCCGGCCGCGGCTGGCCGCGCCGGTGGACCCGCGGCTGCGGACCGCCTGGCTCGGCAGCGCGGCCACCCTGCTCCAGTGGGCGGACCGCCTGGACGAGGCACGGGAGTTGACCGGCCAGTGCCTGCCCGCCCCGCCCGTCCCCCCGGACCTGACCGACGTGGGCCTGCAGTGCCTGCTCAGCGTCCGGGCCGAAGCCGCGCTCTGGGCGGGGGAGTTCGACCGCGTCATCGCCGAGAACGCCCCCCTGGTGGAGGCGACCGCCGGACAGGGCGTCCGGCTGCCGCACCTCGCCGCCATGGTGGCGACCGCCCGGCGCGAGACCGGCCGGCGCTCCGCGGCCTGGGAGGCCGTGGCCCTGGTCGGCCCGTCCGGCAGCGACAGCTCCTGGGAGTGGAACGAACTCAGCTACACCCGGGCCCTGTTGCACGCCGCGGACGGCGACTGGCAGGCCGCCCTCGACGACTACCTGGTCTGCGGAGCCGGCCAGCTCGCCCACGACTTCGTCAGCCCGGTCGCCACGCCGTGGCGCTCCGGAGCGGCGCTCGCCCTGGTACGGCTCGGACGGCGGGACGAAGCCCGCGAACTCGCCGAGGAGGAACTGCGCCACGCCCGGACCTGGGGCACCCCGCGCACCGTCGGCCGGGCGCTGCGGGCCTACGCCGCGGCCGTGGGCGGCCGGCTGGCCCTGTGCTCGCTGACCGAGGGCGCCGAACTGCTCAGGCCGGCCGCCGCGCCCGTGGAACTCGCGGAGGTGCTGATCGACCTCGGCCGGGCCCACATCGAGGCGGGCAGCGGCCGCAAGGGCCGCGACACGCTGCGCGAGGCGCACGCCGTGGCCCTGCGGCTGGCCGGGCCCGCCCCGGAGACCGGCGGACCGGCCCCGGTCGGCCGTCTCCTCGGCGCGGCGGAGGAGGCGCTGCGCGAGGGCGGGGTGCGGAACCGGGACGGCGGGCACGCCCTGAGCCCCGCCGAACGGCGCGTGGCCGAACTGGCGGCGGCGGGGCACACCAACGCCCAGATCTCCTCCGCGCTCTGCCTCACCCGCCGCACCGTGGAGACCCACCTCACCAACGCCTACCGGAAGCTGCGGATCGCCCGGCGCACCCAGCTGGTGGCGGCGCTGGACCGGTAGCGGCCGCGAACGCGCCCCCGCCCGGGTGCGGATGCACCCGGGCGGAGGCGGCCGGTTCGACCCGGCCCGACGCGATCAGGGCCCCGGCACCGGATCCCGCGTCAGGACTTCGGCGTCAGGACTTCGGCGTCAGGACTTCGACAGGGTGAAGGAGACCGCGGCGTTGTCGCCGCTGCCGCCCTGCCAGGTGCACTTGTACCCGGCCGGCGCGTCGCAGCTGTAGCCGTTGCTGCCCCAGTACGGGTTGTTCCAGTGCACCTTGACCTGGTTCTGCTCCCCGGCCACGTTGAAGCTGACCTCACCCTCGGTGCCGGTCATCACGCCCTCGGACTCGCTCGCCCACTTCGCGGTGACACCGGGCTGGACCATCGACGGCGGCATCATGTTGTCGGACCAGATCCCCCACTGCAGGCTCGCGCCGGAGCGGGTGAGCAGCTTCCCCGAGTTGTTGGTCAGGTTGATGCTCGTGCTCCGGGAGGCGCTGGTCAGGCTGGGCATCTCCGCGGCGGCGGCCTTGGCCCGGCTGCGCCCGATGCTGAAGGTGACCGCGGTGTTGTCCCCGCTGCCGCCGCTCCGGGAACAGGTGTACCCGTCCGGGACGGAGCAGCTGTAGTCGTTGCTGCCCCAGTACGGGTTGTTCCAGTGCAGCTTGACCTCGCCGCCGTTGTCGAGCGTGTAGGTGATGTTGCCCTCGGTCCCGGTCGCGAACCCGCAGGACTCGCTCTGCCAGCTGGAGGACTTCGTGTTGGGGATGTAGTCGGACGGCAGCATGTCGTTCGTCCAGCAGCCGTGGTCGAGCTTGTCCCACGTCTTGGTCAGGCCGGACCCGCTGCCGTTGGAGAGCGTGACCTTCGTGGAACGGTCCGCGGCGACCAGCGGCACGTTCGCCGCCGCGCTCTCGGCGGCCGGGCGCTGCGCCGCCGAGGCCTGCGGCCCGTCCTGTCCGGCCGCGGCCTGCGCGGACGGGGCGAGGGCGACCGCTCCGGCCGCCATCAGCACGGCGGTGAGGGCGCCCGCGGCCGTGCGGCCCAGACCGGTCATGGAGGTCGTACGCTGCATGGGTCTACCAACTCTCTTCTCGGCTGGACGAGCGGACACGCGTCACGCTCGCCTTGGTCCCGTCCGGAGGGGGGCGCCGCGGCTGGGTGCCGGCGCCGGGTGACTCACTGGCTGTGGAGACTCACTGGATGTAGAGCTCCCAGGTCTCCACGCCGTTGTCCCAGATCTTCTCGATCCTCATCGCGATGGCGCTCCCGAGGCCGTACAGCACCCAGTACGCGGCCTCGGCGGCGAACTGGGAGTTGTACCGGCCGACCCAGTGCCAGATGTCGAGCGCCTGCGCCGACGCGCCTTCCTGGACGGCGGGCGCCGCGACGGGCGCCGGGGCGGCGTGCGCCGGGGCGGGGGAGGCCTCGGCGGCGTAGGCCTGGGCGGTACCGCCGACGAGAACCGCGGCCGCGAGAGCCGCGCTGAGCGAGGCCGCTCCGATTCGCCTGTTCATGACAAGTGTCCCTTCTGGGCGTTCCACGTGAACAGCCGGTCACCCGGGGCCGATCGGTCCCGCCCCGACCCGGCTGCGGGGTGCGGTGGCAGTCACAGACTGGCATCCGACCGCCACGCTCGGGCATCGTGGAAAACCGCGAACTTGGCACGGCGGGCGTCCGGCCGAAGGCCCCCGAGCGGCGCCGCGACGGCGCGCTCGGGGGCCGGTACGCACCCGCGACGGGGTCAACTCGCCGCAGCGGCCGCCAGTTCGGCCGCGGCGTCGGCGCAGCCCCAGCTGAGCGTGACGCCGGCGCCCCCGTGGCCGTAGTTGTGGACGGTCCGGCCGTCCGGCTCCGCCTCGAGGCGGGGACCGCCGTGGCGGGCGGGCCGCAGGCCGACGACGTGGCCGAGGACGCGGGCCTCGCGCAGTGCGGGGATCCGGGCCGTGCAGCGGGCGAGGATGGCCTCGGCGGTGGCCGGGTCGGCGACGGTGTTCCAGTCGTCCGCTTCGAAGGTGCCGCCGAGGACGACGTCGGTGCTGCGGGGGTGGATGTACGTGTAGCCGGCCGGGTCGTCCTGGATCCGGGTCGAGGTGGGCAGGCCGGGGTTGCGGACGAGGACGAGCTGGCCCCGGATCGGGTGCACGGCCGGGTCGTCGCAGAGCTGCCGGGCGCCGATCCCGGTGGCGTTGACGACCACGGGCGCCCAGGCGCGGGCCTGGTCGAGGGTGTCGAGGCGGCGGTGGACGATCCCGCCGCCGTTGTCGACGAACCGGCCGAGCAGCCACGGCAGGTAGAGCGGCATCTCGACGGCGGGCGCGGTGAACGACCAGCCGTCCGCGCAGTCCGCCCCGCGTTCGGCGGCCGTCAGCCGGCGCAGGTCGGGGACGGCGTCGCCCCACCAGGGCTGGCCTGCCGACTGCCGCTCGTGCTCCAGCATGCGGGTGCTGCGCATCGAGACGCCGGGCACGCCCTCCTCGGCCTGGCGGGCGAACTCCGCGAAGGCCGTCGCGGACCAGTCCGCCACCCGGCCGCCGGTGCCGGTGGCGACCGGGAACCAGACGGCGGCCGCCACCGCCGAGGTCGTCGACAGCAGCCCGTCGGCCGTCACCACGACGACCCGAAGCCCCTTCTCCTGCAGGCGTATCGCCGTGGTGAGCCCGATGATCCCGCTCCCGACCACGACGACGTCCATCACGCCGTCCACCGTGCCGCCCGTCGCACCGTCCGTCGTGCCGTCCATCGCGAACCCCTCCCTCGGAGGCCGCCCGCCGGGTGCCGGCGGCCCTCACCAGGAAAGCGGCTCGCGCCGGAAGCCGTCCAAGACCGGTTCTGTCCGGAAGCGATAAGCCGCCCTTATCATCGCCGGATGGATCTGCGGATGGATCTGCGGCGCATGCGCTACTTCTCGGTTCTGGCCGAGGAGTTGAACTTCACCCGGGCCGCCCGCCGGCTGCACGTGGCGCAGCCGGCACTGAGCCAGCAGGTCAGGGCGCTGGAGCGGCAGCTGGGCGTGGAGCTGGTCGAGCGCACCAGCAAGGGCTGCGCGCTGACCCCGGTCGGGCGCGCGGTCGCCGAGGAGGCCCGGCGGGTGCTGCGGGAGGTGGCGGCGGCCGAGGAGCGGGTCGCGGCGGTGGTCCAGGGGCGGGAGGGGCGGCTGCGGGTGGCGTACACCCGCTCCGCCCGGGGCGGGGTCTGCGACGCCCTGGTGACGGAGTTCCGCAACCGCTACCCGCGGCTGGACGTCGCCCTGCAGACCGGTTGGACCTCGCACAACGTCGCCGAGCTGCTCGCCGGGCGGCTGGACGCGGCGTTCGTCCGGCCGCCGCTGGACGTCCCCGGGCTCGACTGCCGGATCGTCGCCGAGGAGGAGCTGCTGCTCGCCGTGCCGGCCGGCCATCCGCTCGCCCGCACCCGGGCCCGGATCGGCCGGCACCGGATCGCGGACGAGCCGGTGGTGCTCTGGCCGCGCCAGAACGGGCCCGGGATGCACGCGCTGATCACCGGGCAGCTGTGGCCGGGCCGGTCGCCGCGGATCGTGCGGGAGGAGCCGGACGACGAGCAGCTCCTGCTGGCGGTGGCGGCGGGGTACGGCATCGCGCCCATCCCCGAGGGCCGGGCCCGGGTGTTCCGGATACCCGGCGTCTGCCTGCGCCGACTGACCGCCCCGGTGCCGACCGTCACGCTGGGGCTGGCCCACGATCCGCGGACGGCTCCCCCGGCCGTCCAGCTGCTGCTGGCGATGGCCCCGCGGCTCGCGGGGTCCGCGGGCGCCTGACCGGACGCGGGAGGAGGACCGGACGCGGGAGGACGACCGGACGCGGAGAGACCGTGCCCGCCCCCGTCATGCCGCGGGGGCGGGCACGGCCGTCGGGGGCCGGCGTCGGGGCCGGCTCAGCCGATGGTGGAGCCGGTGATCGGGGCGGAGAGCTCGACGGTCTCGCCCTTGAGCCCGGTCTTGACGAACTGCCAGCTCAGGCCGGTGATGACGCCCTTGTCCAGCGGGGCCAGCTTGGCGAAGGCGGGCTGGCTGAGGTCGATGTGGGTGGAGTCGCAGGAGGGACACTGGTCCTTCACCGGGACGGTGACGGTCTTGCCCTGGTAGGTCACCTTGACCGAGATGCCCTTGCAGACCGGGTCGTTGTTCGGGTTGGCGGTGGTCCACCAGGTGTGCGAGACGGCGACCAGCATCTGGGTGGAGGCGTTGATCTGGGTGCCGCAGGCGCCGTAGCCGGCGTCGGTGTAGTAGGTGGCCTTGCCGGTCATGGGCTGGTTGATCGGTATCGCCGCGCTGGCGGAGCCGGCCGTGAGGGCGATCAGGGCGGCCGCGGCGAGCGGGGCGCCCGCGAGGATCCTGAGGTTCTTGCCGATGGCGCGCATGGTTCGTTCCCTTCGATTGCGGTGAAGGTCATGAGCATGACAGGCAGAAGTCGGCACATTCGTACGGAAGTTCACCGACCGAACGCCTTTGTGGAGGAAACGTATGCGCCTGACCGCAAGGTGGTCCAGACCTCCGCGATGTTGGCATGAACACAAGGCAAGAATCTTTACCAATGCGGCCGAAGGGGCGAAGATGCGTGACCGCCCTGCCACGGAGGGTGTTGACAGGCCGTCACCCGAGCCCCCGGAGGCCCCCTCAGATGCGCAACTCGCTCGTCGCCCTGCTCCTCGGCAGCGTCCTGCTCCCGACCACCGCCCCCGTCACCGCCGGCGCCGCGCCACGCGAGGTGAACCAGGGCTACAGCATCCCGGTCGCCGGCGTGACCGACCTCGGCGCGCTGCCCGTCCTCGCCAGCCTCGGACTGGACTTCGCCCGCCTGCTCGGACAGTAGCGACCGCACCGCCGTCACCGAACGTCACAGCCGCACGGCATCCGGGCAGGCGTCGGCCCCGAGGCGGGAACCACCCGCGCCGGCCCGGATTACTTCCGCTCCGAAAATTAGTAACCCCGCCCCCGGGCCACAAGCCCGAACCCCCGCCCGCAGCGCGCCCGCCATCCCCCCGTCATCCGCCGCAACACCCGGCAAACGGCCGCAAGCCGCCGCAACGAAGCGGCAACGCCCTTTCTCACCAGCCAAGATGACGATTGACAGGGGCCCGGGCGGTTCAGCACGATGAGGCCCGAGCCCATCCGCAGCGACCAGGAAGGAGGGCCGATGGCCACCGTCGTCCGCCCCGTCCCCCGCCGCTGCCCGCGCCGCTGTTGTCGCGGCGCCCTCGCCCGCTGACGTCCGCCGAAGCGGACCGTCACGCCCCCGTACGCCCGCTGCCCGCCGTGCGGAGCCGTACGCCCACCGCCGCCTGACGCCGCTCCGCGCACCCGCCATTCGTCACGCTGCGTAGCCGTATCCGCCGTCACCGCACCCGTCCCGAAAGGGCCCCGCCATGACCACCGCCCCCGCCTCGCCCGCCTCCCCCGCCTCCCCCGCCGAATCGACCACCGCCGACGCCACCGCCCCGACCGCGCTCCGCCTCACCCCCGTCGCCGGCCGGATCGGCGCGCTCGTGCACGACATACGCCTCGGCGGCGACCTCCCCGCCAGGACCGTCGCCGCCCTGGAGGCCGCCCTGTACGAGCACAAGGTGCTCTTCTTCCGCGGCCAGCAGCACCTGGACGACGCCGGGCAGGAGGCCTTCGCCCGGCTGCTCGGGCAGCCGGTCGGCCACCCCACCGTGCCCAGCGCGGACGGCCGCTACATCTTCGAGCTGGACGCCACCAAGGGCGTGCGCGCCAACAACTGGCACACCGACGTCACCTTCGTCCCGTCCTACCCCAAGGCCTCGATCCTGCGCTCCCTGGAGGTCCCGCCGGCCGGCGGCAGCACCGTCTGGGCCAACACCGCGGCCGCCTACCGGGACCTGCCCGCCCCGCTGAAGACGCTCGCCGAGAGCCTGCGCGCCGTCCACACCAACGACTACGACTACGCGGCCCGGCTCGCCCTGCGCCCCGAGCTGGCGGACAACGCCGAGGTCGCCAGGCTGTTCCGGGACGTGTTCGTCTCCACCGCCTTCAGGACCGAGCACCCGGTGGTCCGGGTCCACCCGGTGACCGGTGAGAAGACCCTGCTGCTGGGCGCCTTCGCCCAGCGCGTCCAGGGCGTCTCGGGCGACGACAGCAAGGCCCTGATCGACCTCTTCCAGCGCTACGTGGAGCGGTTGGAGAACACCGTCCGCTGGGACTGGCAGGTCGGCGACGTGGCGATCTGGGACAACCGCGCCACCCAGCACTACGCGGTCGCCGACTACGGCGACGAGCCGCGCCTGGTGCGCCGGATCACCCTGGACGGCGACCTGCCGATCGGCGTGGACGGCACCCCGAGCCGGCTGCTGGAGCCCGCCGACCCGCCGCGGGTGCCGGGCCTGGTGCCCGCCGAGGAGCTCGAAGCGGCCAACTGACCGGGGCCGCGAGGGACCACGGCAGACGATCCGCGCCGATGACCACGTCCACCGCCCCGCGCGCCGGCGACGACCGCCGGGACGCCAACGCCTCCGCCGTCCTGCGCACGGTGCTCGACCACGGGCCGATCGCTCGCAGCCGGGTCGCCGCGCTCACCGGGCTCAGCGCCTCGGCCGTCTCCCGGCAGGCGGTGGACCTGGTCCGGCTCGGACTCCTGCACGAGCGGCCCGAGTTGGCGGCCGCCGGCACCGGCACCCTGGGCCGCCCCCAGCTGCCGCTCGACCTCGACCCGGACCGCCTCGCCGTGGCCGGGCTGCACATCGGCCTGCCGTTCACCACCGTCGCGCTGCTCGACCTGCGCGGCCGGGTGCTGCGGCGCAAGGAGGTCCCGCACCGCGGCCGGACCGGCCCGGACCTGCTGCGGCCGCTGCTGGCCCGGCTGCCCCGGCTGATCGACACCCTGCGCGGCGACCGTACGGTGGTCGGCCTCGGCGCCGTCACCGGCGGCTCCGTCGACCCGGCGGCCGGGGTGGTCGTCCGGCACGATCCGCTGCGGTGGCGGGACCTGCCGCTGCGCGAGCTGCTGACGGCCGCCACCGGACTGCCCGTCCAGGTGGACAACCACGCCCGGGCGCTCACCCTGGCGGAGATCCTCTTCGGCCACCCGGCGGCCCGCCGCAGCATGGTGCAGCTGTTCGTCGGCCACGTGGTGGACGCGGCGCTGGCGGTCGCGGGCACCGTCCACCTGGGCCCGCCCTCGGCCACCGGCGACCTCGGCCACCTCCCGGTCTCCGGGACGGTCACCGACCCGGACGCGGACAGCCGGGAGCGCTGCCACTGCGGGCGGCTCGGGTGTCTCTCGGTGGCCGCCTCGGACACCGCGCTGTTCGCGGCGGCCGCCGCCGAGGGGGTCACCGCCGCACCGGACCGGGCCCAGCTGATCGCCGCCGTCCGGCGCGGCGACCCGGCGGCCGGCCGGCTGGTCCGCAACCGGGCCAGGATCGTCGGCCGCGCGCTCGCCCTGCTCGCCGACGTGGTCAACCCCGACCTGGTGGTGCTGACCGAGACCTTCGCCCTCCTCGACCCGGCCCATCTCGACGTCGTCCGGGCCGAGTTCGCGCTCCGCTCGCACCTGCACCGGGACGCCGGCCTGCTGATCGCCCAGCCGCGCGGCCGGGACGTGCTCGCCGTGGCCGCCGGAGCGCCGGTGCTCGGCGAGCTGTACGCCCGGCCGGTCCACGCGCTCACCGCACCCCGCGCCGCCCACCGTCCCTAACCGCCCCCGATCCCGCGAAACCGCCCCGATCACCCGCAGCCGCCCCCGAAGGACCGCCATGACCGCGCTCCCCCGTCCCCCAGCCCCGAGCCGCCGCACCCTGCTGCGCGCGGGCCTCGCCGGCGCCGGACTGCTGACGCTCGCGGGCTGCCGCTCGGCCGTCGAGCACGCCCGGAACGCGGCCGGTGCCGTGGACGCCGACTCCCCGCGCCGGGGCGGCGTGCTGACCGTCGCGACCGGCATCGACATCACCCCGAGCCTGCTCTTCGCCGTGAGCGCCAACACCCTCGTCCAGCGCCTCGCCTTCAACACCCTCACCCGGTACGACGACCGGCTCCGGCCGCAGCCCGAGCTCGCCACCGCCTGGGAGGTCTCGCCGGACGGCCTGAACGTGACCCTCGAGCTGCGCGAGGACGTGCTGTTCCACAGCGGCCGCCGGTTCACCGCCGAAGACGTCGTCTTCGCCGTCCGGAACCTCCAGAACCCGGCCCGCTCCGCCCAGTTGAGGTCCACCGCCGCCGCCGTCACCGACTTCCGCAAGAACGGCGACTTCGAGCTGACCCTGGTGCTCGCCCACCCGGTGAGCAACCTCTTCGACCTCTTCGAGTTCATGATCGTCCCGGACCGGGAGAGCATCGAGGACGCCGTCACCGGCACCCGGCTGATCGGCACCGGCCCGTTCGCCCTCACCGGGCGCAAGCCCGGCTCCTCGCTCTCCTTCGCCCGCAACGAGCAGTACTGGAACCCCGGCCGCCCCCACCTCGACGGCGTGGAGATCCGGATCATCCCGCAGGCGGAGTCGCTGCTGTCCTCGCTCAGGACCGGCCAGACCCACCTCTCCTACAACGTCCGCGGCAAGGACGCCGCGACCCTGGTCGACGACCCGCGGTTCCGGATCAAGCAGTACGACACCGGCTCCGGCGCCCACTACATCGGCGTGGACGTCACCGCCGAGCACGTCCGCGACAAGCGCGTCCGCCAGGCCATCGCCTGGGCCGTCGACCGCGACCGGCTCGTCCAGCAGGCCCTCGGCGGCTACGGCACCGTCTCCTCGGTGCCCTGGCCCAAGTCCTCCCCGGCCTACACCGAGGCCGGCGCCACCCACTACCGGCACGACCCGGAACGGGCCCGGGCGCTGCTCCGGGAGGCGGGCGCCGAGCACATCACCCTGCCCTTCGCCCACTCCAACGAGGCCGGGCCGACCGCCATCGCGCAGATCCTCCAGTACGACCTCCGGCAGGTCGGCATCGAGACGGTGCTCCAGCCCGCCGACTCGCCGACCATGCAGAAGCAGCTGATCTCCCAGTCCATGCCCGCCCTGTGGACGCTCAGCCACGGCTTCGCCCAACTCCAGCCCGCCACCCTCGCGGTGAGCGCCTACCCCTTCAACGAGGCCAGGAACAGCTCCCGCTTCGCCTCCCCCGCCTACACCGACGTGGTGCAGCGCGCCTGGAACCGCAGCGACAGCGACAGCCCCGAGGCCAGGGCCCTCCACCAGCAGATCACCGACGTGCTGCTGGACGAGGAGTTCGTGATCGACCTCGCCATCGCCGGACTGGTCGAGGTCGCGGGCCGCCGGGCCCGGGGCGTCACGCTCAACAAGTTCGGCTACCTCAACCTCGACGACGCCTACCTCACGGCCTGAGCAGGACGGCCCGGAACCCCATGCGCACCTTCCTCCTGAAACGCCTCCCCAGCGGACTGCTCGTCCTCGCCCTCGCCTCCTTCCTGGTCTTCCTCATCCTCCGGCTGATCCCCGGCGACCCGGCCACCACGCTCGCCGGACCGGACGCCTCCCCCGCCACCGTCGCCGCCATCCGCGGTCGACTCGGGCTCGACCAGCCGCTGTTCGGCCAGTACGTCGGTTGGCTCGGCCACCTGCTGAGCGGCGACCTCGGGCCGAGCTACGCGATCGGCGGCCAGGTCTCCGACCTGATCGGCAACGGCCTCGGCGCCACCGTCCAACTCACCCTCGGCGCCCTGCTGCTGGTGGTGCTGATCGCGCTGCCGCTGGGCGTGGTCGGTGCCACCACCAGGCGCGGCCCGGTCGCCGCCGCCGTCCAGGCGGTCACCACCGGTGTGCTGGCGGTCCCGCCGTTCGTCACCGGCGTGCTGCTGGTCCTACTGTTCGCCGTCTCCTTCGAACTGCTCCCGGCCGGCGGGCACGAGTCCCTGCTCGCCGAACCGGACCTGGCCGTCCAGTACCTGGCGATGCCCGCTCTCTGCCTGGCCCTGCCCAGCGCCGCCGTGCTGGCCCGCTACCTCAAGGACGGCATCGAACGCGCCCTCGCCGAGGACTACGTCCGCACCGCGACCGCGCTCGGCGTCTCCCGGCGGCGGATCGTCTGGCGGCACGCCCTGCCCAACGCGCTGCCCTCCGCCGTCACCGTCCTCGGCCTCCAGACCGGCCACCTCGTCGCCGGGGCCGTCCTGGTGGAACGGATCTTCGCCTGGCCGGGCCTCGGCCAGCTGATCGAGCAGGGCGTGCTGCGCCGGGACTATCCGCTGGTGCAGGACCTGCTGCTGCTCGTGGTCGCGGTCTACGTAGCCGTCCAACTGCTCACCGACCTGGCCTACACCTGGCTCGACCCCCGGATCCGCTGGGAGTGACCCGATGACCGCCGCCGCCCTTCCCCTCAAGTCCGCCGCACCGCGCGGCCGTTACCGCTCCGCCCTGCTCAGCCCGCGCGGCCTGACCGGCCTCGTCCTGGTCGGCGCCGTCGCCCTGGCCGGACTGCTCGCACCGCTGCTCACCGGCACCGACCCGAACGCCCAGAGCGCGCTCGCCCTGGCCGGCCCCGGCGCCGCGCACCCCTTCGGCACCGACGACCTCGGCCGCGACCTGTACAGCCGGGTGCTGCACGGCATCGGCACCGACCTCGCGCTGATCGTCACCGCCGTCCCGGTCGGCGCCCTGCTCGGCTGCTCCGCCGCCCTGCTCGCGGCCACCTCCCGGTGGGCCGACCTCGCCGTCCAGCGCACCTTCGACCTGCTGCTCGCCTTCCCCGGGCTCATCCTCGCCCTGGCCGTCACCGCCGTCCTCGGCCCGGGCCGCTGGCCGGTGGTGATCGTCATCGCGCTGGCCGAGATCCCCGGCTACGGACGGCAGTTGCGGGCCGGCATCCTCGTCCAGCGGGAGCGCGAGTACGCCCTGGCGGCCCGGGTCGGCGGCGCCTCCCGGGCCCGGGTGCTGCTGCGGCACGTACTGCCCAACGCCGTCGACCCGCTGATCGTCCAGACCGCCGTGGCGCTCTCGCTCGGCGTGTTCATCGAGGGCGCGATGAGCTTCCTCGGCCTCGGGGTCCGCCCGCCGGAGCCCACCCTGGGCAGCATCCTCAGCCAGTCCGTCGCCTACCTGGCCACCCACCCGACCTTCGCGGCCGCCCCGCTGGCCGCCACCACCGCGCTGGTGCTCGGCTTCACGCTGATCGCCGAGGCCCTGAACCGGGGGATCCGCCGATGACCACCGTGCTCCGCGTCACCGACCTCACCGTACGGTTCGGCGATTCCGACCCCCAGGGCACCACGGCCGCCGACGGCGTCTCCTTCGACCTCGGAGCGGGCGACACCCTGGGCATCGTCGGCGAGTCCGGCTCCGGCAAGTCCACCACCGCGCTGGCGCTGCTGCGGATGCTGCCGCCCGGCGGCCGGATCACCGCGGGCTCGGTCCACCTCGCCGGGCAGGACCTCGCCGCCCTCCCCGAGACCGCGCTGCGCGCCCTGCGCGGGCGGCGGATCGCCATGGTCTTCCAGGACCCGATGTCCTCGCTCAACCCCGTGCTCACCGTCGGCCGCCAGCTGGACGAGGCACTGCGCGCCCACGGCGGCACCCGGCGGAAGGCCGAACGACAGGCCCGGGCCGCCGAGTTGCTCGACCTGGTCGGCATCCCCGACGCCGCCGGCCGGCTGCGCGACCACCCGCACCGGTTCTCCGGCGGCCAGCGCCAGCGCATCATGATCGCCCTCGCACTCGCCCACGACGCCGAGGTGCTGGTCGCCGACGAGCCGACCACCGCCCTCGACCCCACCGTCCAGCAGCAGATCCTGCGGCTGCTGACCCGGATCAACCGGGAGACCGGCACCGCCCTGGTGGTGATCAGCCACGACCTCGGGGTGATCGCCCGGACCTGCCGCCGGCTGCTGGTCATGCGGCACGGCCGGGTGGTCGAGCGCGGCGCCACCGCCGAGGTCCTCGCCCGGCCCGAACACCCGTACACCCGCGAGCTGTTGGCCGCCGTTCCGCGCCTGGAGGAGCCCTCCCGGGCGGCCGCCAACAGCACCCCGGGCACCCGGCCGCTGCTCACCGTCCGCGGCCTGACCAAGACGTACGGCTCCCGGCGGCGGGCCGTCACCGCGCTGCACGGCGTCGACCTCGACCTGCACCCCGGCGAGACCCTGGGCCTGGTCGGGGAGTCCGGCTCCGGCAAGTCCACCCTGGCCCGGGCGCTGGTCCAGGCGCACCCGCCGTCCGGCGGCAGCATCCGCTTCCGCGGCGAGGAACTCGGCCGCGGGGCACGGCGCGACGGGCCGCACCGCGAGGTCCAACTCGTCTTCCAGGACCCGTACTCCTCGCTCAACCCCCGGATGACCGCCGGGCAGATCATCGCCGAGCCGCTGATCGCCCACCGCCTCGGCGACCGGGAGCAGCGCGCCGCCCGGGTCGCCGAACTGCTGGAGCAGGTCGGGCTGGACCCGGCCGTGGCCGACCGCCACCCGCGCGCCTTCTCCGGCGGCCAGCGCCAACGCATCGGCATCGCCCGGGCCCTGGCGCCCGAACCGAGCGTGCTGGTCTGCGACGAGCCGGTCTCCGCGCTGGACGTCTCGGTCCAGGCCCAGGTGATCGAGCTGCTCGCCCGGCTCCAGCGCGAACTCGGCCTGGCCGTCCTGTTCATCGCCCACGACCTGGCGGTGGTCCGCCGGGTCAGCCACCGGATCGCGGTGATGCACCGCGGCCGGATCGTCGAGACCGGCCCGGCCGACCGGGTCGTCACCGCGCCCGAACACCCCTACACCGCCGAGCTGTTGGCCGCCGTGCCGGGCCTGGAGCCCGCTCCGGCCGCCAGCCGCTGAGCCGCCACCCACTGAGCCGCCGCCCGCCCGAGCCACCCCCGGAGCACCGTATGAGCACCCCGCCCGACCCGCACCTCCGGCCGACGCCGCAGCCCGACCCGCACCGCCGCGACCCGTACGCGGGCTTCCCCGGCACCGTCGGCCGCACCTTCGCCGAGTCCGTCCCCGCCTGGCCGCGGCGGGTCCGCCCGCGCGAGGGCGCGCCCAACATCGTCGTCGTGCTGATCGACGACATGGGCTACAGCGACATCGGCCCGTTCGGCGCCGAGATCCCCACCCCCACCCTGGACCGCCTCGCCGCCACCGGCGTCCGGCTCGCCAACTACCACACCATGCCGCTCTGCTCCCCCGCCCGGGCGGCCCTGCTCACCGGCCTCAACCCGCACCGGGTCGGCTACTCCTTCGTCGCCAACGCCGACCCGGGCTTCCCCGGCTACGGCATGGAGGTCGCCGGGGACATCCCCACCCTGGCCGAACTGCTGCACGACGCCGGCTACGCCACCTACGCGGTCGGCAAGTGGCACCTCACCCGGGACTCCGCCTCCAACGCCGCCGACGACCGCGCCAACTGGCCGCTCCAGAAGGGCTTCGACCAGTACTACGGCGTCCTGGAGGGCCTGACCAGCCTCTTCCACCCGCACCAACTCGTCCGCGACAACAGCCCGCTGGACATCGACGAGTTCCCCGACGGCTACTACTACACCGACGACATCACCGACCAGGCCGTCAAGATGGTCACCTCGCTGCGCGCCCACGACGCCGACAAGCCGTTCTTCCTCTACCTCGCCCACAACGCCGTGCACGGCCCGCTCCAGGCCAAATCCGAGGACCTCGCCCGCCACCGCGGCCGCTACGACGGCGGCTGGGACGAGCTGCGCCGCACCCGCTTCGCCCGCCAGCTGGCCGCCGGACACTTCCCGCCCGGCACCGAGCTGCCCGAGCGCAACTCCGAGGCCGGGTACGAGGTCGGCCCCTGGGACGAACTCACCGACGTCCAGCAGACGTTGTACGCCCGCTACATGGAGGTGTACGCGGCGATGGTCGACAACGTCGACCAGAACCTCGGCCGGCTCACCGACACCCTGGCCGCCCTCGGCGAACTCGACAACACCATCATCGTGTTCACCAGCGACAACGGCGGCACCGGCGAGGGCGGCGCCGAGGGCACCCGCAGCTACTTCAGCCGCTTCGTCCACCACCCGGACCTGCCGGTGGACTGGAACCCGGACGTCCGGCGCGAGATCGACCTGATCGGCGGCCCGCGGAGCCTGGTGCACTACCCGCGCGGCTGGGGCATGGCCTCCAACACCCCCTTCCGCCTCTACAAGGGCCAGACCTACGCGGGCGGCGTCCGCGTCCCCTTCGTGCTCTCCTGGCCGGCCGGCCTGCCCCGCGCCGAGGGCGACACCGGCGTCCGCACCCAGTACCAGTACGTCACCGACATCCTGCCCACCCTGCTCGAACTCGCGGGCGTGGAACGGCCGTCGGAGCGCCGGGGCCACCCCGTCCAGGAGCTCGACGGCACCGGCTTCACCTCCGTGCTGCGCGACGGCGCCGCGCCCGGTACCCACCACGAGCAGTACTGCGAGATGACCGGCAACCGCAGCTACTACCGCGACGGCTGGAAGCTGGTCACCCTGCACCGCCCGGGCACCCCGTACGACGACGGCGAGTGGGCGCTGTACGACCTGCGCACCGACCCCACCGAGATCCACGACCGCGCCGCCGAACACCCAGACCTGGTCAAGGAGTTGTCCGCCGCCTGGGAGGCCGCCGCCTGGCGCGACGGGGTCTTCCCGCTCGCCGACGGCAGCGGCGCCCTCGCCCTGCGCGGCCCCGAGGCCGAGCGGCTGCGCCGCCCGGTCACCCTGCTGGCCGGCACCCCCGAACTGGAGCGCTACCGCTCCTCCCGGCTGATCGCCTTCCGCTCCTTCACGGTCGAGGCCGCGCTCGACGGCTACCGGCCGGGCGACCAGGGCGTCCTGGTCTCGCACGGCGACCAGGGCGGCGGCTACAGCCTCTACGTCGAGGAGGGCCGGCTGCGCCTCGCCTACAACCAGTACGGCGACCTGCTGGAGGCCGACGGAGGACCGCTGCCGGCCGGCGCCCGGCTGATCACCCTGGAGGTCACCGCCGTCGCCGACCTCAGATGGGAGTTCCGGCTGCTCGTGGACGGCCTGCCGGTGGACGGCCTGCCGGTGGGCGACACCGGGGACGGCGCCGCGGCCGGGGCGGAGCCCGCCCTGCTCGGCCCGGTCCACCAGCTGATCGGCATGGCCCCGTTCCAGGGCATCAGCGTCGGCATCGACCGCAAGTCCCCGGTCTCCTGGCCGCTGTACGAGCGGCACCGCTCCTTCCGCTACACCGGCGCCCTGCACTCCGTCACCTACCGGCCCGGCGAGCCCGCGCCGTACGACCCGGAGACGGTGGCCCGGGCGCTGCGCGAGGCGGCGGCCGCCTTCGAGTAGCCGGGCCCAAGCCGGGCCGGACCGGACCCGGACCGGACTCGGACCGACCGGTCCGCGCCAGTCGGGCCGGGCCGGTCGGCCATGATCCCCGATCACCCGCCAAGATCCCCCCACCCGGGTTACCCTCGTCCCGCGCGGCAGCCCGGCCGCGCGGCCGACCGAGGGGGGAACGGATGATCGGGGACCTGCTGCCGGACGTCGTGGTGACCGAGGTGGCCTACGAGGACCCGCCGGAGGCCCGGCTGGAGCCCGAGGAGGAACCCGCCGTCGCCCGGGCCGTCGACAAGCGGCGCCGCGAGTTCACCACCGTCCGGCACTGCGCCCGGGCCGCCCTCGCCCGGCTCGGCGTCCCGTACCGCCCGCTCGTCCCGGGCCTGCGCGGCGCGCCGAGCTGGCCGGACGGCGTGGTCGGCAGCCTCACCCACTGCGACGGCTTCCGCGCGGCGGCCGTGGCCCGGGCCGGCACCCTCGCCTCCGTCGGCATCGACGCCGAGCCCGCGCTGCCGCTGCCGGAGGGCGTCCAGGAGGCCGTCGCGCTGCCGGTCGAGCAGCAGCGGCTCGCCAAGCTGGCCGCCGAGCACCCGGACGTCCCGTGGGACCGCATCCTGTTCAGCGCCAAGGAGTCGGTGTACAAGGCCTGGTTCCCGCTGACGCAGGTCTTCCTGGACTTCGAGGAGGCCGAACTGGACCTCTCCCCCGACGGCACCTTCACCGCCCGGCTGCTCGTCCCGGGCCCGGTGGTCAACGGCCGCCGGATCGACGGCTTCGACGGCCGCTGGGCGGTCCGGGACGGGCTGCTCGCCACCGCGATCGCCGTCGCCCCCTGACCGGCGACCAGGCCCCGGACCGTCACCGGCCAGCCCCCGGACCGTCACCGACCGGCCCTCGACCGGGGCGGCATATCCTCGACCCCGTGACGGTGACCTATGTGATCGACGGCGACGAGATCAAGACCCTGGAGGACTTCTGGGACGTGGTCGGGCGGACCATCGGCGTGGACGGCTACTTCGGCCGCAACCTCGACGCCTTCGCCGACTGCCTGCGCGGCGGCTACGGCACCCCCGAGGACGGCGACTGGGTCATCGAGTGGCGCCACCACGAGGTCTCCCGCCGCAACCTCGGCTACCCGGAGACGGTCCGGCAGCTGGAGCTGCGGCTGGCGCGCGCCCACCCGACCAACCGCGCGCGGATCACCGCCCAGCTGGACGCCGCCCGGGCCGGCAGGGGGCCGACGGTCTTCGACTGGCTGGTCCGGATCATCGAGGAGGAGCACCCGGGCGGCCTGCGCCTGGCCTGACCGCCCTTCACCCCGCCTGACCGCCCCGGGCCCCGTCGCGGGGGCGTGCCCCGCTACAGCACGTCCGAGAGCCGGACGAAGCGCCGCCCCGCCGCCAGCAGCCCCGGCACCGCCGCCGCCACCCCGGGGGCGGTGCCGCCGCCCGGGCGGTTCATGTGCCCGATCACGATCGCGCCGGGCGGGGCGGAGGCGACCTCCCGCCGCACCTCGGCGGACCGGAGCGTCGCCCCGTCGTCCCCGTTGACGGTGAATCCGGCCACCCGCTGGCCCAGGTCGGCGACCACCCGGGTGGCGACGTCGTCGTAGTGCGCGGTGCCGGAGCGGAAGAACCGGGGCGGGTGCCCGAGCAGCCCGGTGAGCTTCTCGGCGTTGCCCGCCACCTCGTCGTACACCTCGCCGACGCCGCGTGTGCCGGCGATGCCGTAGGCGGATCGGCCGGTCACCGAGAGCGGACGGTGGACGGTGCCGTGGTTGCCGATCTCGAACAGCGGGTCGGCGGCGAGCTGCTCGAACTCGTCCGGGTTGGCGTCGATCCAGCGGGCGTTCAGGAAGAGCGTGGCCGGCACCCCGTGCGCCCGCAGGGCGTCGATCAGGTCGGCGTCGTAGCCGCTGCCGCCGGGGCCGCCGCAGGCGTCGAAGGTGAGCGCCATGGCGCTCTCGCCCTCCGGCAGCTCGGTGATCACCCCGGACACGTCCAGCCCCCACTCGGCCGGGGCCAGCGCGCCGTACCGCTCGACCACCTCGGCCCGGGTCGCCGGGTGCGGGGGCTGCTTCGCGGGGTCCGGCGCGGGCGTCGATTCCGGCGCGGGTGTCGGCGCGACGGCCTCGGTGGGCCCGCCGGACGGCGTCGCGAGCGGTTCGGCGGACGGTTCGGTGGACGGTGGCGCCGACGGCGAGGCCGGATCGGTGCCCGCCGCCCTGCTCCGGCACCCCGCCAGCGCTCCTCCGGCCACCCCCATGAGCAGTGCCCGCCGACTCACCGACACGCCCGTCTCCCATCCGCGCCATGTCTCGCACAAGCCATGCCTCATATAACCCGATGGCATGTAAACCGATGACATGACAATGAACCGACCATTCGTCACTCCCCGCAACTCGCCCCCGCCCCCGCCCGGCGCCTCTTCACCGACCCGCCCCGCCGCCGTGGGCCACGACTCACCCCCGGTTCACCCGCCCGGGTAAGCCCGCGAGCGACCCGCCCACCCCGATCCGGAGACCTCGATGCCGACCGAGCCCAGCACCCCGCGCCCGAACCGACCCGCCGACCAACCCGCCGACCAACCGGCCGACCAGCCGACCCACCCGCCGACTCCGCAGCCCGCCCGCCGCGACCTGCTCCGCACCGGCCTCGCCACCGGCGCCGCCACCGCGCTCGGCCTCGCCGCCGCCACCGGCCGGGCGGACGCCGCCCCCGCCGACGGCCCCGCCGCCGCCCCAGGCGCCACACCCCCCGACCGCACCCTCACCCTCACCGGCCACCTGCCCACCGGCTCCCCCGACTTCGTCTACCTCCCGGTCGAGGTCCCCGAGGGCGTCCGCGAGATCGCCGTCTCCTACGGCTACGACAAGCCGCCCGTCCCGGCCGGCACCCCCGGCAACTCCTGCGACATCGGCATCTTCGACGAGCGCGGCACCGACCTCGGCGGCCCCGGCTTCCGCGGCTGGTCCGGCGGCTTCCGCACCGAGTTCAGCCTCTCCCGCGCCGCCGCGACCCCCGGCTACCTCCCCGGCCCGGTCAACCCCGGCACCTGGCACGTGGTCCTCGGCCCCTACCAGGTCGCCCCGCAGGGCCTGGAGTACCACGTCGAGGTCACCCTCCGCTTCGGCGCCCCCGGGCCGCGGTTCACCCCGCAGTACCCGGCGGAGCGGGCCCGCGGCCGCGGCCGGGCCTGGTACCGGGGCGACTGCCACCTGCACACCGTCCACTCCGACGGGCGGCGCAAGCCCGAGGAGGTGGCCGCCGGAGCCCGCGCGGCCGGCCTGGACTTCATCGTCTCCACCGACCACAACACCAGCTCCTCGCACGCCGCCTGGGGCCCGCTGGCCGGCCCCGACCTGCTGATCCTGCCGGGCGAGGAGATCACCACCCGCAACGGCCACTGGCTGGCCCTCGGGCTGGAAGCCGGCCAGTTCGTCGACTGGCGCTACCGCTCCCGCGACGAGGAGTTCCCGCGCTTCGTCCGCCAGGTCCACCGGTCCGGCGGCCTGGTGGTGCCCGCGCACCCGTACTGCCCGTACGTCGCCTGCCAGTGGAAGTTCGGCTACGAGCAGGCCGACGGCGTCGAGGTGTGGAACGGCCCCTGGACGTACGACGACGAGTCGGCGGTGGACACCTGGGACGGCCGGCTCGCCGTCGCCCTGCGCGAGGGCCGCTCCTGGCTGCCCGCCCTGGGCAACAGCGACGCGCACAGCGAGCCGCAGGCCATCGGCTCCCCGCACAACGTCGTCCTGGCCGAGGACCTCACCCGGGACGCGATCCTCGACGGGCTGCGCGCCGGGCGCAGCTGGCTGGCCGAGTCCTCCGCCGTCACGCTGGACCTCACCGTCACCGGGCACGGCCGCCGGGCGGGCATCGGCGAGGAGCTGACCGTCCCCGCCGACGCCCCGCTGGACGTCCGGCTCACCGTCTCCGGCGTGCCCGGCGGGACGGTCCGCCTGCTCACCGACGAGGGCCAGATGCACCAGGAGCCGCTGCCCGCCGACGGCTCCGGCACCGTGATCTGGCGCACCACCGCCTCGCTCGCCGCCTACGTCCGGGCCGAGGTGCGCCACCCGAAGGCGGACGGCACCCCCGGCAGGGGCAACTCGATGGGCCCGGACCTGCCCTGGGGCCCGATGGCGGCGCTCACCAACCCGATCGTGCTGCGCACCGAAGCGGGCTGACCACCCCGGCCGGCCCCGCCGACCGACCACTCCGACCCGCCCAGGAAGCGGGCTGGGGACGACTCGGACCACCCGTTTGGACTAGGTTGATCCCCGAAACGCATCAGTCGTAGGGACGAGGCGGTCGGATGTCCGGATATGGGCCGACCAGCCCCTTCGCACTCCGACCGCCCCGCCCCGGCTACCCGACCGTCCCCGGCCCGCGAAGGGATCAGCAGCTGTGAACCGTACGACCGTAGGTGGGCCGGAGCTCGGGGGCGGCGGGGGCGCCGGGGGCGTCCTCGTCCTCGTCGA
Organism: Kitasatospora sp. NPDC001261; assembly: GCF_042896795.1. Classification (NCBI taxonomy): domain Bacteria; kingdom Bacillati; phylum Actinomycetota; class Actinomycetes; order Kitasatosporales; family Streptomycetaceae; genus Kitasatospora; species Kitasatospora sp. NPDC001261. The sequence goes on from NZ_JBIAXP010000024.1 coordinate 97,409, forward strand.
CCCGGCCGGGGCCGGGAACAGCCCGGTCGCGGAGCTGCTCGCCCGGGAACTGAACCCGAGCGTCCACCTGCGGACGGACGACTTCCTGCGGGTCATACGCAGCGGCCAGCTCCCGCCCCACCTGCCCGAGGCCGGGCGCCAGAACGCCACCGCCCTGGCGGCCGCCGCCCAGGCCGCCTTCGCCTACGCCACCCGCGGCTACCAGGTCGTGGTGGAGGCCCCCGCCGCCCCGGCCGCCCTCGACACCTTCCGCCGCGAGAGCCGCGCCACCGGCGCCGCCCTCCACTACGTCGTCCTCCACCCCGGCCCGGCGCCCGAGGACACCGTCCACACCGCCCACACCCTCGACACCGCGGCGCTCACCCCCGAGGCCGCCACCGGCTCCGTCCTCACCGCCCTCACCCGGCGCACCCACCTGCTCGGCTGGTAGCCCGGTAGCTCCCCTCGGCGCTCAGGCGCCCACCGTGCCGTCGATCGCCTCCCGCAGGAAGTCCGCGTGCCCGTTGTGCCGGGCGTACTCGTGGATCAGGTGGAGCATCACCAGCCGCAGCGACACCTCGGCGTCCCACCGGGCCTGGTAGCCGGTGACGTCGAGGGAGTCGGCGGCCAGCTCGATCCGGCGGGAGTGCTCGACCTCGGCCTGCCACGCGGCGAAGGCCTCGGCGCGGGTGGCACCGGCGGGGTCGTAGGCGGCCTGGTAGTCGCCGTCCTCGGACCAGACCAGCGGCAGCTCCTCACCGTCGATCACCCGGCGGAACCAGACCCGCTCGACCTCCGCCATGTGCCGGACCAGCCCGAGCAGGCTGAGCGTGGACGGCGGGCTGGAGCGCAGCCGCAGCTGCTCGTCGGTCAGGCCCTCGCACTTCAGGGCCAGGGTCGCCCGGTGGAAGTCGAGGAAGCCGCGCAGCATCTCGCGCTCGCCCCCGGTCAGCGGCGGGGCGGGGCGGTCGTCGGGGACGGTCACGGTGGTCGGTCTCCTCGCGGTGGTCGGACTCCCGGCGGACTGTAGCGAACCGCCCGGCCGGTCCGAAACGCCTTTTCTCCCGGCCGCCCACCTGGCTGGCCGGCCGCTCGCCCGGCTTCGCCATCCGCTGTCACATCCGGGCACCCTCCGGTGTCTTCATGTCCGGCAACCCGCCGAACCACCGAACCACCGAACCCGGAGGACACCATGGCACTGCGACTGCCGAAGGCCCAGCTGCCCGCCGAGCTGAGCGAGAACATGATCAGGACGTTCGGGACCGCCCTCGAACCCGTCGAGGCCGTCTGGCACAACCCCGCCGTCGCCACCGCGAACCTGGACTTCTCCCGCGGGATCGCCGAGTGGGACGCGCTCGACGAGGGCCTCAAGTCCTTCGCGCACATGGCGGTGGCCGCCCAGGTCGGCTGCGGCTGGTGCCTGGACGTCGGCTACTTCCAGGCCCGGAACCAGGGCCTGGACCCGGCCAAGGCGAGCCAGGTGCCGAACTGGCGGGCGGCGGAGGTGTTCACGGCGCTGGAGCGCGAGGTGATGGCGTACGCCGAGGCCATGACCGTGACCCCGCCGGCCGTCACCGACGAGCAGTACGAGCACCTGCTGGGCGAGCTCGGCCCGGCGGCCATGGTCGAACTCACCGCCTACGTCGCCTTCGTCAACATGGCCACCAGGAACAACACCGCGAACGGCGTCCGGTCGCAGGGCTTCTCCGACTCCTGCGGGATCCCGCTGGCCCGGCCCACCGTCACCGCCGCCGACACCGACACCTCCATGCCGGCCGGAGTGGAGCCGGCATGACCGAGGACCCCTTCGTCGCCCACCGCAGCCTGCTCTTCACCGTCGCCTACGAGCTGCTCGGCTCCGCCGCCGACGCCGAGGACGTGCTGCAGGAGTCCTGGCTGCGGTGGGCCGGGGTCGACCGCGCCCAGGTGCACGACCCGCGCTCGTACCTCATCCGGATCGTCACCCGCCAGGGCCTCAACCGGCTACGGACGCTCACCCGTCGACGCGAGCAGTACGTCGGCGAGTGGCTGCCGGAGCCGCTGCTCACCAGCCCCGACGTCGCCGAGGACGTCGAACTCGCGGAGAGCGTCTCGTTCGCGATGCTGACCGTGCTGGAGACGCTCGGGCCGACCGAGCGGGCCGTGTTCGTGCTGCGTGAGGTCTTCGAGCTGCCCTACGAGGAGATCGCCGAGGCCCTCGGCAAGACCCCGCCCACCGTCCGGCAGATCGCCCGGCGCGCCCGCGCGCACGTGGCGGCCCGCCGGCCCCGGGTACGGGTCAGCCGCTCCGAGCAACAACGGGTGGTGGAACGGTTCCTGGCGACCCTGCGCACCGGGCGGCTGCAGGACCTGATGGAGGTGCTGGCACCGGACGTCGTCCTGATCGCCGACGGCGGCGGGATCGCGGCCGCCGTACCGGCCCCCGTGCACGGGGCCGAGGCCGTCGCGGCGCTGCTAGCGCGCACCGGGCGGCTGCCGGTCCCGTTCGACACCACCACGGTGTGGCTCAACGGCGCCCCGGCCGGCCGGATCGACATCGGCGGCGAACCCTCGGTCGTGAGCCTCGCGGTGGAGAACGGCCGGGTCACCCGGGTCTACATCGTGCGCAACCCGCGGAAACTGACCCGCCTCGACACACCGGCCGACCTCACCCGGTAGCCTCTCCCCGTTCGCGTGGTGGTGCCCCGAGCCCGCTCGGAGCACCACCACGCTCCCCCACCGCTCCCTGGACGCTCCGCCATCACGTACCGTGTTCGGACCACCACAGGTTTGGGTACGTACCTCGGCGCGCCCGACGGCCGGGCGCCCACCGAGCAGGAGACCCAGCGGCCCATGGACCACAACCGCATCCCCCCGACCGTACGCCGGACGTACGGCGTCGACGACCTCAGCACCGCCCCGTCATTCGCCGGAGGCTTCATCAACTTCGGCTACTGGCAAGGGATCGACCTCGCCGACCCGACCTCCGAGGACCGGGTGCGCAGCCAGGAACAGATGTACCGGCGGGTGCTGCGGGAGTTCCCGGAGCCGCGGGAGCGGCTGCGGCTGGCGGAGGTGGGCTGCGGCCGGGGGCTGGGTACCGCCCTCGCCCTGCGGGAGTTCCGGTTCGCGGGCGTGACGGGCGTGGACATCCACCCCGACCAGATCGAACGGGCCCGCGCCGTCAACGCGAGAGCCCTGGCAACGTACCCCGATCGGCTGGCGTACACCCTCGGCTCGGCGGACGAACTCCCCTTCTCCGACGGCTATCTGGACGGCGTCTTCTCCGTCGAGGCCGCCCAGCACTTCCGCGAACTGACCGGCTTCGCCCGCGAGTCCGCCCGCGTCCTGCGCCCCGGCGGCCGGCTCGTCGTCGCCACCTTCTTCACCGCCCCCGGCCCCGACGTCGCCGAACGCCTCAAGATCCTCCTCGCCAGCTTCGCCGACGGCCTCGACATCGCCCACCCCCTCGACGACTTCACCACCTCCCTCACCCGCACCGGCTTCACCGACATCACCACCGAATCCATCGGCGCCGACGTCTGGCCCGGCCTCGACCGCTACCTCACCGACGCCGTCCCCGCCGCCCACTGGACCCGCCACTTCCTCCCCGCCTGGCGCGACGGCCTCCTCGACTACCACGTCCTCACCGCCATCCGCATCTGACCGGCAGTGGGCGGCCCTGGACCTGTTACGGGCCCAGGGCCGCTCACGACCCGGCGGGCGGCCGTCGGGCTTGAAGACCCTCGGCATGTTGCAAGCCCTCCAGGGCTGATCACGACGCGGCGCCCTCGCCGACCCTCAGCGGCTGGTCACGTTGCAAGCCCTCCAGGGCTGATCACGACCCGGGGTGGGCTGGTTGGCGAGTTGGATGGCCTGGTGTTGCAAGCCCTCCAGGGCTGATCACGACCCCGGCGCCGATCCCCAGGACCTACAACTCGATCAGCGGTTGCAAGCCCTCCAGGGCTGATCACGACTCGCCGTACGCCTTGCGGTAAATCACGGGGGCAGGTTGCAAGCCCTCCAGGGCTGATCACGACTCGCCCACCGCGCGCACCAGGTCCAGCCCGACCGAGTTGCAAGCCCTCCAGGGCTGATCACGACCCGAGAGTAAAGTCCAAGCTCAGAGCGCCTGCGAGCGTCGCCGTAGGCGACGGAAGCGCGGCGACCGGCCGGTACTGCAGCGGCACTGGTCACAGGATCTCGCCCGGCCCGCCGAGGGTGGCGCCGAGTGTTGCCCTGTCGATCATGTCCGGGGAGCGGGCGGTGTAGGTGACGATGCTGTCGTAGCTGGGGTCGATCACGCTGTTGAGGGTGTGGGTGAGGGCGCGGTACTGGGCGGCGGTGAGTTCGCCGTGGAAGACGCTGCGCTGGGTCCAGTGGAGGTACTTGCGGCAGGTCTTCAGCACTTTCGGGTTGCGTTCGGCTGCGGTGTCGTAGACCAGGATGACGAACATCGGCGGCTACCACCAGGGCCGGAAGGGCTTGTACGGCGTGCCTTCCAGACACAGCCGGACGAGCTTGAGTGCTTCGAGGTGGATGAGCTCCTCGTAGCTGACCTTCCGCTTCAGCGTCCGGTGGTACACCGTCGTCGCGAGTTCCTCCCGAACCAGGGCGGCGATCTTCTTGCGGCCGTCCGCACTGAGTGCGGCGCGGCCGACTTCCGTCTCGAAGTCGCTGGGTTTGAGGTGCTTCTGGCCGGCGGCCCGCCGCAGTAGCCGTTCGGCGAGCAGGGGTTTGAAGGGTTCGGCGAGGTCGAGGGCGAGGGTGTTGCGGCGGCGGTCGGTGTCGCTGTGCAGGAAACCGATGGCGGGGTGGAGCGGGGTGCTGCGCAGGGCGGTGAGGACGCGGGCGTAGGTGAGGGCGTTGAGGTAGCCGATGAAGGCGTTGCCGGCGTTGGTGGGTGGTCGGCGGGTGCGTCCGTTGAGGCGGAGCCAGACGGGGAGGCGGGTGTCGAGGACGGCCCAGGCGGTGCGGCGGAAGTTGCCTTCCTGGCCCATGAGTTCGTCGGTGTCGTGGCAGTCGGGCAGGGCGGTGCGCAGGGTTTCGAGTGCCGGGTCGAGGAGGTCGGTGTCGAGGGCCCAGCGGAGGTTCTCGGCGGTGGCGAGGAGGAGTCCGCGCGCGACCGGGAGGCGTTGCGCGGGGTCGCCGGTGATCTCGACCTGTCGGCGGAGGACGGTGGCGGAGGACATGGCCTCGGCGGGCGCGAAGTGTCCGGCGTAGTTGCCGTAGTGGTCGAGGATGTGGACGGTGACGCCGTGGCGGCTGAGGAGGGACATCACGGAGGTGTTGAGGTCGACGTGCTCGAAGGCGACGAGGTCGCGGATGTCCGTGATGGGGATGCGGACGGGGCTGCCGTCGGCACGCTCGATGCGGATGCTGTCGTCCTCGCGGCGGATGCGGCAGGGTCCGGTGAGCCAGTAGGTACGGCCGACGGCGGGCATCAGTCTCCCCAGCAGTAGTCGAGGTAGGAGCAGCCGCGGCAGGCGGCACGGGTCCGGCGGTCGGGGGGTTCGGCCGAGGCGATGACGGCGCGGGCCTCGTCCTCGGCGGTCTCGGCCGCTTCCCGCGCCTCTTCGTTCCAGGGGACATCGGTGGTGCGGCGGATGAGGGGGTAGTGGACGGTGCCGCCGCGCACGTTGACGCCTCGGCGCTCCAACAGCAGGCAGTAGTGCCGGACTTGGGCGTCGTGGGCGGGCGAGGGGCTGCGGGAGGACTTGGTCTCGTGGATGACGGCCCCGGCGGTGACCCAGTCGATGCGGGCTTCGCCGAGGTCGACGTCCCGCCGTCGCGTGAACGTGGTCTCGCTCACGACCTCCCCGAAGGCGACGAGGTCGCTGCCGCCTTCGGGCCGGTAACCGCGCGTGTAGAGCCAGAGTTGGCGCGGGCAGTGGCGCAGGTACTTGATGTGGACGCCGCCGAGGCCCTGGTCGTCGCCGAGTGGACTCGCAGGGATGGGTTTCACAGGATCGTCTCCGTTTCGGCGGGCGGGCGGAGGCCCAGGACGGGGTCGTACTCGCCCTTGACGAGATGGACGCCTAGCGACCGGTCGAACGCGTGGCTGTAGGTCTTCAACTGCCCGTAGCCCAGCGGGATGAGCAGTCCGGCGGCGAGGAGCGGGTCCGCCTTCCTGCCGACCGCGAGTCGGCGGTACTCCTCGGTGTCCTCCTCCAGGAGCACCTCCACGGTGTCGAAGCGTTCGCCGAGGGACTTCGCGTACTCGGTGCGGTCGTGGAAGGGGTCGGCGAAGGTGAGGAACTCGGCGGTGAACCCGTCGCGGGCCTCCCGAGCCCTCTCAGCCCACTTGTGGCCCCAGTCGGTGTCGTAGGCGAGGGCGAGGAGGCGGTCGATGTCCTGTTCGCTGAGGTCGGTGGCGCCTTCCAGCGCCAGGGTGGTGAGCGCCGACCAGGCGGCCTCCACCGCGCCCTGGTCGTACGGGCGGTGGCCGTCCGTCCGGTGGACCCGGAACTCGACCGCCCCGTCCGGGTGGAGGCCTCGGCGGTTGACGCGTCCGGCGCGCTGGGCGACGGCCTCGATGGGGGCGTTCTCCACCGCGCCCCGGTCGAAGTCGAGTTGCAGCGAGACCTCCACCGTCTGCGTGGCCACGACCAGACCGCCTCGACGCGGCGCGTCGTCGGACCGGCGCTCGCGGTGGCGTTTCAGGAGTCGGCGTTCGATCTCGTCGCGGTCCTTGTTCTTGAAGCGCGAGTGGAGGAGCAGCGCGGCGTCCGGGTCGTCGGGGTGCTGCTCGCGGGCGTGGTCGGCGAGGGCGGCGAAGAGGGCCTGCCCCGCGGCAACCCTGTTGACGACCGCCAGCACGCTGTGCCCCTCGTCGATCCACCCTTCCAGCCGCGCGATGCTCTCCGGGTCCGTCAGCGCGAGCTCGTCGACGACCAGTCGGTGCCGCACCGGCGCCGTCCCGGGCTCGGCCCGGTGGCAGGTGACGGGCTGGTGCAGGCTCTCGTCGACGATGGTCAGCAGCGGCGGGGCGAGAGTCGCGGACAACACGGCGATCCTGCTGCCGAGTTGTTCCCACAGCCGCATCGCGGCGCAGAGCCGACCGAAGGTCTCGGGGTCGTAGGCGTGGAGTTCGTCCAGGACGAACAGGGAGTTGGCCTGTTCGAGGAGGACGGAGGAATGGGTGGGCCCGGCGATGGCGGCGGCGAGGAGTTGGTGGGGCGTGGCGACGCGCAGGCGTTGGGTGAACAGACGCATGGCGTTGGCACGGGCGCGGGCTTTGCGGGCGTCGTCCTTGGTGGGGCCGCTACAGCAGTCGTCCTCCGACGCCTCCGTGAGGAGGGTACGGGCGAGGGCGCCGTGGAGGAGGCCGATGTCGGGCTGCTTCTCCCCCGCGGCCGGGTGGAGGGTGTGCTGGAAGCGACGTCGGGCGGCGTTGAGGGAGGCGCGGTAGGGCAGGGTCCACACGACCCTGGGCATGCCCGCCATCGTCGCCAACTGCCGGGCAGCCCAGGAGAGTCCGGCTTCGGTCTTGCCGCTGCCCGTGGGGGCGATGAGGACGAGGTGGCCCACGGTCGTACCGGCGTCGTGCTGGTGCCGGTGCGGCGGGTACGGGAGCCGCGCGAGGTAGTCGGTGGGCAGCGGCATGTGGGTCTGGAGGTCCACGTGGGCGGAGCCGGCGTGGTCGGCCAGGGTGAGGGCGCCCTGGGCCAGGACGGCGAGCAGGCCCTGGTGGGCCTTCACCGGGAGCCTCCAGGCGGTGAGGACGTCCTGGAGGAGCAGGCGGGCCCGGTCGGCGAGCACCGGGTCGTTCGGCCCCGGTGGTGCGGGTTCGGTGCCGAGGGAGCCGGCCAGCCAGGCCAGGAGTTCCTGGTGCAGGCCGCGCGGGACCTGCGGCCGTGGGCCGTCCGGGCCGGGCACGTGGCCGAAGGCCTCGTCCCAGCGGGTCCGTTCGTTGTAGAGGCGGGACAGGGCGGGCTTGCCGCCGCCGAGGGAGGACGCCGCGTGGAGCGGCCGGTGGTGGCCGGCGACGAGCGTGGCGATCAGCAGGCGCTCCTCGCTGCCCCACCCCGCTGCCGGGGCCAGCAGGTCGACGTAGGCGAGCGAGAGGACCTCGTGGCGCTCGCCCCAGGGTTTGCCGCCGGGTTCGACCTGCCGTTGGAACAGTTCGGCGATCTTGCCCGCGTCGTGCAGCAGCGCCGCGACGCGTACGAGGCCCCAGAACTGCGGTTCGGTGGCGATGACGCCGGCGGCCCCGATGCGCGCCTCCAGCTGGGCGACCGCGTCGTGGACGGTCCGCAGGTGGGTGGTGAGGCGTTCGGGGTCTTCCCGGGGCAGCGACTTGGCCCGCAGGTCGGTGAGGGCGCGCCTTCGTGGTGGGGCCAAGGGTGGGGTCAGGGGTGGGGTCAGGGGGTCAGCAGCCATACGGCTTGGGTATCCTCGTTACTGGTGGGTGCTTCTCGGTAGGCGCCGCGGACCGGTGCCGCCCCGGCGGGTTCGTCGCACCACAGGTACGGCGACCAGCGGGTGGTGAGGCGGTCGGCGGAGACGGTGTCGGCGAGGCGGTGCTCGTGGGCGGAGGGCACGTCGTGGCCGTCGGCGGGGGCGAGGGCGTGGCCGACGACCGCCCGCTCGGCGGGTTCGAGGACGACGTGGGCCAGTCCGGTGAGGTGGACGAGGTCCTGGGAGCGGCCCAGGCGCAGGGCGTGACGAGGCCGGCGCAGCGCCCGGGCGAACCGGTCGCCGTCCGCTCCCGGTTCGGGCAGCCACAGGGTCAGGTGGACGTCGGCGAGGAAGGGCCGGTCCTTGGCCGTCGTACCGCCCTTTCCGGCCCGGATGCGGCCGCCGGCGGACGGGTTGCTGCCGTCGGCGGCGATCGGATGGTAGGTCTCGGTGTCGGTACCGTGGCCTTCCGACCAGGCCGCCATGCCGAGGACGAAGGGTTCGGCGTACGCGCCGGTGGCGGCCGCCAGCAGCCCGCGGACGGTGGACGGCGGCGGCACCGGGAGAACGCGGGTGACACCGGGGAACAGCGGGTCCCGGAAGGAGGCCACGGGCGCGTGGAACGTCGCACGCAGGGCCCGTACCGGCCCGCCCGGTGGCGCCGGGGTCATCGCGGCTCCGGGTCGTCGAACCAGCCGTCCAGCTCGCCCGCGCGCAGTTCCTCCGCCAGCTTGAGCAGAACAGTCCGGGGGTGGTCGACGACGATGGTGCCCTCGGCCAGCTGCCGCTCGCACTGCTTCTCGAAGTCCTCGCGCGCCTGGTCGCGGAAGCCGGGCCGCCAACCGATCCGTACCGGCCCCTCCCACTCCCCCGCCCACGCTTCGAGCTCCTGGACCAGGACGTCCCCGCGCACCCGCACCCCCGTGTCGGGGTCGCTGTCGATCACGTGGCCCAGCGGGTTGATGCCGCCCTTGAAGGCGACCAGGACGATCAGCGCGGGCACCCGGTCGCCGTAGTGCAGGGCCTGCTTCGCCCCGCCGCTCAGGTGCGCGATCGCCTCGGGCAGCAGCGCGGCCCGGCGGCGCCGCTCCTCCAGCGGCAGCCGGACAGCCGGCTGGTCGCGGAACGATCCGGTGGTGGCGCCGAGCGCGGCGGCCTCCGCCACCTGGAGCGCCTGCTCCTGGGTGAGGTAGTTGGGCCGGCCCACCCCGTCCGCGCCGGGCAGGGTGAACGTGCCGATCCTCGGGAGGTCGAGCAGGAAGGGCGCGGCGAGGTCGGCGGTGTAGAACTCGTGGCCGTGCAGGACGGGTTCGGTCACCCCCCGGGACATGACGCCGAAGTCCTCGGTCGGGTAGGCGGGTTCGACGGACATCAGGGTGCCGAGCATGAACGGGCTGTCGCGCAGGGTGGTCGCCGCGTCGTCCTTCCTCGCACCCGCCCGCATGTAGCCGAACAGGTCGTCGTCCGGGTAACGAACGGGATCCGCCTGGGTGTTGGCCTTCTGCGCCTTACCCTGCGCCTTGCCGACCCGGGTGACGGGGGACGGTACCGAGCCGCGCTCGACCATGGTCTCCCGGATCCAGCGACGCGCCGCCTGCGCGGACACGTACGGGTACTTGCGGCCCCTGACCCGCGCGAACTTGACGCGGGACACCGTCTCCTCGCTCCGCCCGTTGTTGGGTGCCCCGGCCTGCACGGAGAGCACCATCATCCCTGCCAGGTAAGCCATCTACGCCTGCTCCATCTCGTATGCGTCGTACTCGTCCTCGGCGTCCACGCCGAACGCCGGTTGCTCCGCCAGCTCCTCGATCTCGCGTTCCTGCTGCGGGTCGGGCTCCTTGCCGCTGATCGCGACCCCTCGGCGCTGGAGCATCACCGACACCAGCGCGAACAGGAGCATCCGCTGCTCCCAGGCGCGCGGCCGGCGCCCGATCAGCGGCTTCCACAGCTCGGGGCCCGCCAATGGCGTCTTGTTCCCGTCCAGTTGCAGACGCGTGTAGGCCTTCACCATGAGCGCGCCGAGCTGGTAGTCGTTGAGCGCGGCCCTGCGGTACTCGGCCAGGCGCCCGCGTGAGCCGTCCTGGGCGATCCAGTCGGCGATCAGCGTCGCCACCGGTTCAAGATCGGTTTCCATTCCGAAGACCTCCTCGGCGTAGGTGAAGGCGAGCCGGACCAGGGCCTCGCGGTCGTCGACGCCCCACGCGCCGTCGGGATCCGCGAGGAGGCGGTGCAGCTGCCCGAGCAGCGGGCGGCTCCGGCCGTCCTCCGCCTCGAACAGCAGCCGCGCCGCCTCGCTCGCGCCGCTCTTCCCGGCGTCCGGCCGGGCCAGGGCACGACGCAGCAGGTGCCAGCCACGGCGCAGCGACGCGTTGCCGTCGACAGTGGCGAGGAAGGCCGGTACGGCGCGCCGGGTGCGGGTGACGCGCAGCCAGGGCTCCTGGTTGTCGTTCTTGAAGCTCCACAAGGTGGTCGCGCACAGGCCGTCGGTGGCGTCCCGCAGCCCGGCGAGGACGACGAGCTCGGGCCTGGCCCCGGCGGGCATCCCGGTGAAGCCTGCCTGCATGACGCGACGGGCACGCCGTACGTTACGGCGGGCGAACTCCCTTTCGGTATCCTGCTCTTGGCAGGACAGGACGGTGGCCGAACCGGCCGTCACCCAGGCGCCGTAGGGCAGCGTCCACATCGCGATCCGGCACCCCCAGCAGACCGGCCAGCCGGGGACTCCGGGCGGCAGGGTGTTCAGGGCCTTGCTGGTGTCGAACAGGGGGAGGTTCGACTTCGCCCAGACCACCACCGTACCGGCGCCGCAGAACGTGCACGGCCGCAGCGGCCCGGCCTCAGGCGCGTCCGGGGCGAAGAGCTGCTCGATGCCCGGCCTCAGCACGTTCGGGTCGGAGGGCCGCTTGCTGTGTGTGGCCTTCGAGTTCGGGTACAGCGCGAACAGGACCTTCCACCAGTCGTAGCGGCCGCCGCTGTCCTTGGGTGCCGTCGCGGCCGCCAGCACGTCCGCCACCAGGGTGGACGCCATGGCGTCGAGGTCTGCGGCGCTCACCCGGCCCGGGACGTCGCGCTCGGCGATGACGGCCACGGCCCAGGCACCCGCCCGCTGCAAGGGATGACCGGACGCGACGAGGGCCGTCACCGTACCCACCCGAAGCCCTGGATCGTGTCCAGGCCCAGCCCCCAGGAACGGATCGCGTTCACGAACCGGCCGTCAGCCTCCATCGCCACCCGCACCCGCGCCCCGATCCGCGGCGCCCCACGAACCGTGAACCGCCGCCGGGGGCCAGCTTCCAGCACCCGCAGACCGTGCGGGGCCGGCAGGCCCAACACGTCCGCCTTGTGCGCCAGGTTGTGCTGGAGGCGGTCCAGGTAGTGCTCGTCGCCCGGGAGCAGGTTCCAGCTCTCGTGCTTGAGCACGACCGGCGTCATCGTCTCCAGCTCCACCGACCCCTCCCCCGGCGGCAGCAGCGCATCCATGTCCACCGCGACCCCGCGCACCCGCAACCGCGTTGTGCCCCACACCAGTTCATCGGCCCCGGCCAGCGCGCGCACCAGCACCGAAGCGATCTCCGGCACCGGCGACCCGAACCACACCGAACCGTCCCGCGACGTCGAGTACACGCCCCTCTTCCGCGGCGCCCCCAGAAACAGCGGCCCGGCCACCCCCACCGGCTTCAGCGGCTTCCCCCGCCACCCGCCGTCGTGCAAGGCCTGCGCCAGCGCCTCGTCCTGCCCACCGAGCAACCCGTACACCACGCCCCGCGCCGCCCCGTGCACGTCCTCCCACCGCACACTCGACGCATCCGGCGTCACATCGACCCTCACCCGCACCAGACTCTCCCGACCCGCGTGCCGCAACCCGAACACGCCGCAAGCTAGTCGGGCGTGAACGATCGACACCGCATTCCTCACGATTTGGAGCAATAGCCAGTCATATGTGCTAGAGGCCCCGGCGTCACCGCCGCCAGCCCTCCGACGGGAACAGCGTCCACCCTCAGAGGCGCCAGCCCCAAAACGCCCTGACCTGCGACGATGCACTACCGCCGAGTCGTCGCAACGGCATCGCCGGAGGCAAATCGGGCACACCGCTGGACCTGGTGCTTTATCCTCGGGTCGCAACCAGCCCTGGAGGGCTTGCAACGTGCAGTGGTGCGGTGGTGGTGCAGTTGCAGCATTCGTCGCAACCAGCCCTGGAGGGTTTGCAACCCCAACTGCGGGCCCAGCAGCCGGACATGTCCGCCGCGTCGCAACCAGCCCTGGAGGGCTTGCAACGTGAGGATCCGGTCGGCCTGCTGCCCGGCCTGGGCCCGTCGCAACCAGCCCTGGAGGGCTTGCAACGCGTAGATGATCGCCACGCCGTTGACGTGGTAGCTCGTGGTGATCAGCCCTGGAGGGCTTGCAACCAGTACCGGCACACCCCGTACCGCCCGTGCCGGTCGCGTCGTAACCAGCCCTGGAGGGCTCGCAACGTGGGCTGGTTGTGGATCTGAATGGCCTGGTCAAGGGTCGTAACCAGCCCTGGAGGGCCCGCAACGGCAGCAGGGTGGCCTCGTCCACGTAGGCGACGTCGTGACCAGCCCCGGAGGGCTCTCAACGAGGTGAACAGGCTCACGGGGCTCTCCCGATGAGGGCGGTGATCGTTGGTGAGGTCCGACAAAAACCGCTAGCCTTGGCGGGCCGACGCTAGTTCGGTGCCGTCGTGGCGCGGGCCAGGTTCGTTCTCATCAGCCCCCGAGGGCTTGCAACGAGCGCGTCATAGATTCGGTCGAGAGGCCAGCGGCGGTGAAGTCCTCGGGCGGACACCGCCGCTGGCTAACGTGCTCGTCCAAACCAGTCCCGACAGCTCCGTGACCAACGCTCAGGGTCGACGAAATTACCCATGAGCGGTGCAAGTTCACTCCGGGCGCCATCGCTCCCCAACTGTTTGCAGGTTAATTTCATCAGAGCGAGTCATACCGTTCAGTCGAAGCACCGACCGGCTTCTCGGGGGCTCACCTATCAAGAGAGGCGTCCCACGATCGGGTGACATCAGCCCCGGGCAGGACTGCTCCCAAACCACACTCATCATCCGATATTTAGCCTCTCACCTGCGGCTTTATCAACTGTCGGATGCGGCACCCAAGCCCAGCGGCCAGCGGGCCTCGGGCCGATCTATGAACAACCAACCGATACTGGTGCTGCCTTGAGCGCGAAGACCCCAGCACTACGCGCGGCTTGTCGCCAAGGCCTCTGTCCCGTGGGGGGATGACCAGGTGAACGTCTCGGAATCCGTTCTCGTGCTCGTCGACGCGCTGCTGGCCGCCGTCGTGCCGGGCGCTGCGGTTGCCCGCGTAGCGCCATCCACAGCGATGCGTCCGGGTTGGCACCGCGAGCGGCGCGTTCAGGGACTGCAACCCCTCACCCCGCTGTGCGCCCGCCGGCGGCGGCTGGAAGCCCGAATAGATCCTCCGCCAGCTGCCGCGTGCGTCCTGAGGTCGGGGACCGAAGGTGTGCCGGAGCCGCTGGCCATCGCCTGTGGAGTCGCCCGGCTCCGGGTGCCTCTGGTTCCCCGGGCTCCCGGGAGGGCCGACGCGGCCGGTCGTTCCGGGGTGGGCACCCACAAGCTGGGTGTCGGCCCGGCCGCGTGATCTACACCCCTCCAGCTTGTCGAATCACTGGAGGATAGAAGTGCAGTTCATGGAGTTACTGTGGCAGGACGAAGCTACGGTCAAGGCCGCGGGAGTAGTCCTGAGCATCGTGTTGGAGTGGTCCCTTCAGTTCATCAGGGGCCGCGCCAGGCGGCGGGCGGATCTGCCGCCCGGTACAACGGTGGAGCCATCCGTACGGCGCCCGCGCCGTACCCGGCGGTCGTCGCGTCGGGTGGCCGAGTTGAAGCGGTCGAGGGCTCGGTTCGCCCGTGCCCCGAAGCCGCGTCCGGAGGGGGGTGGCCGGAGCAGTGCACGGCAGCGCCGGCCCGGGCAGCGCCGCCGTCCCGGCAGGCGTGCCTCTTGACGGCGGGCACGATCGGCCGGTGCGCCCGGAACTGGATGCCGGGCGTTCCGTAGAGCCGGTTGCAACGCCGTAGCGGGCTGCCAAGATACAGAGTGGCCTCCAGCCCGCCCACCGACGGGTTACACGGGAGTGTGCGCCAGCGGCTCCGGCCGACCCGGAGCACACGACGTCCGTGCCGGGCGGCATGCTCCACGTCTCCCCTGGGAAACCCCGGGCGTGCGGCCTCGTTCGCACGCCCGCGCTCTGCCTCCTCTGATGCACCGCCAGGGGCGATCGGCGGGTACCGGCCCCGTAGGTCCGGGCGCAAGGGGAGCATGAGACTCCGTGGATCGTGCGGGCCCGTCCGTGGGTCCGCTTCGTCGTCGTCCGTCGTGCCTCCGGTACGGCGCTCCCGTGCGCACCGTGCGCACCGGGTGCTTCCGCTCGGGCGGCCGGGCGTGCTGCTCGGGGTGCCCATGGCGTTGTGCTGCCAGCTCGCGGCGGCGGCTCCCGCCCACCCCGCGTCCCGAGGACGGCGGGCTCCCCGCCCTGGCCGACCAGCCCCACGGCCAGCAGGCGTACGGCAAGGCCGACATCTACCTCTTCAAGGTGCCCGAGGGCGTCACCTCGCTGAACCTGTACGCGCTCGGCCCGGGGGGCGGGGGCGCGCCCGGTGGCGGAGGTGGGGTGGGGGCGGAGGAGGAGGCGGTAACTGGACCTTCCTCGGTAGCGCCACGGGCGGCGGCGCCGGAGGGGCCGGTGGCGGGGGCGGGGGCGGCGGAGCGGCCCTGGCCTGCACCGCCGTGCCGGTGACCCCGGGCATGCGCCTCGTGGTCATCGTCGGCCGGGGCGGCGTCCCCGAAGGTCGGAGTGGCGGTGGCGGTGCAGGTGGTGGGGGCGGTGCGGCGGGCGCCACTCTGCGCCCGGCCGAACCCGGTGGCGCGGGGACAGCGGGGTCCGTCGGCGCGAGGCCCCGCAATGGCGGGGACACCTTCGTCCGCGTTCACAACGGTTCTGCGATCGCCGGATCCTCCGGGGCGGGGACGGAGGCGAGAGCGGCGGCGCGGGCCGGGGCGGTGGCGGCGGCACCGGCGGCAGCAGCGGCGGGGCAGGGGCGAGAACGGCGGCGCACCGCTGCCCGGCCCGGACGACCAGTCGGGCACCGGTGGCGGCGGCGCTGGGAGCACCACTGTGAGCACCGGCGGTGACGGGTACGTCCTGATCACCTGGCAGCCCGCCGCCAGGGCGTGTCCAGCCCGTTCCGTCCGCACACCCACTGCGCGGACGGGACGGGCGCGGTCGCGACGGGCCTGGTCGGCGGCGGCGCGGCCGTAGGACGGTGGCGACGACGCGGCCGGGGTCGGGAAGGCCGTTGGCGCGCAGGGCCGTTCGGTCTGTCCGGTCAGGGGCAGCGGAGCAGGGCGGGGCGGTCGCGGGTGCGGACGGCGGGGAGCCAGGCGGGGGTGTGGCCTGGGAGGCGGATGCGGTACCAGAGGGTGGAGGTGAGGTCTTCCTCGTTGATGGCGGGGAGGCCGGTGGGGAGTTGGCAGTCGGCGTCGAGGGTGTCGTTGTGCCAGACGCGGACGGGGCCGACGTTGTCGGCGGTGTAGGGGCGCAGGGGGTCGACGGCGAGGCCGAGGCTGCACTGGGGGTCGTGGTCGGTGCGGTCCTGGCAGCCGCGTTCGGCGTTGAAGACGCGGACGTGGGCGGGCTGTCCGGGCGGCGGTTCCGGGTGTGGCCAGAGGGCGGTGGCGGTGACGGCGGCCGTGGCGCAGGAGGCCAGGGCGAGCAATGCGGTGCTCGGACGGCGCGGGCGGCGCGGGCCCCGGTCGGCGCGGATGCGCGCGAGCAGGCTCTCCGCCGTGTGCGGGGCGCGGGCGGCGTGGGTGGGGGCGAGGCAGTCGGCGGCGAGGGCGC
The DNA here is from genome assembly GCF_042896795.1 of Kitasatospora sp. NPDC001261. Lineage (NCBI taxonomy): Bacteria > Bacillati > Actinomycetota > Actinomycetes > Kitasatosporales > Streptomycetaceae > Kitasatospora > Kitasatospora sp. NPDC001261. Next base: position 113,657 of record NZ_JBIAXP010000024.1, read on the forward strand.
GCCAGAACGGGGGGACGGCGGCGGCCAGTCGCAGGGCGGCGCGGCCTTCCGCGTACTGCTGGGCGGCGGCGCTGCGGGCGGTGGGGGTGACGCCGGGGAAGGGGCGGCCGCCGGCGGCGAAGACCTCGTGGATGACGATGCCGAGCGCCCAGATGTCCGCTGTGGTGCGGACTTTGACGCCGTGTTCGCCGAGTGGTTCCGTCCAGCGTTCCGGCGGGAGGTAGTCGGGGGTGCCCATCGGGGAGCAGTGGCCGTGGGTGCCGGTGAGTTCGATGGCGAGGCCGAAGTCGGAGAGGCGGACCTCGCCGTCGGCGCCGATGAGGACGTTCTCCGGTTTGAGGTCGGTGTGGACCCAGCCGGAGCGGTGCAGGTGGGCGAGGCCTTCGCAGATGCCGGTGACGATCCGGGCGCCCTCGGCCTCGTCGACGCCGAGGGCGAGCAGGTCGCGCAGGGTGCACCGGGCGCGTTCCATGACGAGGACGATCGCGCCGTCGAGGGTGGGCTGGTCGGGGGCGGCCAGGACGAGGGTGTCGAGCAGCCGGACCAGTCGGGGGTGCGGGGCGGTGCGGCCCAACTCGGTTTCGCGGCGGGCGGCTTCGGCGACCTGACGGGCCTGGCGGGGGGCGAGTCCGGCGGTCGGCAGCACCTTGAGGGCGACCGTGCCGTCCGCGTCGTCCGCGCGGCCGGCCCCGCCGTCGGCCCGGCGGGCGGCGTAGACCGTCGCCCAGCCGCCCTCGCCGAGCAGCCCGGTGACGGTCCACTCGCCGACCCGGTGGCCGGCCGGCAGCAGTTCCTCGCCGTCCCCGGGGAAGTCCTGCTCGGGGACGGCCTCCCTGGGGACGGCCTCGCTGGGGACGGCCTCGCTGGGGACGCCCTCCCTCGGGACGGCCTCCCCGGGAAGGGCCGGGTCTTGCGGCATCTCCGCCCCTCCCTACCGTCCGGTGCGGGCGGGTTCGGGGGCCGGCAGGAGCGCAAGGTGTTCCTCGCGGACGATGCCGAACTTCAGGGCGAGCCCCACCACGGCCTCGCGTTTGCCGCTGCGGCGGTCCGCGCGGTCGCCGTCGGGCAGGTCGATGCGGAGCTTCTCGTCGGCGAGGTAGTCGAGGTGCGAGCTGACGGCGCGGGCGGTGAGCCGGGCGCAGGCAGGGTGGCCGTGCAGCCGGGCGACCACCTGCGGGGTGGTGGGGACGGCGGCCGGGGAGCGGTCGCGCAGCCACGGTTCGCAGAGTGCGACCAGGACCAGGAAGTAGGTGGCGGTCTCGTCCAGCGAGTACGCCGTCATGGTGCGGCTCTCCCGGGAGCCGCCGTGGGCGTCCGGGTCCAGGTAGACGTGGTCGGGCGCGAACACCTGGAAGGAGAGCGGGGTTTCCCGCCGGGAGGGCAGCACCACCCGGGAGAACTCGAAGGGGATCGGCGCGCCGATCCGCCGTGGCGGCACCCGCAGGTACTCGCCGGCGCCCTCCGGGTTCTCCACCAGGTAGGCGTGGGTGTTGCTGAGGTTGCTCAACTGCCAGTGGTCGTCGGTCGCGTGGATCTCACCGGCCAGTCGGGAGACCGTCTCGTCGCCGAGGCGCAGCTCCACGGGGATGCGGGCGGAGCCCCGGCCGAAGCGGGCCCGTTCTCCCGGACCGAGCCGTAAGGTCACCGTGTCGTCGCCGTTCCCCTCCGGCAGGTGGACGACAATCCCGCTCACCGTTCCTCCGTCCCGCGCACCGCTCCCCCGTTTCGCGCGCCGGCTCTTGCCGGACGGACGAACGGTACCTCTTCGCGTACGACAATAAACCGGATGCCGCAGGCTACTTGACAAAGCGGGAGCGGAGGGTACAGGCGTTCGGTCAGCGCATCGGCGCCCCCGAACGCACGGGTGCCACCGCACCCATCGGCGCCCCCGACCGCAGCGGCGCCACCGGCCGGTCGCCGAAGGCGGCCCACGGCCGCCAGCCGCCACCGGGCCGGTCCTGGACGCGGGTGCGGACCCGGCCGTCCTCGGCCACCGCGAAGACGTGCAGCCGCCCGGTGGAGTCGGCCGCGGCCGAGGGCGGCGCCGCGAGCACCAGGCCGGGCTCGCCGAAGTCCTCGCCGAGCACGTCCGTCGGTGCCCAGGCTCCGGCGGGCGCCGACTGCCAGCGGTGGGCGAGGCGTTCGCCGCCCGGGGAGAGGGTGAAGGCCTCCAGCCGGCCGTCCGAGCCGGCGATCACCGGCGGCGCGGCGGTGGACCAGCCGAGCAGCGGCTGCCAGGCGTCCCAGCCCCCGCTGGGCACCGACTGGCGGCGGTGGAAGGCGGCCGTGCCGGACGGGGCGATCGCGGTGACGTTCAGCCGCCCGGTGCCGTCGCGGGCCACCCTGGGCGCGGCCCCGGCGGGCGTCCCGAAGCGCTCCCAGGCGGACCAGGTGCCGCCGGGCGAGGTCTGCCAGCGGTGCAGCAGCGCGGCGCCGCCGGGCGCGAGCGCGAACACCTCCAGCCGGCCGTCGGCGTTGGCGGCGACGGCCGGCGGCGCGCCCGCCGGGCCGCCGAAGCCCGGGTCCCAGTCGTCCCAGCCGGTCGAGCCGGGCGAGGACTGGCGGCGGCGGGCGATCAGGGCGCCGCCGGGGGCGAGCGCGAAGACCTCCAGCCGGTCGTCGGCGTTCCGGGCGACGGCGGGGGCGGCGCCGGCCGGGCCGCCGAAGACCTCCCAGTCCGACCAGTCGCCGTCGCCCCGCTGGACGCGGTGGTGCAGGGCGGCGCCGTCGGGGGCGAGGGAGAACACCTCCAGCCGGCCGTCGGCGTTGCGGCCCAGGACGGGCACCGCGCCGGCGGGTGTCCCGAACACCTCCCAGTCCGACCAGGTGTCGGTGTCCGGGCCGGTCTGGACCCGGCGCAGCACCGACCGGTCGGCGGCGTCGAGGGCGAACACGGTCAGTCGGCCGTGGACGTCCGGGGCGGCGACGGGGTTGTCCGGGCTCTGCCAGGGCGGCGGGGTGGACCGCCAGTCCAGCGGGGCCAGGTAGAGGCCGCGCCGGAACCAGCCGGCGGCGCTGGCCCACCACTGCCGCCCGTCGGTGACCACCTCCACCGCGTGGCCGGGCACATGGCCGGCGTAGCCGTCGAGAGAGAAGCGGAACGGGTCCTGGGAGGCGAGGACGTCGGTGCCCTCGTACCCGTTGCGCGGTCCGATGAACAGGTGGTACCAGCCGTCCCGGGCCACCACGAAGGGCGACTCGGTGACCGAGACGCCGTCCGCGGCGGTGGCCGCGTCGGCGAAGGCCACGCCGGGCTCGCCCCAGGTCAGCAGGTCGGCGGAGCGCCGGTAGCAGACCTGGTGGCGGCCGCCGGGGCCGGACAGCTCGGTGTAGTACATCACCCACTCGGCGCCGATCCGCAGCACCATCGGGTCGCGGGCGGCGGTCCCGCGGAACAGCAGACCGGACGGCAGCCTCGTCCAGGTGGACAGGTCGGTGGAGGTGGCGGCGTTGACCGCCGCCCCGGCGCGTCCGCCCGCCGCGTAGAACATCCAGTGCACGCCGCCCGACTCGACGACGTGCGGGGCCCACAGGTGCTCCTCGCCGAAGTACGAGGCGTCGACGGTCAGCGCGTCCGGGTGGCTCCGCCACGGGCCGGACGGGGAGGGCGCCGAGGCGTGCGCGAGCGAGACCTCGGCCGCGCTGTCGGGCGCCTGCCCGGGCGGCGCGCTGTCGCCGACGATGCTGAACAGGTGCCAGCGCCCGTCGGCCTGGACCAGGGTGTGGTCGTTGAGGTAGCGGCGGCGCGCGGTGGACGGGTCGTAGACGTGGTCGAACGGGCCGGCGCCGACCCAGACGGCGCCGACGGAGGCGCCGGTCGGGGCGGCGGAGGCCGCCGGGGCGGTACGGCCCGCGAGCGGGAGCACGAGGGCTCCCGCTCCGGCCGCCCGCAGCAGGCCGCGCCTGCTGATCGGGTGCATCGCTGCGCTCCAGAGGGTTTCCGGCGGGGTTTCCGGCGTCGTCAGCCGGCGGCGGGTCCGGGTGTGGCCAGTCGGCGGCGGGTCCGGGCGTGGTCAGCCGGCGGCGGGTCCGTGGGTGGTGTTCAGCCAGGCCCACTCGGACCAGGTGGAGAAGCCGGTCTGCCACTTGTGGTGGACGCCGTCGGTGTTGGCGCCGAAGACCTCGATCCGGCCGTCGGCGTTGTTCGCCGAGCCGATCTCGGTGCCGCCGGTGCCGAAGGTGTCCCACTGGCCGTACGGGGCGTTCAGGCCGGTCTGCCAGATGTGCTGCGCCGTACTGCCGTTGATGGCGAACACCTCCACCCGGCCGTCCGGCGAACGCCCGCTGGTCAGCTGCGCGTCGGCGGGACCGCCGGTGGCCTCCCAGCCGGACCAACTGGTCGGGTCCGTCTGGTACTTGTGGTAGACGCCGGCCGGGCCGGAGGCGAAGACCTCGAGCCGGCCGTCCTGGTTGTGGCTGACGGTGAGGTCGTGGCCGCCGGTGCCGAAGGTGGAGTCCCAGGCGGACCAGCCGCCGTTGACGGCGGTCTGCCACTGGTGCTGGAAGACGCTGCCGTTGAGGGCGAAGACCTCCAGCCGCCCGTCGGGGGCCTTGCCGAGTTCGATCTCGCTGTCGGCGGGGCCGCCGCCGGTGCCCTCCCAGCCGGACCAGCCGCTGTTGGGCGCGGTCTGGTACCGGTGGAAGACGCCGACCGGCCCCGAGGCGAAGACTTCGAGCCGCCCGTCCTGGTTGGCGCCGACGGCGAGGTCGTGGCCACCGGTGCCGAAGTCCTCCCAACCGGACCAGGCGCCCGACGACTGGAGCTGGTAACGGTGCTGGAGGGTAACGCCGTTGAGGGCGAACACCTCCAGCCGGCCGTCCGCGTTCAGACCGATGGCGAGTTCGGCGCCGGCCGGGCCGCCGAGGTCCTCCCACTCCGACCAGCCGCCGTTGATCGCGGTCTGCCAGGCGTGCGAGACACCGTTCTTCCCGGCCGCGAAGACTTCGAGGCGTCCGTCGGCGGACCGGGCCGAGACCACCCGGCCGGACTCCGCCGGGTACTCCAGCGGTGCGGGGCCGGGCTCGTGGTGGCCGAGCCGGTCGACGGCGGCCTGGGCCTCCTCCAGGTGCCGCACGTGGGCGCGCGCGCTGTAGGTCGACCACTGGTGCCAGTCGAGGCCGCCGTTGGAGATCCGGTAGGCCGCGTCGGCGTTGCACTGGGCGTCGTAGGCGCAGGCGTCGGAGACCTCCTTGTGCCAGTGGTCGTTGATCTCCCACAGGCCGCGGTCGATGGAGTAGTCCGGCTGGTTGCCCTGGCGGTTGGAGGCCAGCGGGTTGCAGCTGGACTCGGCGAGGCCGACGGCGATCGCGGTCACCAGGGCCTCGCCCCGGAAGCCCGCCTGGTAGGCGACCTCGGCGCACAGGTCGCTGCCGGTGGCGGCCGGAGCCAAGGGGGCGGCGACCGTCAGGCCCGCCGTGACGCCCAGGGCGGCGATCGCGGACAGCAGGGCGCGGTGGGGCGCCCGGCGGGCGTGCTGCGGTCCGGTCACGGGGTGGCTCCTCGACTGGCGGCGGGCCCGGGAGTGGTGTTCAGCCAGGCCCACTCGGACCAGGTGGAGAAGCCGGTCTGCCAACGGTGGTGCACGCCGTCGGTGTTGGCGCCGAACACCTCGATCCGGCCGTCGGCGTTGGCGGCGGCGCCGATCTCGGTGCCGCCGGTGCCGAAGGTCTCCCACTGGCCGTACGGGGCGTTCAGGCCGGTCTGCCAGATGTGCTGCGCCGTGGTGCCGTTGATGGCGAAGGCCTCGACCCGGCCGTCCGCGGTCAGTTCGCTGGTGAGCCGGGAGTCGGCGGGGCCGCCGGTGGCTTCCCAGCCGGACCAACTGGTGGGGTTCGTCTGGTACTTGTGGTAGACGCCGACCGGCCCCGAGGCGAAGACCTCCAGGCGGCCGTCCCGGTTGTGGCTGACGGTGAGGTCGTGTCCCCCGCCGCCGAAGGTCGCGTCCCAGGCGGACCAGCCGCCGTTGACGTCCGTCTGCCACTGGTGCTGGAAGGTGTCGCCGTTGAGGGCGAAGACCTCGAGGCGGCCGTCGGGGGCCTTGCCGAGCTCGATCTCACTGTTGGCCGGGCCTCCGCCGGTGCCCTCCCAACCGGACCATCCGCCGTTGGGCGCGGTCTGGTAGCGGTGGAAGACGGCGGCCGGTCCCGAGGCGAAGACTTCGAGCCGCCCGTCCTGGTTGGAGCCGACGGCGAGGTCGTGGCCGCCGCCGCCGAAGTCCTCCCAGCCGGACCAGGCGCCGGACGGTTGGAGCTGGTAACGGTGCTGGAGGGTGGTGCCGTTGAGGGCGAACACCTCCAGCCGACCGTCCGCGTTCGGACCGATGGCGAGTTCGGCGCCGCCCGGGCCGCCGAGGCCCTCCCACTCCGACCAGGCGCCGTTGACCACGGTCTGCCAGGCGTGCGAGACACCGCTCGCCCCGGCGGCGAAGACCTCCAGGCGCCCGTCCGCGGACCGGGCCGAGACCACCCGGCCGGACTCCGCCGGATACACCAGCGGCGCGGGCCGGGGACCGCTCCCGGGGACGCAGGGCACGGTGACGCCGCGCTCCGTGAGGTACGGCTCCGGGTCGGTGCGCTGGGACGCGTTCGGGTCGGCCCAGACCCGCAGGTGCAGGTGCGGGCCCGTGGAGTTGCCCTCGCTGCCCATCAGCGCGATCTGCTGGCCGGCCCTCACGTCGTCGCCCTCGAACACGTCCCGCCGCTGCATGTGCCCGTACTCGGTGATGGTCCCGTCCGGGTGCAGGATGCGGATCCACTGGCCGTAGTCGGACACCGGGCCGGAGATGACGACCTTGCCGTCGCCGACCGCGTAGATCGGGGTGCCGCGGTTGTTGGCGATGTCGATGCCGTTGTGCTCCGCGGTGTAGTGCTGGGTGATGGCGCCGTCGGTCGGGCAGGCCGCCGCGAACCGGGCGGCAACAGCGGGAGCAGCGGTAGCGGCGGGAACGGCGACAGCGGGAGCGGCCGGGACGGCGACCGGCAGCAGCAGGGCCACCACGGCCAGGGCCCGCCGCGAGGTGCGGGAGATCATCGGTGCGGCCCCCTCACGCCTTGCGGAGGCGGCCGATGATGCCGTCGATGTCGCGCCGCATCATGTCGGGCCGGATGAAGTGGCCGCCCGACTCCTCGTGGGCCTCGTACGGGATGCCGGCGCCGTCGAGCAGGGCGCGGAACTCCCGCTGCCCGGCCAGCACCGCGGTCTCGTTGAAGGTGTCGAAGGGGTTGGTCGGGTCGGGGCTGGTGCCGGCGACCAGGAAGATCCGCTTGTTGCGGTAGCTCTCCAGGCGCTCGACCGGGTTGTCGGCGGTCACCCTGGCCTGGTCCCACAGCGGCGCGCCGTAGATGGTGCCGCCGGCCAGGTCCTTGACGGCGGCGGAGACGTTGGCCCAGTGGACGACCGCGCCGTTGTCGCGGCGCAGGCTGGCCGGGCCGGAGTGGGCGCTGACCGAGGCGAAGTGGCCCCAGTACTTGGCGGCGTACTTCAGCGCGCCGAAGCCACCCATGGAGAAGCCGGAGACGGCGCGGCCCTCGGGCTCGGCGAAGGTGCGGAAGTTGGCGTCGACCCACGGAATCAGCTGGTTGATGTGGAAGGACTCCCAGTTGCGGGGGCCGACGTTGGTGCTGACCGGGTTGGAGTACCAGCCGGCCTGCCCGCCGTCGGGCATCACCACGATCAGGGGCTTGCCGATGGTCCAGTCGCGGACGCCCTGGCGGTCGAACTCGATGAAGTCCTGGAGGCCGCCGTGCAGGAGGTAGAGGACGGGATAGGTGCGCCCGCTGGTGTGGTAGTCGTCGGGGAGCAGCACGTTGACGGCCGGGTCCCAGCCGATCTCGGCGGTGTGGAAGCGGTAGTACCACATCCGGGCGTCGGCCTCGCCGCGGTCGGTGATGTGCAGGCCGAAGCCGTCGTCGGCGGCGTGGGCGGTCGAGGCCGTCGCGAGGACGCTCGCGCCGCCGAGCGCCAGCGCGGCGCCGAGCCCGCCGGCGGACTTGAGGATGCTCCTGCGGGTGGGGTGGTTCTCGGTCACCGTGACCTCCTGAGGGTGCGTGCCGGCGGCCGGTCCGCGACCGCCGGATGTCCGTCGTTCGGACGGTTCGGACGGTAGCCACCCGCCGGGGGGCGCGGAATCCGGAACCATACGGACTGACAGCGGCGGGGCCGGGCGCGGAGACTGGTGCGTTCCCGGAGCGTCGGGTCGTCGGCGGCGCGTCCCTGTCCGACGGTGCGCTCTTGTCCGGCGGTGCGCTCTTGTCCGGCGGTGCCGCCGGACCCAGACTGGTGACCGGACGCGGACAGGAGGGGTGCTGTGGCCAGGATCAGGATGCCCGACCGGGTCTTTCTCGCCTTGGAGTCCGCCACCACTCCCCAGCACGTGGCGCTCCTGGCCACCTTCGGGCCGCCCGCCGGTGCCGAGCCCGGGCCGTACGTGCAGCGCCTGTTCGAGCGGCTCGTCGCCGCGCCCGTCGCGGCCCCCTTCACCTTCCGGCCGCGCCACGCACGCTGGGGGGCCTTCGACGGCACCTGGGAGGAGCTCGCCGGGCAGGACGTCGACCGGTCGTACCACCTGCGCCGCTCCGCGCTGCCCGCGCCCGGCGGCGAGCGCGAACTGACCGACCTGGTCTCCCGGTTGCACTCCCGGCCGCTCGACACCACGCGGCCGCTGTGGGAGTGCCATCTGATCGAGGGCCTGGCGGACGGCCGGTTCGCCCTGTACGTCAAGGTGCACCACGCGCTCACGGACGGGCTCGGCGTCCAACAGCGCCTGCGGCGCATGCTGAGCACCGATCCGCGGGACGAGGGGCTGCGCCCGCTGTGGAGCATCGCCGCCCCCGCCGACCACAGCACCGGGGCAGCCGGACCGACGGCCCGCGGGCTCGCGGCCACCGCGCTGGGCCTCGGCCGGGCCGCCAGGACCATGGCGCGGGGCGTGCGGGCCAGGGCCGACCGCACCCGCGCGGTGCCGTTCCTGGTCCCGCGCTCCCCGCTCAACGCCGCCGTCGGGCGGCAGCGCCAAGTGATCACCCGCAGCTACGAGTTCGACCGGTTCCGGGCGGTGGCGAAGGACGCCGGCACGACCGTCAACGACGTCCTGCTGGCGGTGTGCGGGGGCGCCCTCCGGCAGTGCCTGGCCGCGGCCGGGGCGCTTCCGGCGCGGTCCCTGACCGCGGGCACCCCCGTCTCGACGAGGGAGGCGGGCGACGCGTCCACCGCCAACTCCTTCGCCATGACGGTCATGAGCCTCGGCACCGACGTGGCCGACCCGCTGGAGCGGCTGCGCGCCGTGGCCCGGTCCAGCGCGCTGGCCAAACGGGAGCTGGGCGAGCTGCCGAAGGACTCCACCGGGCTCTACGGGGCCCTGTTCACCTGGCCGTTCGTCGCGCAGAACGTGCTGGGCCTGGGTGGCGCGACCCGCCCCCCGTACAACGTCGTGGTGTCGAACATCCCCGGCTCCTCGCAGCGGATGTACTTCGCCGGCTGCCCGTTGGAGACGGTCCACCCGCTGGGCAGCGTCTGCCACGGGGTCGGCCTGTTCATCGCGGCCCGCTCGGCGGGCGGCCGGTTGAACCTGGGCCTGGTGGGGGACCGCTCCCTGCTCGCCCCGCTGGACGGGCTGGGGGACGCGCTGGGCGACCAACTCAGCCTCCTGGAGGAGGCGTTGGGAACGACGTAGGTCAGCGCAGCAGCCCGTCGGCCCGCAGCCGGTCGAAGATGATCCGGTCCACGGGGGACGTCCGGTGCCGGTCGGCGTGGGTGAGCCACACCAGCTCGGCGATCTCACTGGCCGGCGCGAGCACCCCCTCGTACGCGGCGGTGTAGCAGGTCATGCGGACGACCACGCCCTCGCCGTGCCCGTGGGCCTGGGCCTCGAAGACGCCCAGCAGGGCGGCCGAGTCCCGTACGACGGCGACGGACAGCTCCTCCTCGATCTCCCGGCACAGCGTGTCGAGGTCGCTCTCCCCCGGCTCCCGCTTCCCCCCGGGCAGGTAGTAGGCGTCCTTGCCGTGGGAACGCGTGCTCAGCACCAGGCCGTTCTCCAGGTGGATCCACGCCACCTTGTCGATGAGCGCCGCCATGGACCAGTCCTCCTGTTGCTCCGACCGGTTGCTCCGACCGGTCCCCGAGGATACCGCCCCCACCGGCCGTCAGCCGTCCAGCAGTTGCTCCGTACAGGTGGTGACGACCTGCCGCACGGCGTGGGTCAGGTCGGCCGCCAGCGCTTCGTCCAGCGTGAGCCAACGGGGCGCCTCGCCCTCCTCGTTGACGGTGACGCGGCCCCCATCCGGCACCGTCAGCAGGTACACGTGCCAGACGTGCGCGTCGGATCCGCGCCGGCAGGAGTCGCCCGGGATCGGGAACGTGGCGACGAACCGGAGCCGGTCGCCGGCGGTCAGGCCGACCTCCTCGCGCAGTTCGCGGGCCGCGGCGTCGGCCGGGTCCTCGTCCCGGTCCACATGGCCGGCCGGGACCGTCAACGCGTAGGGGAACGCGACGCGTTGGAAGAGCAGGAACCTGTCCGCCGGATCGCGGACGAAGACCGCCGCGGTCTCGTGCCAGTACTCGCCGTCCTCGGCGGACCACCAGGAGAGGCCGGGGTCGATGACGATGGCCCGGGCGCTGCGCCCACCGCAGTTGCCGCAGCGGACCTCCCGCCTGCCCCCGGCCGTGGTCCAGGTGACGGGGCCGCCCCGGCAGAGCACGCAGTACTCCGCGTAGGTGTCCGGGGCCGGGCGTAGCGTCTCGATGTTCATCCTGGCCTTCCGCGCCGGTGGACGCCCACGGACGCCCACGGACGCCGGTGGACGGGGTGCGCCGCCCCGGTCAGGGCAGCAGGTCGGGCAACTGCCGTACGTCGTCGAGGACGTACTCGGCACCGGCCCGTTCGAAGTCCTCGCGCGTGTGGAAGCCGGTGGCGACGCCGACGAAGCGCAGCCCGGCCCCGGTGGCCGCCGCGAGGTCGATGAGGGCGTCGCCCACGTACCAGACGTCGTCCACGCCGACCCCCCTTCCGCTCAGCGTCGCCAGCGCGGCGTCGAACACCCGGGGGTCCGGCTTGTGGTGGGGGCTGTCGTCCGCTCCCTGGAGCAGGACGAGCCGGTCCGTCCGCACGCCGATCCGTTCGACGTCCCGCAGGGCCGAGAGGCGGTTGGTGGACGTGACGACGCCGACGCCGACGCTCCGGCGCCAGAGCTCGTGGACGACCTCGACGGCACCGGGGAGGGGCCGTTTGAGGAACTCCTCCTCCAGTGAGAGGTTCGCCTCGCGCATCCGCTCCAGGGTGTCGCTGTCGCGGTAGAGGGCGCGGATCATCGCGTCGAAGGGCTTGCCCCAGTGCAGCGCCAGCTCGGCGTCCGTCAGGTCGATCCCGTAGAACCGCCGGGCGACCGCCTTGTGGTGCGCCCACTTGACCTCCGCGGTCACCACCAGGGTGTCGTCCAGGTCGAAGAGGACGACGCGGGGCCCGCGGCCCGCACGCGTTCCGGACGTCATGACGTGAGATCCCTTCCGCCGGGTCCTCCGTACGGTACTGCCGCCCGGTCCCCCGCCGCCTCCGCCTGCCCGCCGCGTGACCGGGGTCGGGCGGGACCGCGCGGCGCGGGCAGGGAGACCGCCAGGAGCAGCGCGACGCCGACCACCGTGAAGACCAGCGCGGCCAGCCCGGCGCCCGCCCATCCGGCACCGTCCACGGCCAGGCTGAAGGCCGGCGGCCCGACCAGCGTGCCGAGGCTGCCGAGCTGGGCGACCAGCCCGTTGGTGACGTCGGCGCGCCGGGGGCTGCCGGCGATCCGCGGCACCGCCGCGAACATCGCGGAGATCATCACCCCGTCGACCACCAGGCCGACGCAGGCCAGGACCATCACGGCCACCACGGGGAGGCGCGGCGCGAAGACCAGGAGCGCCGAGACGGGCAGCAGGGCCAGCACCGGAGTCATCGCGAGCAGCCCGACGCCCCGGCGCAGCAGCAGCCCGCTGAGCGCGCTGCCGAGCACGCTGCCGAGGGAGACCACCGCGGCGACGACGCCGGCGGTGGCCGTGGACGCGCCGCGTTCCTCCGTCAGGAACGTGGGCAGCAGCACGACGATCGCGACCCCGGCCAGGCAGACGCAGGCGAAGCTCAGCGCGAAGAGCACCGGGGGGATCCAGCCGGTCCGCGGGGGCGGCGCTCCGGTGTCCCCGGCGGCCGGGTCCGCCGTCGGCGCGCGGGCGGCGGCGGGGCGGGTGGCGCCGACCGCGACCGCCAGCACGAGCGGGAGGAGCGCGGTCGCGCCCATCCAGCCGCGCCAGCCGATCGCGCCGCTGACCGCTCCCCCCAGGGCGGTGGCCAGGGCGAGCCCGGTGGGGACGCAGGTGCCCCACAGCGCCAGCGCCGTGGCCTGCGCCCGCCCCTCGGCCAGCCGGGTCAGCATGATCGGCCCGCCCACGAAGACCAGGAGGTAGCCGAAGCCCTGCGCGGTGCGCGCCGCCAGCAGCGGCGACCAGCTGCCCGCGAAGGCCGTCGCCGCCACGGACAGGGTGGTGAGGACGAGCCCGCCGGCCAGCGCCTTCCGGGCGTCGAGCCGGCTGATCCACCACCCGGCGGGGACGCCGAGGACGGCGCTCACCGCGGTGATGCTGGAGGTCGCCCAGGCGAACTGGCCGAGGGAGAGGTGCAGGTCCCCTCGGATCTCGGACCCGAGCGGGGAGAGCGCGCCCAGCCCGAAGGCGGCGAAGACCCCGGAGAGCCAGGTGGTCACGATGGCCGGCCACGGTGACCCGGTGCTCTCGCGGCGCGCGACACCGTTCTTGCGCATGGTTCGCTCTCCAGGGAAGTGGACGGGCTGACGGGCGGGCCGGCACCGGCCGGTCGTGTGATGAGAGGGGAGGAGGAGTCGGCACCCTCCCATCACACGACGCGTCAGTGCTGCGGGCCGTAGGCCGTCAGCAGTTCGACGTCACCGGTCACGTACGTCGTGTCGGTGATGACGGTCTGGTCGGACGGGCCGCGGCTGCACATGCACATGTGCCGGCCGCTGGACTCCACGCGGACGGCGCGGGCCCCGCCGGAGGCCATGATCTCCTCGGCGATGTCCTTCACCAGGTGCTCCTGGATCTGGAACCGCTTGCTGAAGGCCTGGACCAGGCGCGGGAACTTGCCGAGCCCCAGGATCCGGTTCCCGGGGACGTAGGTGATGTCGACCTTGCCGTAGAAGGGCAGGAAGTGGTGGGCGCAGATCGAGTAGTAGTTGATGTCGTGCACCCGGACGACGCCCTGGTGGTCGCCCTCGACCAGGACGGTCGTCTTGAGGATCTTGGAGGTGTCGGTCTCGTAGCCGCTCAGCAGCTCCCGGTACGCGCGGACGATGCGGGGCTCGCACTCGGGTTCGGTGTACCAGTCCAGGGCCCGCTTGTCCGTGGTGACGTTGTCCCGTAGCCACTCGGCGATCGTCATGTGGTCTCCGTTCTCGGTCCGTCCGGCGGACTCCGCCGCCGGCCTCGCCGGGGCTCCGGCGAAGTCTTCTGGTGGGGTGGGAGGTTGAAGACCGTCGGCGGTGCTCAGCGCGGCGGCTCCCCGGGTGCCAGGCGCGCGTCGGCGTAGGCGTCGAGGGAGGCCGTCTCCGCGTACTCGTGGGCCCGGCGTCCCAGCGCGTGGAGTTCGGCGTGGTCGACGCCGAGGTGCCGTACGGTCTCCGGCGCCGCCCAGCCGATCCCCTCCAGCCAGTCGTCCAGGGGGCGGGCGTACCGGTCGAGTCCGGCGGTGCTCCGGCCCAGGTCGGCCAGCGAGAGTCCGGCGGCGCTCCCCCGCCGTCGCACCTCCGTCCACCAGTCCGCCCGGAACCGCCGGTGCTCGCCGGGCGTGAAGGCGCGCACGCCGCCGTCGTAGACGGCGCACTTCTCGAAGAGGCTGTCCCGGCGGCCCAGCCGGTGCAGTTCGAAGTCCGGGGTCGACCAGCGGGGGGACCGCAGGAAGTCGAAGGGCAGTTGGGGGAAGGACTGCCCGAGCCGGGTGCGGTCGGGCAGCTCGAACAGTGCCTCCAGGGCCACGATGACGGCGCTGAACCGCTCGCCCCGGTGGGCCAGTTCGGCGAAGTAGTCCCGCAGGCGCCGCACGCCCTGCCGGGATCCGACGGTCAGCACCAGGTAGCCGGCGATCTCCGCGCCGCGGCCGTGCGCCGCCTGCCGGGCGGCCCGGAGCACCTTCTCCACCGTCGCCCCGGTGCCGATGATGTCCCCGAGCACCAGCAGCTGCCGCCCGGCGAACTCCCAGCGCTCGTACGAGATGTCGAGCGGGTGGGCGGCCCCCCGGTCGGTGCCGACGAAGCTCACCGCCTCGGGGGAGCCGAAGCGGTGCGACAGCGCGCTGTCGACGCCGAAACTGAGGCCCCCGCGCAGGATGGTGACGACCGTCGTCGCCTCGGTCGCCAGGGCTCCGGCCACCGCCGGATCGGCCTCCGCCACCAGGTCGAGCGCGGTCGACACCGCGGTGCCGAGCAGCGAACGGTACCGGTGGCCCGAGACGGCCGGGTCGGTGAGGAGGGTGCGCGAGGCCGCGGTCGAGCAGATGAGGACCCTGGTCGGGGAGCCGGCGGGGTCCAGGCCGTAGCAGGCCGCGTCGTCGCTGTGCAGGAGGTACTTCACCGGATGATCCACCAACTCCACGGGTAGGGTCACGGTTTGAGCGCGGGCCGCCTCGGCGTTCGCCCGGTGCGTTCGGCCAGCACCCGCTCCACCTGGTACGAGGACTCGACGCCGTCGACCGTCTTCAGCGCGTCCGGTGCGGGTGCCGGGTTGTGCACGGAGGCGATCAGCACCGTGCCGGACAGCGGCAGCACCTCCGGCACCTGGTGCGGCGCTTCGACGAGGACCGACTTGAGTCCGACGGCGCCGAAGAGCGCGCTCCAGTCCATGGCCGTCCCACGACTGGGCAGCCCGCCGCCGGACTCGTACAGGTGGTTGTCGATGACGGCCAGTGTGTAGTTGCCGAGCCTCGGCAACTGGTCGCCCAGTGCGGTGAGTACGGACAGGTTCATCAGGAAACCGCCGTCGGTGTCGATGCCGACCACGGACAGCGGGGCCGCCGCCATGGCCATTCCCAGGGAGATCGCGGTGACGTCGCCCATGGTGTCGGTGAAGAGGGTGTCGGCGGGACGGAGCGCGTACATCACCTCGCTCGTCCGACCGAGCGGCGCGACCGACACCGAGTCCGCGGGGAGCCTGGCGTACAGGGCTTCGAGGAATTCGGCGGTTTCTATGGCGCACCCCTCAGTTCCGCCGTCATCCCGGCGTTCGCCACGAGTGCCACGCTCCGCTGCCCGGTGTCGAGCGTGGCATAGGCCTTGCGGAGGCATTCCGCCAACTCCGCGCAGGAATGGACGTCCGCGGTCACCAGGGAGAGCATCGCCGTGTGCCGGTGCATCGTCTCCTCGTGCGGAATTCCCCACCAGTTCGGTTCGCCGAAGGCTCCGCGCCGGGAGATCAGCAGCGCGGTGTGCAGCCGGTGGCTCATGGTCAGGCGGGCCAGGGTCTCGCAGGCCCGGCGCAGCCCCGAGTTCTCCATCACGACCAGCGGACGGGCGCCGGCCAGTCGGGCGCCGGCCGCCAGGCCGACCGCCGTGGCCTCGTCGTTGACCTGCACGTACCGGATCTCACGCCGTGCCGACGCCTCCCGGCACAGCGGTGCCAGGAGCGAGTCGGGCACCGCGTAGACGATCTCCACACCCGCCTCGACGAGCGCCTCGTACGCCGCGACAGCCGACATGGGGCAGCCTCACCTGGTGGTGGCCAGCAACTCGACGATGATGTTCGAGTAGTGGCTGTCCCCGATGTTCCGCAGCAGGTGCGGCTGTCCGGCCTCGTGGTAGACGGCGTCGCCGAGCTTGTCCTCCCCGACGTAGCCGGTGCCGTCCTTGTGCACGGTCTCCGCCCGGCCGCTCTCGGTGGCGACGTAGACGTAGTCGCAGGGGTGCTGGTGGATGATCGTCTCCTCCCCCGGGTCCAGCTCCAGGACCCACACCCTGACGCGGTCGTCGGAGTAGACGAGTTTGGTACCGACCTGCTCGATGTGCTCCTGCATGTGCGTACCCCGATCTGTCCCGTGAGCCGCTGCTGGTGGCGTGTTTCGCGTGACCGAGAATCTGCGGGTATCGAACGTCGTCAGACCACGGCCGATGCCGAGACTCTAGAGGCGCGCCCAACGGACAGCAACGGGCCACTATCACCCCAACTCTTAATGAGCCAACCTGAGTTGGGCCAACCCGCGCACGGCGCGGCGCCCCGGGAGACGGATCCGCCGACCCGCCGGACCGACGCCTGACCAGCCGTCTCCCGGCGTCCACCGACCGGCCGGGGAAACCGGAACCCCGTCACCCGGAAGTGGCATGACATGACCGAAAGCAGCCACCGGGCTCCAGGGGGCCTTGTCCTCCCCGGCCCGGCGGGGTCTCCTGAAGCCCGTCAGAAGGTGCGCCCGCACGACTCATGAGGAGCCCTCGGTTCTATGGACGTCGAGGTCGGGGAAACGACGACGAGAACGGCGTTACCGGAAACCCGGTGGGAGACACCGGCCTACCTCTACGACCTGGCCGCCGTGAGCGACGCCCATCGCCGGCTGGTGGGCTCACTGCCCGGCCCGGCCACCCTGCTCTACTCCCTCAAGGCCAACCCGCACCCCGCCGTCCTCGGCCGGCTGGCGGCGCTCGGCTGCCACGCCGAGGTCAGCTCGCCCGGCGAACTGCGCGCCGCCCTCCAGGCCGGCTTCCCGGCCGACGGGGCGCTCTACACCGGCCCCGGCAAACGCGACGAGGACGTGGCCGGGGCCCTCGCGGCGGGCGTCCGGCAGTTCTCCGTCGACTCCCCGCACGCCCTGGACCAGCTCGACCGGCTGGGCCGCGCCGCGGGCACGCGGGTGCGCGCGCTGCTGCGGGTCAACCCGCCCGTCCCCCCGGCCGGGGCCGGTCTCGCGATGACCGGCGGCCCCTCCCAGTTCGGCGCCGACCTGGCCTGGGTGCTGGAGCGGCCCGAGCTCTTCGCGGACCGGGAGCACGCGGAACTAGCCGGCCTGCACCTCTACATGGGCAGCAACCTGACCCGGGTGGACGCGCTGCTCGCGGTGTTCCGCTACGGGCTCGACGTCGTGCGGCGGATCGAGACGGCGCTCGACCGCCGGCTCCCCGTGATCGACCTCGGCGGAGGCTTCGGCGCACCGTACGCCGTCCCCGGCGAACTGCCGCGGTTCGACGCGCTCAGGAGCCGGCTCGACGCCCTGCTCGAGGAGGGGCTCTCCGGCTGGCCGGACGGGGAGCGGCGGGTCGTCTTCGAGTCGGGCCGCTACCTGACGGCGGGCTGCGGCCGGCTGCTGACCAGGGTGCTGGACGTCAAGCGCTCGCAGGGGCGGCGCGTCGTCGTCCTGGACACCGGCGTCAACCACCTGGGCGGGATGTCGGGGCTCCGCAAGGAGGACCGGATCGAGCCGCGGTTCCAGTGCGGTGACGATCCCCACACGTCCGCCGTCCCCGACGGGACCATCGTCGCCGGTCCGCTCTGCCACCCGCTGGACGTCTGGACCAGGGACGCGCGCCTTCCGGACGTGGCCGTCGGAGACCTGCTGACGGTGCCGAACGTCGGCGCCTACGGCCTGCACGCGGGGCTGGCCCTGTTCCACTGCCACCCCATGCCGCTGGAGGTGGTGCTCGACGGGGAACGGGAGGTCGCCCGCGGCAGGTACGTCCTGGGCCGCGAGCGGAGCCCGCGGTGATCCGCGCCGTCCCCGGCCACCACCTCGTACACCCCGACCACCACCTCGTGATCCCCGACCCGGGCTCCGACGTCACGACCCGCATCGAGGCCCCCGCCACGGGCGCGTTCACCATCGTCATGCGCGACGACACCTCCTACTGCGTACGGACCCTGGGCCGCGCACCGGCCGGGGGCGGCACCGTGTCGCCGGGCGGCTCGGCTCCCGCCGTCGCGGAGGCCTACCGCGCCTTCCAGCGGGACCTGAGGGACGCGCTGCGCACGGTAGTGCCACGGCCGGGCGGCCTCCGGTTCCACCTGGTCGACGCGCACCGGCTCGAACTGGCGGTCCGCCGCCGGGTCACCGGCGGGCCGCCGGTGAGCCTCGATCCGCTCCTCGACCGGGCGGTCCGGCCGCTGCGGGTGTCCCGGGGCTTCCTGCTCGGCGGCCGTCGGCAGGTCGGGCTGGTGCCGCGGCCCGGCGCCGCCCCCATCCGCGACCAGATCGCCTCGCTGCCACCGGACCCGGCCGGGCGGGGCTACACCCTCATCGAGGACGACATCGCCACCGGCGGGACCGTCGCCGCCGTCATCCGCCTGTTCCAGGACGCGGGACGGCGGGTCCGGCACGTCATCCCCGGTATCCGGCTGGGCGGTTCGGCACATTCCCCCATCCTGGGCGCCGCCGTCGACCCCGTGCTCCACTACCGGACCGCCGCCACCGGGCCGGACGGGCCCGCCCTGGAACTGCTCGACCCGCGGAACTTCCTGCTCGGCCTCTCGGGGCTCGTCGTCCGGCTGCCGGACGGAACGTGGGGCCGCACACCGTACTGGCTCCCCTTCGTCCGGACCTCGGCCCGGCTCGGCAGCCCCGCCGGGGCCGACCGGGAGTTCGCCGTCCTCATGCTGGAGGCCAACGCGCGCTTCTTCGCCCGCGTCTACCAGCTGCTGCGGCGCACCCTCCGGGTGGCCGACCTGCACCCCGACGCGCGCCGGCCGCTGTTGTCGCTGGGGATGGCGGAGCCGGGCGAGCCGGTCCGGTCCGTCCTGCGCAAACTCCAGGCAGGGATGGAGAGTTGGTCCGAATTGATCGCGGAGGTCGAGGATCGGGGCACGGACGTGCCGGCCGGATCGGCCGCCCGGTGACCGGGCCCGGCCACGAGCCCTTCGCCGTGGTGCTCCTCGACGTCAACGGCACCCTGGTGCCCTCGGTCCCCAGCGGCCCTCCGGACGCCCTCGCCCTGCAGCGCTTCCGGCGACTGGTGCGGCACCTGACCTCCGCGGGCGTCGCCGTGGGCCTCTGCTCGGACTCGCCGCTCCGGCAACTGCGGGAGTTCGGCACCCGGATCGGCCTGGGCACGGCGCCCGGGTTCCCGGTGATCGCCGAGAACGGCAACGTGATCGCGGTCGACGGGACCGTGCGCGTCACCACCCCGTTCCCGGCGCTGCGGAGCCTGCGCGCCGAGGTGGCGGAGGCGGCCGCCGCCCACGGACTGACCCGGGTCGGCGACGCGGTGGCCCCCGAGTTCGGGGGCCGGCCGCCGACCGGCCGCACCTGGGCCTTCGGGGCGAACCGCCTGGCGTCCGCCAGCGTCTTCGGGCCCCCGGACTTCGTCCACGACGTACGGCACCGGCTGACCGGCTGGAGCGCCGGGAGCCGCGTCGCCGTCTCCGTCGAGCTCGGTCCGGGCGGCTCGTACGCCGGGATCCACCCCTATCCGCGCACGGAGTCCGGAAAGCGCGTGGCCCTGGCCGGACTGGCCGCGCGCGACCCGAGGAGCACCCTCCTCGTCGGGAACTCGCCCGCCGACTGGGTCCCCGGGGTGCCGGGCGTCAGGTGCGCGTTCGTGGCGGACCCCGCCGTGCCCCGGCACGTACGGGACGCGGCCTGGTACGTCTCGCCGGCGGCCGACCTGGAGGGGGTCGTCGACGTCCTGGGGCACGTGCTCCGACGACAGCCGCCGGCACCAGGACCAGCCCGTTTCTGAGGAGGCCGATATGGTACGTGTCCGTGTGGGGGTCGTGGGCTGCGGGATGATCGCGCAGCTGGTGCACCTCCCGTATCTGGCGGCGCTGCGCGACCGCTTCGACATCGTGGCGCTCTGCGACCGGTCCTACGACCTGGCCCGGTCGGTGGCCGAGCGCTTCCACGTCCCGAACGCCTACGCGGCCGTCGAGGACATGCTGGCGAAGACACCCGAACTGGACGCGGTCCTCGTCCTCACCACCGACCACCGGGAACCGGTGCTCACCGCCCTGGAGCACGGCAAGCACGTGTTCACCGAGAAGCCCCTCGGCCACACGATCGCGGAGACCGAGGAGGTGATCGCCGCCGCCGACCGCACCGGCTCCAAGGTCATGGTGGGCTACATGAAGCGGTACGACAGCGGCGTCCGGCGGGGCCTGGAGGAGATCGCGCGGATCACCCGGCCCGTCATGGCGAGGATCCACATCGTGGTGGGCCCCGAGTACGGGAACTGGATCATCCCCGAGCTGTCCCGGATCACCCGCTCCGGCGAACCCGACGGGGCGGCGGGGCCGGACGAGCGGCGCGGCCGGGTCGCCCGGGAGTTCGGCGCCGCCTCGCCCGAAGCGCTGGAGGCGTACATGGACATGTTCGGGGTGTGGAGCCACGACGTGAACGTCTACCGGGCCGCCTTCCCCGCGCCGCCGGCCTCCATCAAGGCGCACTGCTCGCCGGACGGCACGACGCTCACCGCCTCGCTCCTGTACTCCGACGGGTTCCAGTGCGTCTTCCAGGGCTCGTCCACCTCGGTCCGCCGGTTCGAGGAGAGCCTCACCGTCTGGGGCGAGGACCGCACGGTGATGCTGGACATCTCCAACCCCTTCCTGCCCAACGCGCCGTCGACCGTACGGATCTGGCGTGACGAGGCACCGGCGGGGCCGGGCGCCGGCAGGGGGGCGGCCGTGGAGGAGACCGTCACGGGGTCCTACGAGGAGGCGTTCAAGGCCCAGCTCGCGCACTTCCACGAGTGCGTCGGCGCGCCGGGAGCGCAGCCCCTCACCAACGCGCACGAGGCGCTCCTGGACACCCGCCTGATGATCGACATCGTCCGGGCAGCAACGGAACGGCCGTAGCGCCGTGAGCGGTTCCCCGCACGACCTCGACGGAGCACGGGCCGACGCCGGAGCACGGGCCGACGCCGGGACCCGGGCCGACGCCGGGGCGCGCCTCCACCGGCTGTTCGCCGAACAGGTGGCGCGCACACCGGAGGCGCCGGCCCTGCTCTGGCAGGGCCGGTGGATCTCCTACCGCCGGCTCCTCGACAGGTCCCACCAGCTCGCCCGGTTCCTGCTCGCCCGCGGGACCGGCGCGGGGGACCGCGTCGGGATCTGCGTGGAGCGGGGGCCGCACCTGATCAGCGCGCTGTTCGGCGTCCTCCGGGCCGGCGCCGCCTACGTCCCGCTCGACCCCGACTACCCCGTCGAACGGTTGCGGTACGTCCTGGAGCACAGCGGCGCCACCACCCTGCTGACGCGGAAGGACCTCACCCCGCTCTTCGCCGACTACCGGGGCCGGATCGTCGACCTCGACGACGTCCGGACCCACCTCGACACGCTGCCCACCGAACCACCGGCCGGCTCCACTTCAGCCGGCTCCGGAGCGGACCCCGCCTACGTCATCTACAGCTCCGGCTCCACCGGCAGGCCCAAAGGCGTCCTGGTCGGTCACCGCTCGCTCGCGAACCACAGCTCCGCGGTGAACCGTCACTTCCGGTTCGGGCCGGGCGACCGGGTCCTGCAATGCCGGCCCCTCGGCTTCGACGCCGCCGCCGAGGAGATCTTCCCGCCGCTCCTGCACGGCGCCGCCCTGGTCCTCGACGGCGACCCGCTCCGGCAGACGTACCGCGCCCTCACCCGGCAGGTGATCGACACCGGGACCACCTTCCTCAGTGTCCCCACCGCCTTCTGGCACGGCTGGGTGCGGGAGGAGGACTGCCTGGTCCGGCTGGCCGAGGAGTCGTCGCTCCGTCTGCTGGTCGTGGCGGGCGAGCAGGCGTCGCGCCAGGCCCTGCTGACCTGGCGGGAACGGGTCGGCGAGCGGATCCGCTGGTGCAACGTCTACGGCCCGACCGAGGCGACCATCACCTCGACCGTCTTCGAACCGGGGGCCGACTGGAGCCCGGACCGCTTCTCCTCCGTCCCCATCGGCCACCCCGTCGCGAACGTGCGGTGCCACATCCTCGACGAGTCCCTGGCCCCCGTCCCGGCGGGCACGGTGGGCGAGCTGTACCTGGGCGGCGCGGGCCTGGCCATCGGCTACCTCGACGCGCCGGCCCTGACCGCGGAGCGCTTCGTGGCGGACCCGTTCCCGGGAGCGCCGGGAGGCCGCCTCTACCGCACCGGGGACCTGGCACGGTCGGACGCCGACGGCTGCATCGAGTTCGTCGGCCGCCGGGACCACCAGGTGAAGATCCGCGGCTACCGGGTCGAGCCGGGCGAGATCGAGGCGGTGGCCGGCGAACACCCCGCCGTCCGGGCGTGCGCCGTGGTGCTGGACGACAGCGACCCGGACAACCCGACCCTGGGCCTTCACGCGGTCGTGAACGCGCACATGGCCCTGACGGAGCGGGAGTTGATCGGATTCCTCCGCCGGAGACTGCCGTGGTACATGGTTCCCCCCGGCGTCCGCTTCCTCCCGGAGCTGCCCCTGACACCGCACGGGAAGATCGACCGCGCCGCCCTCACCTCCCCCGCGGACACCGGCTCCGCCGACACCGGCGCCGCGTACACCGCTCCGCGCACTCCGGTCGAGGCCACGCTGGCGGCCATCTGGGAAGAGCTCCTCGACCGGCGCGACATCAGCGTGGACGCCGACTTCTTCCAACTCGGCGGCCACTCCCTGCTCGCCGCCGGCCTGATCACCCGGATCCGTGCGCGGCTGAACGTCAGCCTTCCGGTCCGCGTGCTGTTCGAGTCCCCGACCATCGAGGGGCTCGCCGCGGCCGTGTCGGACGCCCTGCTCTGACCGCGCTCCCGCCGACCGTTCACACCCCACTTCCACCTCCACCTCCCACCTCCACCGACATCCGGAGCCATGGATGACCATCGACCTGTCGGATCCGCTGCTCTACCAGACCTCGGATCCGGAGCCGGTGTGGGCGCGGCTGCGCGCCGAGCAGCCGGTGTACCGGAACGAGCGGGCCAACGGCGAGTTCTTCTGGGCGGTCATGACGCACCGCCTGTGCACGGACGTGCTGACGGACCCCCGGGTGTTCAGCTCCGAGAACGGCATGCGGCTGGACTCCGACCCGCGGGTGCTGGCCGCGGCGGCGGGCCGGATGCTCAACGTCACCGACCCTCCCCGGCACGACAGGATCCGCAAGGTCGTCAGCTCGGCGTTCACGCCCAGGACGGTCGACCGGCTGGAAGCCACCATGCGGCGGACGGCCGCGCGCGCCATCGAGGAGGCGGTGGCCGAGGGCGGCTGCGAGTTCACCCGCGTCGCGCAGACGCTGCCGGTCTCGGTCATCTGCGACCTGATGGGGGTCCCGGAGGCCGACTGGGAGTTCATGGTCGACCGGACCCGCTTCGCCTGGAGCTCCACCGCGCTCGACGCGGCGGAGGAGGCCAGGAAGGTCCAGGCCCACACCGAGATCCTCTGCTACTTCCAGGAACTGGCCGAGGAGCGGAGGAAGCAACCGCGGGACGACCTCCTGAGCGCCTTGGTGTGCGGCGCGATCGACGGGGTGCCGCTGACCGACCAGGAGGTCTTCTACAACTGCGACGCCCTGATATCCGGCGGGAACGAGACGACCCGGCACGCCACCGTGGGCGGGCTGCTGGCCCTCGCCCGCGACCCGGAGCAGTGGCGGATGCTCCGGGCGGACCCCGGCCTGATGCCCTCGGCGATCCAGGAGATCATCCGCTACACGTCCCCGGTCATGCACTCCCTCCGTACGGCCAGGGAGAACGTGGAACTCGGCGGGCGGCCCGTCCGCGCCGGCGACCACGTCGTGGCCTGGCTGCCGTCGGCCAACCGCGACGAGGAGGTCTTCGCCGACCCGGAGCGCTTCGACATCGAGCGCTCCCCCAACCGCCACCTGGGTTTCATCGTGGGCAACCACTACTGCATCGGCGCGGCGCTCGCCAGGCTCGAACTGACCGTGCTGTTCCAGGAACTCACCCGGCGGGTCCGGACGGTGGAGGTCACCGGGCCGGTCCGTCGCCTGCGCTCGAACCTCCTCTGGGGGTTCGACTCGCTCCCGGTGGCGTTCGTCCCGAGCCTCGACAACCACTAGCGGAAGCCGATCCGAGGAGGCCGGTCACCAGTGCCCCGTACCGTGCGAAGAGACGCTCTCCTCCCCGACGCCCGGCGCACGGTGGAGACGTACGAGCGGAACCACGACACCCGCTTCACCCACCTGCTGCGGTTCGACCCCCAGGTACTGGAGTCCCTGCACGCCCCGGGCGAACTGCCGGGCAGCGTACGGGTCGCCTCCGACCAGCACCCCGGCGTGGTCGAGCGGATGGCGGTGGTGACGGCGGTCGCCAACCTCCCCGAGCAGCAGGCAGCGCACCGCCGCCGCTACCTCCGC
The DNA here is from genome assembly GCF_042896795.1 of Kitasatospora sp. NPDC001261. Classification (NCBI taxonomy): domain Bacteria; kingdom Bacillati; phylum Actinomycetota; class Actinomycetes; order Kitasatosporales; family Streptomycetaceae; genus Kitasatospora; species Kitasatospora sp. NPDC001261. The sequence goes on from NZ_JBIAXP010000024.1 coordinate 137,924, forward strand.
GCCCTGCTCGACATCTACGACATGCTGCCCGTCCGGGTGGCGGACGCCGCGTCCGTCCCGGGGGCGGTCGTCGTCGCGCCGGAACGCGAGGGGCGGATCCTGGCCGAACTGCTCGGTGTGCTGCCCCGCCACCAGGGCTGGACGCCGCAGGCCAAGCGCATGCCCGCGGCCGGCGGCCTGCTGGTCGGCGTCGACCACCGGCTTCCCGCCCGGAGCGACCGGCTGGTGGTCGTCGACGGCGTCGTGGCCAGCGGCGTGACCCTCATGGCGGTGATGCACCTGACGGCCCGGCCGGGCGCCGCCGTCGACGTCTTCACCTGCCACGCGACCGCCGAGGGAGCGCTCGCGCTGGCCCGGTACGCGGAGCGGCGGGAGGTCGCGTTGACGCTCCACGTCGGCCACCTGTCGGGCGTCCTCGACGAGAGGTTCTACTCGGTGGACCCGGAGGACCGGGCGACCCTCCTCCTGGGCGACATCGGCGACACCATCAGCCCGGTCGCCCCGGGGACATAGAGACGCCGGAGCGGTACGGCGGCGGCCGGGCCGCCGCCGTACCGCTCCTCCCCGACGGGCGGTCGCGCGGTGAGCGGGGCCGATTCGTCGTGACGGGCTTTCACACCGCGGGCGGCGGCCTGCCAGACTGGTGCCGGGGGCCGGTCAGGGGCGGACGGCCACGGCGGCGAGGCAGGACGCCTCGGCGTCGCTGACGTGCGGGGCGTCCGGTTCGGGGCGCCAGCGAGGGGTGGAGGTGATGCCGGGGGCGAGGATGTCCCAGCCGGTGAAGAACCGGGCGAACTCGTCGGCGGCCCGGGCGCGGACCGGGTTGCCGTTGTCGCGGTAGACCTGCTCGATGCGGGCCGCGTCCTGGGGGGCGTAGTCGGGGGTGAAGTGGCTGATCACCAGGGCGGAACCGCGGGTCGGCAGCGCGTTCCCGAGCGTCTCGGCGATCTCGTGGGCGCCCTCGGGGACGAAGTGGAGCAGGGCGACGAGGCTCAGGGCGATCGGCCGGGTGAAGTCGAGGACGCCGGTCGCGCGGACCGCGTCCAGGAGGGCGTCGGGGTCCCGGACGTCGGCCTGGACGTAGGCGGTCCGCCCTTCGGGGCTGCTGCGCAGGAGCGCCTGGGCGTGGGTGAGGACGATGGGGTCGTTGTCCGCGTAGACGATCCTGGCCCGCGGTTCGATGCCCTGGGCGATCTCGTGGAGGTTGGGCGAGGTCGGGATGCCGGTGCCGATGTCGAGGAACTGGGTCACGCCGCCGCGGGCGAGCGCGCGGGTGGCGCGGTGCATGAACGTCCGGTTGGCGCGGGCCGCCGACCGGGCCTGGGGGAAGACCGCGAGGGCGTGCCCGGCGGCCTCCCGGTCGGCGGGGAAGTTGGTCGTGCCGTCGAGGAAGTAGTCGTAGATCCGCGCCGAGTGCGGGCGGTGGATGGCGAGGTTGACCTCGGCGCCCGGCGGAGTGGCGATGTCGTCGTGCTGCTCTGCTGCCATGGTGCGTTGTCCCCCTGCGTCGGCGTCATGTCGTGCCCGCAGGCCGGCGCGCCACAACCCGTGGCGCAGCGTGGCGAACCCTTGCGCGGGCCATCGTTCAGCTCAACGTGACGATATCTGATCGCATGTGACTGATCACCATCTGACAAGTCATCACATGCCAGTTCATACAAACCTTTTTGGGATCCCCTTCACATCAGGCTTTTCAGGACGATTGGATGTCCGTACGGAGGACGGCCGTTCTCCACCTGACTCCACCGTTCCCGACCCCCGGGTCGGCCGAACGTCGTCCGCACGGGCGACGAGGAGGATCATTTGACCAGCGACGACGAGTGGGCAGCCGTGCGCCCCACTCATCGGCTGTCCTACCAGGCTTTCTGCGACAGCCGCGAAGAGACCTGGCGCGGAGTCGCCTGGGCCCGGTTGCACGACCAGGAACTCGTCGACCAGGCGGTCCGCAGCACCCGCCGGGAACTGGGGCAGGACTGGCTCGGCGCGCTGAGCCAGCCCGACATCGAGGCCCACGCCTGGATGATCGCCAAGCGGTGCATCGCCGACCGGGAGATGAGCGCCGGCCAGGCCCCGCCCAGCGCGGTCGTCCCGGACTGGATCGTCGCCATCCGAGGCGCCCAAGCCCTGGCCCGCGTCAGCCTGGAGAACCTCGACAACGACTACGAGGAGCTCTACAAGGCGATCCTGCGGCTGCCGGAGCGCCAGTACGACATGATCGTGCTCCGCTACATGCTGGACATCGACTACCCGACGATCGCCACCTACCTCGGCATCACCGAGACCAACGCCCGCACCACCACCAGCCACGGCCTGGCCAAGCTCCGCCGCCTCCTCGGCACCGACACCACCATGGGGGACATGCAGTGACACGGGGACACGACCGCCGGGCAGCCACCCCCCGGGACCGGTACGACGGGAACGGCGACGGACCCGACGGACCGGTCGAGCTGCCCGACGGCGTGTCCGGTCCCGACCTGCGCCGACTCGTCCGCGCCCGCGCCCCCCTGGGCGCCGAGCACCTCCAGGCCCGCCACGAACTCGACCTCGCCGCGACCCTGATCATCGCCCAGCCCGAGGCCGCCGACTCCCTGGAGGCCCTCACCAACAACCGGCGCCGCATCCACCCCGGCGGCGCGCTCGTCCTGGCCGCACTGCTCCACCTCGCCGGACACGACGACGGCTGCCAGTTCTGGCTTCAGTTCGCCGCCGGCGGCGGCAGCACGACCGCCGCCAGCTGCCTCTCCTTCCTGCACGCCGCCCGCGGCGAGTTCCGCGACGCCGACTACTGGCGCAACCAGGCCGACCAGCTCGCCGCCGAAGCCCGTAACCCGGCCGCGCCGCCCGCGCCCTGGCCCGGCCGGCCGCTCCCCCCCGCCGTGTGGGCCGACACCCTCGCCGCCTGCCACGACGGCCTGACCCTGCGCCTGCCACCGCGCGTGGCCGCCGTCGTCCACCAGCTGCCCGTCGCCACCGACGACGAGGACCACGGCGAGATCCCCCAGCCCTCCCCCACCCTCGTGGACGACCTCGCCCACGCCTCCGCCCCCGCCGCTCGCGCCTGAGCCCCGCCCCGCCGCCCCGCCCGGGCGGTCGCGCCGCGGGTGGGCGGATCCGGCCATCTAAGATGCCTGAGTCACTGGTACGGGCCCAGACCTCCGTGCCGGCGGCGCAGGCCATGTCCGAAGCGGTGACGGCGAGACGAGGGAGCACCGGTGCCCAGCCAGCGGTCCATCAACGAGGCGGAGCGGCTCGTCCAGGCGAAGCTCGGCGGCATTCCGATCCGCCGGGAGCGGATGGCCGCGGTGGCCAACATCTACCGGGCCGCCTCCGCCGTCCGGCAGCACCTGGAGAACTCCGTGCTGCGCGGCTCGGACCTGACCTGGACGGCCTTCGTGGTGCTCTGGGTGGTGTGGGTCTGGGGCGAGTCCGAGACCCGGCACGTCGCCGAGGAGGCGGGGATCTCCAAGGGGACGCTGACCGGGGTGTCCCGCACGCTGGAGTCGCGCGGGCTGCTGCGGCGCACCGACCACCCCACCGACGGACGGCTGGTGCTGCTCGCGCTCACCGAGGAGGGCGAGGAGTTCATGCGCGAGGTGTTCCCCGCGTTCAACGAGGAGGAGTCCTTCGTCACCGGCCGGCTGAGCGACGCGGAGTGCGTCGGCCTCGCCGACGGGCTGCGGCGCGTGGTGCTCCAGGTCGAGGAGTCGGGCGAGGAGCGGCGCCGCTCGCTGCTGAACGGCGAGGAGCCCGCCCCGCGCCGCAGCGGCCGGCGCGCCCGTCGGTAGGACTCAGTCGGCGGCCCGCACCAGGGCGTCGAAGAGGCGCTGCTGGGCCGGGTCCTCGTGGGCGGTGTCCTCGGGGTGCCACTGCACGGCGGCGAACCAGCCCTCGTAGTCGGGGAGTTCGACGGCCTCGACGGTCCCGTCGGCGGCCCGGGCGGTGACGGCCAGGCCCTCCCCGAGGCGGTCCACGTGCTGGTGGTGGTAGCAGGACACCCGGACCTCCCCGGCGCCGGTGATCCGGGCCAGCGCGGAGCCGGGCGCGAGCGGGACGGGGTGCCGCAGGTGGCGGTGGTCCCGTCCGGGGCCGCCCATGTCCTGGTGCAGGGTGCCGCCCAGCACCGTGTTGACCACCTGGAGTCCGCGGCAGACGGCCAGCAGCGGCAGTCCGCCCGCGAGGGCCCGCCGGGCGAGTTCCAGGTCGAACGCGTCCTGTTCCTCGTCCACGTCGTAGACGGCCTCGTGGGCGTCGGGCGCGCCGTAGCGGTGGGGTGCCAGGTCGCCGCCGCCGGGGAGCAGCAGCGCGTCGAAGCGGGAGAGCCGGGCGGCGACCTCCTCGGGGTCGGCGGTGCCGCCGGGCGCGTGCGGGTGCAGGGTGGCGGGCTCGCCGCCGGCCCGCCAGACGGCCTCGACCAGCGCGCGGGCGCTGACCTCCGCGACGTACCGCAGCGCGGAGGTGGTGGCGGCGAAGCGGGCGGGGACCGCGACGAGCGGGCGGCGGGCCGTGGGCGGGCGACGGGTCACAACTGGATCCAGGTGGTCTTGAGTTCGGTGTACTTCTCCAGCGCGTGGGCGGACTTGTCGCGTCCGTTGCCGGACTGCTTCATGCCGCCGAAGGGCACGGTGAGGTCGCCCTCCTCGTAGCAGTTGACCCAGACCGTACCGGCCCTGAGGGCTCGGGAGACCCGGTGGGCGGTGGACAGGTCGGAGGTCCACAGGCCGGCCGCGAGGCCGTACTCGGTGGCGTTGGCGAGGGCGACGGCCTCGTCGAGGTCGTCGAAGGCGAGGACGGAGAGCACCGGGCCGAAGACCTCCTCGCGGGCCAGCCGGCTGTCGGGGGCGACCCGGTCGAAGACGGTCGGTTCGAGGTAGGAGCCGCCGGTGCCGGTCAGGGTGCGCCCGCCGCCCGTGCGCAGGCGGGCGCCGTCGTCGAGGGCGGTGCGGACGTGGCCGAGCACCCGGTCGAGGTGGTGCTCGCCGACCAGGGCGCCCATCTCGGTGGCCGGGTCGAGGGGGTCGCCCACCCGCAGGGCGCGGGCGCGCGCCACGACGGCCTCGGTGACCTGCTCGGCGACGGAGCGGTGGACCAGCAGCCGGGAGGGCGCGGTGCACATCTCGCCCTGGTTGAAGAAGATGCCCCAGGCGGCGGTGGCCGCGGCCCGCTCCAGGTCGGGGGCGTCGGGCAGGACGATGTTGGGCGACTTGCCGCCCAGCTCCAGCCAGACCCGCTTGAGGTTGGAGTCGGCGGAGTAGCGCAGGAAGTGGCGGCCGACGGCGGTGGAGCCGGTGAAGGCGAGGACGTCCACGTCGGGGTGGAGGCCGAGGGCGCGGCCGGCCACCGGTCCGTCGCCGGCCACGACGTTGAGCACGCCCGGCGGCAGCCCGGCCGCGAGGCCGATCCGTCCGAGCAGCAGGGCGGACAGCGGGGAGTGCTCCGAGGGCTTGAGGACGACCGTGCAGCCGGCGGCCAGGGCCGGGGCGATCTTCCAGCCGGCCAGGGTGAGCGGGAAGTTCCACGGGACGACCGCGCCGACGACGCCGGCGGGCTCCCGGGTGACGAGGGCGAGGGCGTCGGGCGCGGTGTGCGGGGACTCGTCGGTGAGCTTGTCGGCGAGCCCGCCGTACCAGCGGAAGGTGGTGATGACGGCCCGCAGTTCGATGTCGTGGGCGTCGGTGACCGGTTTGCCCATCTCCAGGCTGATGGTGAGCGCCAGTTCGGTCCGCCGCTCCTCCAGGAGGTCGGCGAACCGCAGCAGGATCCGTCCGCGGTCGGCCGGGGAGAGCCGCGGCCAGGGGCCGTGGTCGAAGGCGCGGCGGGCGGCGGCGACGGCCGCGTCGACCTCGGCCGGGCCGGCGTCGGCGGCCTCGGCCAGCACCCGGCCGTCGCGGGGCGACACCACGGGGAACGCGCCGTCGCCGGGTTCGTCGGCGCCGTCGATCAGGTGCGTGACGGCCGGTTCCAGCGCCTCGGCCCGGCGCAGCCAGTCGTCGTGGGTGGCGAGGGTCATCGGGTCCTCCGGAGCACGTGGGTGCGGGGTGGGTGGCGCGCGCCCTGCCTGCGGGCGCGCGCCGGGGAATGCGTCAGCCGGGGAAGGTGTCGACCGGGGGAAGCATCGACCGGGGGCGCGTCAGCCGGTGCGTCGGCGCCGGATGCGCTGGTTGGCCACGCCGAGCGCCATGACGACCGGCACGGACAGGACGAGCCACAGCGCGGTGCCCGCCTCGCCCCCGATCAGGGTGGTGAAGTTGGCCAGGATGAGCCAGATGGCACCGGCGATGCCGAGCGCGCCCAGCACGGGGGCGATCACGGTGTTCCACAGCCTGGTGTCGACCCGTCGGCGGCGGAAGTACACCACGACGGACACCGAGGTGAGCAGGTAGAGCAGCATCATCGCCAGGACGGCGAGTCCGCTGAACCAGGAGAAGAGGGTGAGCACCGGGTCCTTGCCGGCCAGCGCGAAGGGCACGACCAGGAGGACGGCGATGGCGGTCTGCACCCGGCCCGCGACCGCCGGGGCGTGCCGCCGGTTCAGCCGGCACAGCGGTGCGGGCAGCTGCCGGTCCCGGCCGAGGCAGAACAGGTACCGGCTGGCGGAGTTGTGGAAGGTCAGGACGCCGGCGAACAGCGAGGTGGCGAGCAGGACCGGCAGGACGCCGCCGATCCAGCCGCCGAACAGGTCGGCGACGGGGGCGAAGACGAACCCGGCGGAGTCCCCGGCGGCCACCGCCTTGGCGGCCGCCGCGGGGGCCTTGGCGGCACCGTACGCGGAGATCAGCATCCACGAGGTGAGGGCGAAGAAGACGGTGACCACGGTCACCGAGAGGTAGGTCGCCCTCGGTACGGTCTTCTTGGGCTCCTTCGCCTCCTCGCCGTAGATGGCGGTGGCCTCGAAGCCGAACATCGAGGCCAGGGCGAACATCACGGCGACGCCCGGCGCGCCCTGGAGGGCGGCCGACGGGGAGAAGCTCTCGGCCACCCCGAGCCCTTCCGGCCCGCCGCCCTTGACCAGGGTGACCACGCCGAAGACCAGCAGGATGCTGAACTCGGCGAGGACGAACGCGGCCAGCACCCGGGCGCCCATCTCGATGCCCAGGGCGCCGAGGGCCTGCACCACGGCCATGGTGACCAGGGTGTAGACCCACCACGGGAGGTGGAGCGGGGTGTGGTCGGAGACCAGCCCGCTGACGATCGAGCCGTACAGGCCGTACATCGCCGCCTGGATGACGCAGTAGGCGAACAGGGCGACGCTCGCGCTGCCCGCGCCGGCGGCCCGGCCGAGGCCGGTGCCGATGTACGTGTAGAAGGCTCCGGCGTCCACGACGTGCCGGCCCATGGCGATGAACCCGACGGAGAAGAGCAGGATCACCGCCCCGGCCACCACGTAGGCCGCGGGGGTGCCGGAGCCGTTGCCGAGGGCGACCGAGATCGGGGCGGCGCCGGCGATGCCCGTCAGCGGGGCCTGGCCGGAGAGGACGAAGAAGAGGATGCCCAGGACACCCAGGGCGTTGGGTTTGAGCGTGGCCGCGGTGGGGGCGTCCCGCTCGGTCCGTTCGGAGGACGTCGTCCGACTGTCCACACGGATCACCTGCCAGGTCGAAGTGGGGGAAGGTCCGGAGAAGGTCGTTTCAGGTCAAACGAGTTGCCTCATCGTGGGGCGGCGCCATGCGTTTGACAAGGGGTCGGGAAGCAGGAAAAAGAGGGGTGGTACGACGCGGCGTCAGCGCCCGTCGGGCTCCTCGGCCAGCCCGGCCAGCAGGCCCCTGAGCTCCGCCAGCGCCTCCTCGGTGGCCTCCCGCTCACCGAAGACCAGCTGGTGCAGCACCAGGCCCTCCAGCGCGGCGAAGACCAGCCGGGACATGCCGCGGCTCACCGGGCCGGGCAGGATCCGGCCCAACTCGCTCCGGCTGGCCTCGAAGTACTCCTCGTAGAGGCCGCGAAGGTGCGGCAGCAGCTCCGGCCGGCGGCGGGCCTCCAGCAGCAGCTCGTACTGGAAGGCCTGCACCTCGGGACCGGACTCGACCATCTCCACGAGACCGGTGGCGAAGTCGGCCGCGGGGCCGGTGCCGACGCCGAGCGCGCTGACGCTCAGCGAGGAGCGGATGGCGTGGGTCAGCGCCTCCTCGATCAGCGCGTCCCGCGTACCGAAGTAGTGCACGACGAGCCCGTGGGTGACACCGGCTTCCTGGGCGACGGCCCGGTAGGTGAGCTTGCGCAGACCGCCCCGGGCCACCACGCGCACGGCGGCGTCCAGCAGGGCCGTCCGTCCCGTCCCGTAGTTCGTCACGCGCTTGCGGGGGCCGCGCTCGACGGTGGTGGGCTTGACGGGATCGGTCATGTGATCGACCCTACCGGCGCGCACGGGTCAGCGCTTCGGCGGCCGGATGCCGCGGAACTCCCAGTCCCCGCCCAGGGCGGTGGACAGCACCTCCTCCGACTCCGTCGGCTGCGCCCCCACGTCGGTGCGCACCGGGGTCGGCCCGGCGACGATGCGGTTGGCGAGCCGGCCGAGGCCCTCCACCTCGACCTCGACGAGGTCCCCGGGCGCCACCGGCCGGGAGTTGGCCGGGGTGCCGGACAGCAGCACGTCGCCGGGGTACAGGGTGATGGTGCGGGCGATGTCGGCGACGAGGTAGTGCATGTCCCAGGTCATCTCGTCGGTGGAGCCGTCCTGGACGACCTCGCCGTTGACGTAGGTCCGCAGCCGCTTGCCGTGGAAGTCCCAGTCGGTGACCAGCCCGGGGCCGAGCGGGCACAGGGTGTCGGAGCCCTTGACCCGGAGCATGGAGCCGGCGTCGGTGTCCCGGAAGTCGTGCAGGCCGTAGTCGTTGGCCACGGTGTACCCGGCGATGTACTCCCCCGCCTCGGCCGGGGAGACGTTGCGCGCGGTGCGGCCGATCACGATGGCGACCTCGCCCTCGTAGTTGAGCCACTTGCAGCCCTCGGGGCGGACGACCGCGCCCCGGTGGGAGTTGAGCGCCGAGGTCGGCTTGTGGAAGTAGGTGGGGCTGTCGGGCAGGCCGATCCGGAACTCCTCCACCCGGCTGCGGTGGTTGAGGTGGACGGCGATCACCTTGGAGGGGACGACGGGCGGCAGGTGGTGGGCGTCCTCGGCCGCGACGCGCCGGCCGTCGCCGGCCACCAGGTCGTCGCCCTCGCGCACGGTCTGGACGGCGGCGCCGTCGAGCAGGATGCGGCGGTACTCGGGCATGGCGGGGCCTTTCTAGCGGAGGCTGTGGGGGTTGCGCGGGCCGGCCGAGGCGGCGGACGGGCCGGTGCCCGTCCAGCCGCCCTGCGGGCGGTCGAACCAGAGGTGGGCCTGGCCGGTGCCGATCGCGTTCTCGTACTCCCCGTACTGGCGCGCCGTCGCGGTGCAGGCCCGCTCGCCGAGGGCGCCGGCCATCATCAGGTAGTGGGAGAACCCGGCCTCGGGCCGGTGGCGCCGGAACTCGTCCATGGTGTCGAGGACCCGGTCGTGGCGGCCCTCCTTGAACCAGGCGATCCGCTCCCGGTCGGCGGCCCGGGCCTCGGGGGTGAAGATGTGCGCCGGGTCGCCGGACTCGTGGTCGCGCAGCTCGCGCAGCGGCCAGAAGGTGTGGGACAGGGCCCCGGAGGCGATCAGCAGCACCCGCCGGCCCGGGGTGGCGGCGATGCCGTCGGCCAGGGCGCGGCCCAGCCGCAGGTGGTCCTCGGCGTCGCCGGTCTGGCAGACGCCGATGGTCACCCAGCGCTTGTCCGGCAGGCCCTCGCCGAGGAACTTCCACAGGTTGACGGTGGCGTAGTAGATCGGCAGGTACGCGTCGTCGACCGGGGTGATCCAGGTGCCGTGCCGGTCGGCGAACGAGGCGATGGAGCGGGCGAGTTCGGGGTCCCCGGGGAAGTCGTACGGCATCCGGCACATGCCGCGCGGCAGCTCCTCGGAGGTGAACAGCCCGGCCCGGCGCTGCTGGGCGGTGACCACGAACTCGACGGTGGTCGCCCAGTGGGAGTCCAGGACGACGACGGTGTCGTAGTCCGCGCGCTCGAAGACCTCCTCGCGCAGCTGCCGCAGGCCGGTGACGAGGGTGATCTCCCGGCCGTCGTTCAACCGGCGCCTGGTCTCCTCGGGCAGCACGATGGTGGGCACGTGGGCCAGCAGGCCGGCCCCGACGATCTCACCCATGGCTGGTCCACCCCTTCGGCGAGGTGACGGTGTTCTTGACGTCGCAGTAGAAGTCGAAGCTCCAGGTGCCGCCCTCGCGGCCGACGCCCGAGTGGCGGGAGCCGCCGAACGGGGCCTGGAGGTCCCGGACGAAGAAGCAGTTGACCCAGACGGTGCCCGCGACCAGCCGCGCGGTGACCCGGCGGGCGCGCTCCGGGTCGCCGGTGGCCACGGTGGCCGCCAGGCCGAAGCGGGTGTCGTTGGCCAGCCGGACGGCCTCCTCCTCGGTGCCGAAGGTCTGGAGGGTCAGGACGGGGCCGAAGACCTCCTCCTGGACGATCTCCGCGTCCTGGGCGACGTCGGTGAGCAGGGTCGGCGCGTAGTACCGGCCGTCCCGGGGCCGGCCGCCGATCACGGTGCGGGCGCCGGCCGCGACGGCCCGCCGGACGAAGCCGTCGATCTTCTCCAGCTGGCGGGGGTGGACGGTGGGGCCGATGTCGGTCGCCTCGTCCCGCGGGTCGCCCTGTACGAGGCGTGCGGCCCGCTCGACGAAGCGCCGGGTGAACTCCTCGGCGACCGTCTCCTCGACGAGGAGGCGGGTGGCGGCCAGGCAGACCTGGCCGGCGTTGTCGTACTGCTCCACCGCGAGGTCGACGGCGAGGTCCAGGTCGGCGTCGGCGAAGACCAGCAGCGGGGACTTGCCGCCCAGTTCGAGGCTGAGCGGGGTGAGGTTGGCGGCGGCCGACGCGGCGATCCGCCGGGCGGTCGGCACGGACCCGGTGAAGCTGATCCGGCGCACGTCCGGGTGCGAGGTGAGGGCGTCGCCGATCTCGGAGCCGTACCCCTGCACCACGTTGAGGACGCCGGCCGGCAGCCCCGCCTCGGCGGCGATCCCGGCGAGCAGCGAGGCCGTCAGCGGCGACCACTCGGCGGGCTTGAGGACGACCGTGTTCCCGGCCGCGAGGGCCGGGGCGACCTTCCAGGTGGCCAGCATCAGCGGCGCGTTCCAGGGGGTGATCAGCACGCAGGGGCCGGCCGGGTCCCAGCTGACGTGGTTGGTGTGGCCGCGGGTGTCGAAGTCCTCGTGGCCGAGCCGCAGCAGCCAGTCGGCGAAGAAGCGGAAGTTGTGGGCGACCCGGGGCATGACGCCGCGGCGGTGCGAGCGCAGCAGGGCGCCGTTGTCGGCCGTCTCCACGACGGCCAGCTCCTCCAGCCGGCGCTCCACGCCGTCGGCGACGGCGTGCAGGAGGCGGGCCCGCTCCTCGCGCGGGGTGGCCGCCCAGGCGGGGAAGGCGGCCTTGGCGGCGGCGACGGCGGCGGCGGCCTCCGTCGCGGTGCCCCGGGCGATCTCGCCGAGGACGGCGCCGTCGACGGGCGAGACGTCGGTGAAGGTGCCGGCGGAGGCGACGCGTTCGCCGCCGATCCAGTGCCGGGTGTCGACGGCGACCCCGGCGACGGTGGTGGTGTATTCGCTCATGTCCTGGGCTTCCTCGTGTCTCCGGGTTCCTCGTGGGCGGTGCGGCGGGGGGTCACTCGGCACCGGAGGTGCCGGACTCCAGCAGCCGGCCGCCGTCCCACACCACGCCGACCTGCCGGTAGTAGGCGGCGATCGGCTCGCGGACCTCCAGCCGGGCCAGCTCCTCGGTGGGCGCCTCGAACAGCTCCAGCTCGGCGTCGCCCACCCAGGGCTGCCCGGCCTCGAAGGAGGCGGCGCCGGACTCGACCAGCTCGTCCAGGGCGAGGCCCTTGCCCTTCTCGATGGAGGGCAGCCAGCGGTGGTGGAGCATCGGGTGGCCGTTGACGAAGCCGTTGCTCTCCGACGGCTCGCGCAGCGTGACGACGGCCTGGGCCAGGCGCCGGTCCGCGGCGGCGAGGGTCGCGCCGAACCGGGCACCGGCCTCGATCCGCGGGGCGGGCCCGTACGGGTGCGGCCGGGTCTGGTGGATGGAGCCGAGCTTCTTCGGGTAGCCCTGGTGCAGCCCCCGGGCGATCGCGAAGTCCTTGTCGACCCAGATGTGCGCGCAGCGGCTGTACGTCCGCCCCCGGTACGCGCAGCGGACGACGGCGAACGCCTCCTTGTACTGGGCGCGCACCGGGTCGAGCAGCTCCCGTCCGGAATCGGAGCAGGACTGCCAGTCGGCCCAGATCAGCGCGACGGCGCCCGGGTCCTCGTCGGCGAGTTCCAGCGGCTCGGGCAGCAGCTCGCGCACCCGGGCCGGGTCGGTGCGGTACTCGACGGTGAGCAGGTCGCCGGAGTAGCGCCACGGCGGCGGGGGGATCAGCGACGAGTCGCCGGTCGCCGTCTTGGGGTGGAAGTATCCACGGACACTGGCCACTTGGGGTTCCTTACGCGGTGGGAGCGGGGTGTGGGAGAGCGGGCCGCGCTACGGCCGGCTGCGGGAGGGCGGGCTGCTCTACGGCCGGCTGCTCTACGGCCTGCTGCGCTACGGCCGGCTGCTCGACGTCCGGCCGCCGCAGCAGCTCGGCGCGGTAGCGGGCGGCGGCCGCCGCGGCGCCCCGCCCGCCGAGGGCGACGACGCCGACCAGGCGGCCGGCCCGGTGGTAGCCGACCAGGACGTCCCCGTCGGGGTCCCCGTCGAGGTCGCCGTCCAGGACGCGTGCGTCGTCCCGGCCGAGGCCGGGGGCGCCGAAGGACTGCAGCCGGAAGTCGTGCTGGTCGCTCCAGAAGGTCGGCAGCGGGGCGAACGGCGCGAGACCGTGGTCGGCGCCGGCGAGGTGGGCGGCGAGCACCCTGGCGGCGTGCTTGGCCGTGTCGGTGGGGATGGACCAGTGCTCGACGCGGCGCGGGACGCCGTCGTACCGGGCATTGGGGAAGCGGGCGACGTCACCGACGGCGACCACCTCCGGCCGCCCGCCGGCCCGCAGGTGCTCGTCCGTGCGCACGCCGTCGGAGAGGTCCAGGCCGTTGCCCTCGAGCCACTCGGTGTTGGCCACCGAGCCGACCGACTCCACCACCACGTCCGCGTCCAGCACCCTGCCGTCCGCCAGCGCCACCCCGGTGACCCGGTCCTCGCCCCGGAAGCCGGTCACCCCGGTGCCGAGGGCGAAGCGGACGCCCCGCCGCCGGTGGCGGCCGAGCAGCGACCCGGCGAGCAGTTCGCCCAGCGGGCCGACCATGGGCAGCGGCTGCGGGTCGACGACGGTGACCTCGGCGGCGCCGAGGGCGACGGCGGTGGCGGCCACCTCGCAGCCGATGAAGCCGGCTCCGACCACGACCACCCGCGCGCCGGGCCGGGTCAGCGCCTCGCGCAGCCCCCGGGCGTCGGCCTGGGTCCGGACGGTGTGCCGTCCGGTGGCGGGGCCGGGGCAGCGCAGCCGCCGGGCGCGCATGCCGGTGGCCACGACGAGGGCGCGGTAGGGCAGGGTCTCGCCGCCGTCGAGTTCGACGGTCCGGCGGTCGAGGTCGGCCCGGACGACCGCGGTGCCCAGGCGCCAGTGCACGTCGGAGACGCCGGCCCGGGGCCGGAGGGCGAGCGAGTCGAAGGAGGCCGTGCCCGCCAGGACCTCCTTGGACAGCGGGGGCCGGTTGTAGGGCATGTGGGGCTCGTCCCCGACGAGGGTGATCGGCCCGTCCCAGCCCGCGGCGCGCAGCTGTTCGGCGGCGCGCAGCCCGGCCATGGAGGCGCCGGCCACGAGGACGGGTGCGCCGGCCCCGGCGGTGGGTGCGGTCACGGCTCAGTCCTCGATCCGGATGGCCTGGAGCGGGCAGACGTCGGCGGCCTCCTCGACGTCGGCGCGCAGGCCCTCGTCGGGGTGGGCGACGTACGCGAGGTGTCCGTCCTCGTCGAAGCGGAAGACGTCGGGGGCGGCGAAGACGCACTGGCCGTGGTCCTGGCACTTGTTCATGTCGACGACGACCTTCATGGCCGGTCCTCCTGGTGGTGGGGGAGCGTCGCGGGAAAGGGAGGGAACGGGGGGGGATCGCGGGGGGCGTGGGGCCGCGGGGGCCGGATCACGGCCGAGGGGGCGGCGGACGCCGGAGGCAGGGGGCGATGGCCGCCGAGGAAGGCGGTGACGAGCGACCGCCAAAACGTTTGATGTCAAATAACATAGGAAGCAGCCGGCCTCTGGTCAAGAGCTATCCGGATGGATAAATTTCTGGGGCAGACCCCTTGCGGGAGAGCGACCGGCGTCCCTACCGTTTGCCACCAGCGAGCGAGCGTGTCCTGCCCCACCCCGCAGCCCGAAGCCGCCGCGCCCCCTCCCCCACCCCGCCACTGCCGTGCGCCCTGGCCCTCCCGACGCCGTGAACGCGGGGAGGCGCCCCACTTCCCCCAGAGGAGACACCGGTGAGCGCATCCGACATCCCACCCGTCCGCCACCACCTGGAGCGGCTGGCCGCCCAGGGCATCGACGTGGTCCGGGTGACCTATCCCGACCTCATCGGCACCGAACGGGCCCGGGACGTCCTGCTGGACCACCTGCCCTCGGCCTGCGAACACGGCCTCGCCTTCTGCCGCGCCGTCTACCACACCAGCCCCCAGGGCGACGTGGTCCCCGTCCCCGGCGGCCTGGACGCCGGCCTGCCCGACATCTGCGTGCGCCCCGACCTCGACACCCTGGCCGCCCTGCCCTGGGAGCCCGGAGTCGCCAGCTGCCTCGGCGACGTCACCGACCCGGCCACCGGACGGCCCGCCCCGGAATCCCCCCGCGACCTGCTGCGCACGGTCGTCGACCGGTGCCGGGAGCACGGCCTGCACCCGGTCGTGGGGCCGGAGTTGGAGTACTTCCTGTGCGACGCCGCGCCCGGGACCCCGCAGGGCTGGCGCCGCTACAGCGAGGCCGCCGGCGTCGTCTACACGGCGGGGCTGCGCGCGGACGCCGACAACCACCTGCTGCGCACCCTGCGCCTGCTGCGCGACCTCGGCATCGGCATCACCAACGGCAACCACGAGTTCGACGGCTCCCAGTTCGAGATCAACCTCAACCACTCCGACGCCATGGCGGCCGCCGACCGCGCCTTCCGCTTCAAGTCCGCGGTCAAGGAACTCGCCCGCAAGGAAGGCCGGTTGGCCACCTTCATGGCCAAGCCCTTCCAGGGCGCCGGCGGTTCCGGCTTCCACCTCCACCTGTCCTGCGTGGACGGCGCGGGCGGCAACGTCTTCGCGGACCCGGCCGCGCCGTACGGGCTCAGCGCGACCGCGCGCCACGCGGTGGCCGGCGTCCTCGCCCACGCCCCGGCGCTCGCGGCGCTGGCCAACCCGACGGTCAACTCCTACAAGCGCTTCGGCCCCGACACCCTCGCCCCCTGGCTGATCGACTGGGGGCTGGACAACCGCAGCGCCATGGTCCGGATCCCGCCGGAGCGCGGCTCCGGCAGCCGCTTCGAGCTGCGGCTGGGGGACGCGAGCGCCAACCCCTACCTGCTGATCGCGGGGACCGTCGCGGCGGCCCTGCTGGGCGTCCTCGCCGGCGAGGAGCCCGCCGCCCCGCTGGAGGGCTACGGCTACGACCGCGCCAGGTCCGCGCTGCTGCCGACGTCCCTGCCCGAGGCGCTCGACGCCCTGGAGGCGGACCAGGACCTGACCGGGGTGCTCGGCCGGGACTTCGTCGACGCCTACCTCTCGTACAAGCGCGACGAGGTCGCCCGCTTCCAACGGCACGTCACCGACTGGGAGTTCACCGAGTACGCGTACCACCTGTGAGACCGAGGAGACCAACCGTGACCACCGTGCCGTCCACGCCGCCCGCCTCCGGCGCCATCGACGAACCGCTGCCCCTCGACCAGGTGGACCTGGCCGACCTCGACAACTTCACCGACGGCGTCACCCCGTGGCGGATGTTCCACACCCTGCGCCACCAGGACCCGGTGCACTGGCAGCCGGAGGAGGCGCCCAACTCCGGCTTCTGGGCGGTCACCCGGCACGCCGACATCGCCCGCGTCGACCGGGACGCCGAGACCTTCACCTCGACGAGGTTCGTGAACCTGGAGGAGGTCGACGACGACCAGATCAAGAAGCGCGCCTCCATCCTGGAGCTGGACGGGGTCCGCCACCGCGCCCTGCGCAGCATCCTCCAGCGCCAGTTCGGCGCGGGCGTGATCAACAGCTACGCCGACTTCCTGCGCGGCCTGACCGCCACCACGCTGGACGCCGCCCTGGCCAAGGGCCGCTTCGACTTCGTCAAGGAGGTCTCCGCCGACTTCCCGATCAACGTGCTCGCCCGCCTCCTGGACGTGCCCCCGGAGGACAACCAGCAGCTCATCGACTGGGGCAACCGGATCATCGGCAACACCGACCCGGACTACGCCGACGTCCTGCTGCACAGCGCGGAGAGCGAGAAGTACCGCGACCTGCCGTTCCGTTCGCCCGCCTCGCTGGAGGTCTTCGCCTACGGCCGCGAACTCGCCCGGCAGCGGCGCGGCGGCGCCGGCACCGACCTGGTCTCCAGGCTGGTCAACGAGACCCCCCGCGACGGGGTGCCGCTCTCGCCGCAGGACTTCGACAACTACTTCCTGCTGCTGGTCGTCGCCGGCAACGAGACCACCCGGCACACCATCAGCCACTCCATGCTGGCCCTCCTCCAGCACCCCGAGCAGCTCGCCCGCCTCCAGCAGGACCCGTCCCTCATCCCCGGCGCGGTGGAGGAGTTCCTGCGCTGGGCCTCCCCCGTCTACCACTTCCGCCGCACGGCCACCCGCGACGTCGAACTCGGCGGCAGGCGGATCAGGGAGGGCGAGAAGGTCGTGATGTGGTTCGCCTCCGGCAACCGCGACGAGGAGGTCTTCGGCAACCCCTACGACTTCGACGTGACCCGCCGCGACAACGACCACGTCACCTTCGGCAAGGGCAGCCCCCACCTGTGCCTGGGCAACCTGCTCGCGCGCACCGA
Organism: Kitasatospora sp. NPDC001261; assembly: GCF_042896795.1. Lineage (NCBI taxonomy): Bacteria > Bacillati > Actinomycetota > Actinomycetes > Kitasatosporales > Streptomycetaceae > Kitasatospora > Kitasatospora sp. NPDC001261. The sequence continues at coordinate 154,914 of NZ_JBIAXP010000024.1, forward strand.
GATCCGCATCATGTTCGAGGAGCTGATCCCGCGGCTGGCGGGCATCGAACTCGCCGGGGACGTCCCGCGGGTGCGCTCCAACTTCGTCAACGGCATCAAGCGGCTCCCGGTCGAGGTCACCCTCGCCTGACCCCGCCGCACGAGGTCGGACGGGCCGCCGCCGTTCCGGGAACGGCGGCGGCCCGGAGGCCCGTGCGACGGCGCGTCAGCGCCGCAGGACGGTGACGCCGAGGCCCGGCGCGGAGCGGATCTCGGCCTCGGTGAAGCGCTCGGTCACCCACTGCTTGCGGGCGTAGACGCGGGTCTGGTCGGTGAAGTGCGGCGAGGTCGGGTCGGCGGACTCGCCGTAGGTGAGCAGCGTCCTGGTGCGCGGACCCCGGTCGGTCAGCTCGGTGGCCATCAGGAAGGTGCCGCCGTGCGGGACGCTGCCGAGGTTCGTCGGGTAGGTGCCGCCGCCGGTGCCCGAATCCGGCCCCGCCGTCAGCACGTTGAAGCAGCCCAGCTGGTGGGAGCAGCCGTGCAGCGGGATGCCCGCCCAGCGCTGGACGAGGCCGATCGGGGCGTCCACCGGCAGGCCGCGGGCGGCCAGGCCCTTCACCGCGTCGGCCAGGGCCCGCTGGGCCTCGGGGTTGGCGGCGTCGATGCCGCGCGGGGTGGTCAGCGGCCGGGCCGGGTCGGCCGGGACCGTCTGCCAGGCGGTCGCGCCGGTCCCCGCCAGCGCGTCCCGGTACGCCTGCCAGAGCACGGTGCCCCGGCTGTCGGCGTCGGCCCGGGTGTTCCAGGCGGCGAGCGCGTCGCAGGCCGGGCGGACGTCGACCCGGCTGCCGTCGGAGGCGGCGATCTCCGGGTGGGCGCGGCACAGCGCCACGGCGTCGTCGCGGTCGAGTTCGGCGCTCTGCACCCGGTTGCCGAACATCGTCGCCTGGAGCGAGCCGAGGGTGAACCCGGGGGCGCCGAGGCCGTCGGTGCCGGCCCGGCGGTCGGCGATCATCCGCAGGCCCAGCTGGCTGCGCAGCATCCGCGCGGAGGCGCCCTGGTACATGGCGGGAAAGCCGGTGAGCGGGGCCTCCGCGTTGGTCAGGTACGGGCCGTTGTTGGAGTTGGCGACGTAGTCGGTACGGGTCAGGCCCGGCTGGTTGGCGGGGCCGAAGACGCCGGGCACGAGCGCGTCCGGGTCGGTGCCCGGGTCGCAGGCGGCGGTCGAGCCGTCCAGCACCTGTCCGAAGCCGCCGCCCGCGACCAGGCAGCGGTCGCGCTGGGCGTCGGGGAGGTTCGGGACGGCGGAGGCGTCGGTGAACCAGGTGGTGCCGGTGGAGTCGACGGCCGTGGTGTACACCCACGGGAGGCCCTGGTAGGTGCGCTGGGCCTGGCGGAGCTGGTCGAGGTTCTGGGCGCGGCCGACCGCCAGCCACTGGTTCAGGGAGCGGAGGTTCTCGGCGTTGGCGTCGCCGAGGGTGTAGGCGTGCTCCCCGGTCCAGCCGTCGGCGAGGACGTAGCCGTGGCGGGAGCGGTAGAGGCTCCGGTCGACGGTGGAGAGCGTCCCGTCGGCGGCCCGGACCGTGACCTTGACGGTCTCCTGGGCCATCCGCTCGGCCTTGCCGTCCACCAGGTACGCGGTCGGGTCGCCGGGCACCAGGCTGAGCCGGTGGAGGGTGTAGTGGTCGGCGTAGCTGGTGGTGTGGCTCCAGGCGAGGCCGCGGGTGTGGCCGATCTGGAGGAACGGGATGCCGTACAGTCCGGCGCCGGCGACGTCCAGGACGCCGGGGATGGTCAGCTGGGCCTGGTAGAAGCGCTGCTCGCCGGCCCACTGGAGGTGCGGGTTGGCCAGCAGCAGGCCGGTGCCGTCGCGGCTGGCGTCGCGCCCGATCGCCCAGGCGTTGCTGCCGAGTTCGGGGTTGTCGGCGGAGTGGCCGGGAGCGGCGATCCGGGGTGCGTCCGCCGCGGGTCCGGCGGCTTCGGCGCCGGGCCCGGCTGTGACTGCGGGCCCGGTCGAGGCCGCGGGGACGGCCGTGGCGATCTGCTGCTTGGCGGCGCCGCTGCCCGCCAGGGTGTTGGCGGAGTAGAGGATGTTCCACAGGTCGTCCGCGGTGATCGGACCGACCCAGGCCTTCCCCCGGCAGGACGGGTCCGGCAGGTGGTCGGGGCCGGTGTCGCGCAGGTAGCGGTTGTACCCGGCGACGTAGCCGTCCACCAGCTGCCGCACCTCGTCGGTCGGGCCGAGCGGCGCGGGGGCGGCCTGCAGTCGCCGCACCGTCCCGGCGCGCAGCAGGCCCTGCTGGTAGGTGTCGCTCACCAGGTTGCTCACCCGGTCCACGGACTCGCCGTCCGGGCCGAGGTGGCGCGAGCGCTCGCCGCGCACGGTGAGAACCTGGTCGGCGAGCTGGCAGAGGTTGTCCTGGGCGAAGGCGTACCCGTAGCCGTAGCCGAGGCCGCCGAAGTCACGGGCGAGGACGTGCGGGACGCCGTACTCGGTCCGGCTGATCTTCGCGGTCCAGCCGCCCCGGTCGGCGTCGGGGCCGGTCCCGAGGTCGGTGCCGGCGGCCTGGGCCACGGCGGGCACCAGGGCCGTCAGCAGCGCGGACGTCAGCCCGACCGCTAGCGCGCCCGAGGTGAACCGCCGTAGCTTTGAGCGAAACTGACGTTCCTTCATGTTCTTCACTTCCGTCATGGCCTCACCCTGTGGCCGCCGGCACCCGCCGGTCATCGCCCCTCGGGACGACCTGCCCTCGACCCTACGACCTATCCGTGTACACCCCGGGGAGGAGACGTTCCCTACCCGCACGACCCTCCCCTCGGACGATGCGGTCGTCGATCACAGGGTCCGACGCCCCGCCGGCGCCCGCTCAGCTGGCGCGGGGGCTCCCGGCGCACAGGGCGTGGTCGATCAGCTTCGAGGCCGCGTCCTCCTGGGCCTTGATGTGGTCCCAACTGTCGCCGAGCGCCTCGGACATGGAGACCACGGCGCTGCGCTTCCCGTCCTCGGTGACGCCGTTGAGGGTGATGAAGCCGCCGTCCCCGCCGTCGTGGCCCCAGTAGGTCCCGCCGCAGGTCAGCGAGCGCTTGACCAGGCCGAGCCCGTACTCGCCGCCGTGCCACATCTCCGAGGTCTGGTCGTCCACGGTCACCGTCCGCTGCATCTCGGCCAGTTGCCGCGCCGGCAGCAGCCGGCCCGCGAGCAGTGCGCGGAGGAGGACGTTCTCGTCCCGTGTGGTGGTGGCCCAGGAGAGCCCCTGGTCCATCGGCACCTGCTCGGTGACGTCCACCCGGCCGTCGGGTTCGGGGAAGAGCTGGTAGGCCTGGGCGTGCGGCCGGGGCAGAGTGGGCGAGGTGCCCATCAGCCGGGTCCGGTCGAGGCCGAGCGGGCGCAGGATGCGGTCCTCGACCTCCCGGTGGGCGGGGCGGCCGGTGGCCCGCTCGACGACCATGTCGAGCAGGAGGTAGCCGACGTTGGAGTACCTCCAGCTCTTGTCGGTGCCGAACTCCGCCCCGGCCACCAGGTCTTCGGGCTGGTAGACCTTGTAGCGCTCCCGCTCGTACCCGTCCTTCGAGTCGTATCCGGGCAGGTGGTCCACGATGCCGCCCTGGTGCTGGAGCAGTTCGCGGACGGTGGTCCCGCCGCCGGCTCCGCCCTTGGCCCGTACCACCTCCGGCAGCCAGTGGCCGAGCGTGTCGTCCAGTGACAGCCGTCCCTCGGCCTCCAGTTGGAGGACCACGGTCGCGACCATCGTCTTGGCCGTGCTGGCCATCCGGAAGTAGCCGTCGGGGGAGACCGGGCGGCCGGTGGTGACGTCGGCGGTGCCGCTGGTGGCGACCGTCTGGCGGCCGTCGGGCCCGATCACCCGGGCCTGTACGCCGCTGATGCCGAGGTCGTGGATCGCCGCGGCGTCCCGGCGCAACTGCTCGGCGACGGACGGCCCGGCCGGGCGGGCGACGGCGGTGGCCGCGTTGGCGGCGAGCAGCACGGTGACGCCGGCCGCCACGACGAGGTGCCTGCGCAGGGTCGAACCCATGATCGAAGTCATGGCCGCACGCTAACCGGTTCCGGCCCGAACGGGCCGTGGTGCTCCGCTACTTGGGGGAGGAATGGGGGATGTCCCCCAGTCGCCCCCCAGCGCTGTCCCGGGACTCCCCCGGGACTCCCCCGCACCGACTCCGTAGCGGCTCAGCCCACCGAGGCCGTGACCGGCCGCGCCGGCTCGGCCCCCGCACCGTCGGCCGCCCCGCCCAGGGCCGCCAGCCGCCGCAGGCTGGCCCGGCGCTGGAGCGTGCCGAGGCCGACGGTCGCCGCGCCGAGCCCGAGCCAGCCGACCGGCCCGGCCGCCATCACCACCCCGGTCAGCAGCAGCGGCCCCACCGACTTCTGCACCGACTGGGACATCCCGGCGACCCCGAGGTACGAGGCCTGGGCGCCCGGCGGGGCCAGCACGACCGCCAGCTCCCAGGAGCTCACCGAGCGCAGCAGTTCCGCCAGCGTGATCAGCATCGCCGCGGCCAGCAGCGCGACCGAGGTCAGGACCGGCCCGGCGCCGGTGGCGAGCGCGATCAGCAGGCAGCCCCCCAGCACCGTCACCCCGTACCAGCGGACCGCCGCGGCCGCCCCGAGCGCGCCCTCCGCCCAGGCGGAGACCCGCAGTTGCAGCAGCACCACGAGCACCGTGTTGAGCACCAGAAAGACCGGGACGACGGCGTGCGGCGCGCCGGTGTGGTGGACCAGCCAGAGCGGCAGCCCGACGTTGAGGACCGAGTCGTCCAGGTTCAGCGGCATGTCCAGCAGGACGAACCGCAGGTAGCCCCGGTCGCGCCAGGGGCTGGGCGCGGCGGCCGCCGCCCCGGCGGGCGCCTCTCCGGCCTTCGCCGCGACCAGACCGCGCCCGGACGGCTCCCGGGTGCGCCAGACCAGCACGGCGGCCAGCACGTAGGACAGCCCGTTGGCCAGGATCAGCACCCGGTAGGCGGCGGTGGTCCCGACCGCCAGCCCGATCGCCGCGACACCCGCGCCGAGCGCGTACCCGGCGTTGGCCACGCTGCGGAACAGGGCCTGGTAGGTGGCCCGCCGCTCGCCCGCCACCCGGGTCGCGAACAGCATCTCCAGGGTCTTGGCGGCCCGTTCGGCCAGGCAGATCAGGGCCACCACGGGCAGCAGCGCCGCGAAGTCGTCGACCACCAGCAGCAGCCCCATCGCCCCGAGCCGCAGCAGGTGGCAGCCGATCAGCAGCCACCGCACCGGCACCCGTTCGGCCGCCCGCCCGGCCAGCGGGGACCCGGCGATCCCCGCCACCGCCCCGACCCCGAGCAGCAGTCCCAGCTGCCGCGCATCCATCCCGCAGACGTAGGTGAAGTAGAGCACCGAGGCCGCTGCCCACACCCCCGTGCCGGTCCGGTCGACGCACTGCGCCAGCAGCATGATCCGCGCGTCCCGCCCGCCCGGCGGCCGCCGCAGCTGCGCTATCAGTCCGTTCCCCCGCATGGCAGGCCCCCGTCGTGTGCGTGGCGCGAGTCGCGCGATCGGCATCAATCTCGATATCAAGATACTTCACATCAAGAGACTTTTGGAAGCCCCGAAACCCCCGACGGCCGCCGGGCGCGGACGGCCGCACGACCCTCGACGCGCGGCGGGCGGTGCGCCACACTCTCCCCAGCAGCACCCGCGCTCCCAACGCACCGGCACGACGCCACGACGCCACGACCACCGCACTACGGAGAGCCGATCGGTGACCACTCGCCAACTGCTGGAGCTCGCCTTCTCGTCCGGACGGACCGGGGCCGGACCGGCCACCTGGGGCCAACGGGCCATCTGGGACGCCGTACGACGGCTGCCGCCGGCCGACGCGCCGCGCTACAACATCGCCACCGCCGCGCCGCTGGACCCGGGGCTGCCCCTGCCCGTCCTGCTCGCCGCCCTGGAGCGGCTGCTGCACCTGCACGACTCGCTGCACACCCGGCTGCTCCCCGACGAGGCCGGCGGCCTCCGCCAACTCGTGGACGGCGAAGGCGCCCTGGACGTCCACCTGTGGCCCGCCGGGGAGCACGAGGACCCGGCCGAACTCGGCACCCGGCTGCACGAGGAGCTGGCGGCACAGCCCTTCGACACCGCCACCCAGTGGCCGGTGCGGGTCGGCGCGGTGACGGCGGGCGGGCTGGTCCGGCACATCAGCCTGGTGCTCTCGCACACCGCGGTGGACGGCTCCGGGATGAGCCGGCTGGTCGCCGACCTGTCCGCGCTCTGCCTCGGCAGCTCCCCCGAGGAGCTGGCCGAGCTGCGCGAACCATCCCAACAGCCGCTGGAGGAAGCCGAGTTCCAGACCTCCGAACGCGGCCTGCGGCGCGACGCGGGGGCCCGCAAGCAGTTCGTGCGCAAGCTCCGGCTCGGCCCGCCCCGACTCTTCCCGTCCCGCCCCCTCCTGCCGACCACCGCAGAGCCCGCCCGGTTCCCGAACGCGGTGCTCCGCTCCCCCGCCCTGCCCCGGGCCGTCGAGCGGGTCGCGGCCCGGCACCGGGTCAGCACGGGCTCCGTGCTGCTCGCCGCGACGGCCGCGATGACCGCCCGGCTCGCCGGCTCCACCGAGGCCGTGCTGAACGTCGTGGTCAACAACCGCTTCCTGCCGGAGCTGGCCAACGCGGTCGGCATGATCGCGGGCGACGGCCTCTTCCATCTCCCGGACGCCACCGCCGAGTTCGGCGAGGTCGTGCGCCGTACCCACGCCGCGGCGATCGGCACCTACCGCCACGCGTACTACGACAGGCTGGCCCTGGCCACCGAGATCGACCGACTGACCGCCGAGGGGGTCCAACTGGCCGACCGCTCCTGCGTGTTCAACGACACCCGGGAGCTGCTCCCGGCCCCGGCCGCCCCCGGCGAGGAGCACACCACCCTCAGCTGGCCGGTGGACTTCGAGCCGCGCCCCGGCCTGACCTACGCCCTGGACGCCCTGCAGTCCGCCGAGGCGCTGAGCCTGGCCATGACGGCGGACCCGGCCCTGCTGCCGCGCCCCGCGATGGAGCGGTTCCTGTACGGGATCGAGGAGTTGATCCTCACCGAGGCGGCCGCGCCGGCGGACGGAGCGGCCGTCGGCGCTTGAACCTGACACTGATGTCAAGTTCTACCGTACCGGCATGACCACGACCGCCACCGCATCCCTGCTCACCCCGTACCGCCTCGGCGCGCTCGACCTGCCGAACCGCGTCGTCATGGCCCCGATGACGCGCTACCGGGCCGCCGAGGACGGCACGCCGCTGCCCGTCGTCGCCGAGTACTACGCCCAGCGCGCGAGCGCCGGCCTGATCGTCACCGAGGGCATCTGGCCCAGCCGGCAGGGCCAGTCCGGCTGGCGCCTGCCCGGCCTGGAGACGCCCGCGCACGCGGCCGGCTGGCGCGCCGTGACCGGGGCCGTGCACGCCGCCGGCGGGCGGATCGCCGCCCAGCTGATGCACGGCGGCCGCCAGGGCCACCCGCTCAACCGGCTGCTCGGCGACGTCCCGGCCGGCCCCTCCGCCGTCCCGGCCCCGGGCCCGGTGCACGTCAAGGACGGCGGCAAGGCCGAGGCCGTCACCCCGCGCGCCATGACCCGCGAGGAGATCCGCCGCACCGTCGCCGACCACGTCGACTCCGCCCGCCTGGCCCTCGCCGCCGGCTTCGACGCCGTCGAACTGCACGGCGCCAACTCCTACCTGATCCACCAGTTCCTGGCCGACAACACCAACCTGCGCACCGACGAGTACGGCCCCCGCACCCTCGCCGACCGGCTGCGCTTCCCGATCGAACTGGTCACCGCCGTCGCCGAGGCCATCGGTCCCGACCGCCTCGGCCTGCGGCTGTCCCCCGGCAACCCGCAGTTCGGCATGGACGAGGCCGACCCCGCCCCCGTCTACCGCGCCCTGCTCGCCGAACTCGACGGCCTCGGCCTGGCCTACCTCCACCTCACCGACAACGACGACTACCCGGCCCTGGCCGACCTGCGCCCGCGCTGGTCCGGCCCGCTGATCGGCAACGTCGGCGAGAACCGCGCCGCCACCGACCGGGAGCGCGGCGAGGCCGTGCTGGCCGCCGGCCTGGCCGACCTGGTCTCCTACGGCCGCGCCTTCATCGCCAACCCCGACCTGCCGGAACGGTTCGCCGCGAACGCCCCGCTCACCCCCGTCGACCCCACCCACCTCTACGGCCAGGAGGCCACCGGCTACACCGACTACCCCCGCCTCCCGGCCGGCCACCCCGCCATCCGGCCGACCACGAGCTGACCCAGGGCACCCCCGTCCTGACCCACTGTCAGTGCCACCCGCTATGGTCGGCCCCGAACCATCCAGTACCAACCGCACCGCCGTCACCAGGGGGCACCATGACCGCACCGGGCACCCGCCCGCTCACCACCGCCGACCTCGTGGAGGGCTGGCACCGGGTGGGCGTCCGTGAGGGCATGGCGCTGATCGTGCACTCCTCGCTCTCCAGCCTCGGCCGGGTCGAGGGCGGCGCGGCGGCCGTGGTGGCCGGCCTGCGCGAGGCGGTCGGGCCCGGCGGCACCGTCGCCGTGCCCGCCTTCACCTCCGGCACGGTCCATGACCCGGCCCCCGGGCACAGCGGCCCGCCCGGCCCCGAGCTGGCCGAACTCCGGGCCGCCGTCCCGCTGTTCCACGCCGGGCTGCCCTGCGACACGGGCGCGGTCGCGGAGGCGCTGCGCGCCCTGCCGGAGAGCCTGCGCAGCACCCACCCGCAGGTCTCGGTCGCCGCCGTCGGCGCGCACGCCCGGGAGGTCACCGCCCGGCGCTCGCTCGGCTTCGCCGTCGGCCGGGAGTCGCCGTTCGGCGCGCTGCACGACCTCGGCGGGCACGTGCTGCTGGTCGGCGTCGGCCACAACCGCAACACCTTCCTGCACTACGCCGAGACCTTCGCCCCCAACCGCCGGCTCAAGCTCCGCCGCTTCCCGATGGCGATCCAGGGCGAGCGGGTCTGGATCGAGGCACCGGACGTGGGGGACGACAACGACACCCACTTCCCGGTCGTGGGGCGGGAGTTCGAGGAAATGGCGGGCATCCGCGAGGTCCTGGTCGGCGCCGCGCCCTGCCGCCTGGTCCCGGTCCGCGAGCTCATACCCTTCGCCGTCCGCCGCCTCACCGAACTGCTGGCGGCGGACGGCCCCGGGGAGGCATAGGCCGGGCCGACGGTCCCCGCAGCGCGCGCGGAACCGCCGACCCGAACGCCCTCGTACCGCCCTGCCGTCAGTGCCGGCCCTCGTGCACCGAACCGGCCTCCTGGATCTTCTTCCAGGACTTCGGCTCGACCGGCGCCGCGTCCCGGCCCGCGTCCGCGCCCGGCGCCAGCGAGGCCGCGGCACCCGGCGGCACCGGTCCGACGGCCGGCTTGCTCGGGGTGAACAGCCAGGTGTTCAGCAGGTCCCCGAGCTTCTGGCCGGAGACCTTCTCCGCGTACGCCTGGAACTCCGGGATGGTGGCGTTCCCGTAGCGCCGCTCGGTGGGCCAGCCCTTGAGGATCTGGAAGAACTTCTCGTCCCCGACGGCGTTGCGCAGCGCCTGGATGGCCACCGCGCCGCGGTAGTACACCGCACCGGAGAACTGGTTCTCCTCACCCGGGTCGCCCGGCTTGACGGTCCAGAACGGGTCGTCGGCCGGGTGCGAGGCGTAGATGTAGTCGGCCACTGCCTGCGCGGTGCCCTCGTTCTCGTGCTCGGACCAGAGGAACTGCGAGTACTCGGCGAAGCCCTCGTTCAGCCAGATGTCGCTCCACTTGGAGAGCGAGACGCTGTCGCCGTACCACTGGTGGGCCAGCTCGTGGACGACCACCGAGGTGTTGGTGCCCCGGGCGAACAGCCCGGGGCCGTAGGAGACCCTGGTCTGGCTCTCCAGGGCGCCACTGGACGAGGTGTTGGCGACGTAGCCGCCGACCGAGCTGAACGGGTACTCGCCGAAGTAGCCGCTCAGCCAGTCCACCAGCTCGCCGGTCCGCTCGATGCTCGCCCGCGCCGCGGCGCCGTTGTCGCCCAGGTCCTTGCTGTACGCGTTGTAGACCGGCAGCCCGCTCGCGGTGGTGTCCTGGGTGATGTCGAACTTGCCGATCGCCAGGGTCGCCAGGTAGGTCGCCTGCGGCTTGTTCTCCCGCCAGCTGTACCGGGTCCAGCCCGCCAGCGAACTGGTCCCGGTCAGCACGCCGTTGCTGATCACCTGGTTGCCGTCCGGCACCAGCACCGAGACGTCGAAGGTCGCCTTGTTGCTCGGGTGGTCGTTGCTCGGGTACCACCACGCGGCCGACACGGGCTCGCCGGCCACCACCGCACCGTCCGGGGTGCGGCGCCAGGCGGTGTAGCCGCCGTACCTCTCCACGGTGGACGGCACGTCCTTGTAGCGCACCACCACGGTGGCCTGGTCGCCCTTGGCGAGCGGCCGGGCGGGGGTGATCTCCAGCTCCTGGTCGCCACTGGTGGCGAAGGTCGCGACCCGGCCGTTGACCCGCACCTCGGAGACCTTCAGCGCGAAGTCGAGGTTGAACCGGGAGAGGTCCTGGGTGGCCGTCGCGAGGATGGTGGTGGTGCCCTCCAGCTCGTCGGTGGCGGGCTGGTACTTCAACCGGATGTCGTAGTGCGAGACCCGGTACCCGCCGTTGCCGAGGGTCGGGTAGTACGGGTCCCCGACGCCGTCCGCGCCGGGTTGGAAGCCGGAAGCCGAGGCCGGGACGGCCAGGAACAGGCTCAGGGCACTGGCAGCAGAGACGATCAGCCTCTTGCGCACATGGTCCTCCAGGGATCACCGGAACGATGGGGTTGAACCGATCCTTGTCCCGTCAACCCCTCCCCCACTCCCTTCCGGTGAGATGTTCATAAAAAGAAACGCGCCGACATGACGGCTTCGCGCCCGCGCCCCGAAGCCGTCACGCCGACCATTCCGACATGTCGTCAGCTGTGGGACTGGTGCACCGAGTTGGTCTCCTGGATCTGCTTCCAGGACTTCGGCTCCGCCGGCAGCTGACCCTCCGCCCGGCCCGCACCCGGGGCCAGCGAGGCGGCGGCCGCGGCACCCGGCGGCACCGGCCCGACCGCCGGCTTGCCGGGGGTGAACAGCCAGGTGTTCAGCACGTCCCCGAGCTTCTTCCCGGAGACCTTCTCCGCATAGGCCTGGAACTCCGGGATAGTGGCGTTGCCGTAGCGGCGCTCGGTGGGCCAGCCCTTCAGGATCTTGAAGAACTTCTCGTCCCCGACGGCGTTGCGCAGCGCCTGGACGGCCACCGCACCCCGGTCGTACACCGCGCCGGAGAACTGGTCGTCCGGGCCCGGGTCGCCCGGCTTGACCTTCCAGAACGGGTCGTCGGCCGGGTGCGAGGCGTAGACGTAGTCGGCGAGCTCCTGCGCGGTGCCCTCGTTCTCGTGCTCGGACCAGAGGAACTGCGAGTACCGGGCGAAGCCCTCGTTCAGCCAGATGTCGCTCCACTTGGAGAGCGAGACGCTGTCGCCGTACCACTGGTGGGCCAGCTCGTGGACGACCACCGAGGTGTTGGTGCCCCGGGCGAACTGCCGGGGGCTGTAGAAGATCCGGGTCTGGGTCTCCAGGGCGTAGCCGGTCGGCACATTGGGGACGTAGCCGCCGACCGAGCTGAACGGGTACTCGCCGAAGTAGCCGCTCAGCCAGTCCACCAGCTCGCCGGTGCGCTCGACGCTCGCCCGCGCCGCGTCCGCGTTCTCGCCGAGGTCCTTGCTGTACGCGTTGTAGACCGGCAGCCCGCTCGGCGTGGTGTCCCGGGTGATGTCGAACTTGCCGACCGCGAGCGTGGCCAGGTACGTCGCCTGCGGCTTGTTCTCCCGCCAGCTGTACCGGGTCCAGCCGGCCTGCGAGGTGGTGCCCGTCAGCACGCCGTTGCTGATCACCTGGTTGCCGTCCGGGACGAGCACCGAGACGTCGTAGGTGGCCTTGTTGCTCGGGTGGTCGTTGCTCGGGAACCACCACCAGGCGGCCTCGGGCTCGTTCGCCGCCACGGCGCCGTCCGGGGTCCGGTGCCAGCTGGTGAAGCCGTACTTCTTCACGGTGGAGGGCACACCCTTGTAGCGCACCACCACGGTGGCCTGGGAGCCCTTGGCGAGCGGCCGCGCGGGGGTGATCTCCAGCTCCTGCTCACCGCTGGTGGCGAACTTCGCGACCCGGCCGTTGACCCGCACCTCCGAGACGTCCAGCGCGAAGTCGAGGTTGAACCGGGAGAGGTCCTGGGTGGCCGTGGCGAGGATGGTGGTGGTGCCCTCCAGCTCGTCCGTGGCGGGCTGGTACTTCAACCGGATGTCGTAGTGCGAGACCCGGTACCCGCCGTTGCCGTAGGTCGGGTAGTACGGGTCGCCGACCCCGGCCGCGCCCGGCTGGAAGCCGGAAGCCGAGGCGGGAACGGCCAGGAACAGGCTCAGGGCACTGGCAGCAGAGACGATCAGCCTCTTGCGCACGTGGTCCTCCAGGGATCACCGGAACGATTGGGTCGGATCGATCCTTGTCCCGGCAGCCCCTCGTCCACTCCCCTCCGGTGAGATGTTCATGAAAAGAAACCCGCCGACACGACGGCTTCGCAGCCCAGCCGCGAAGCCGTCACGCCACCCCACCCACCCCTGAGGCCCCTGAAGCCCCTCGCACCCCTCCTGCCCCTCACGCCCCGAGCACCACCGGCGCCCGCACCAACGAGCCGTACTCCGTCCACGAGCCGTCGTAGTTCTTCACGTGCGGGTACCCGAGCAGCTCGGTGAGCGCGAACCAGGTGTGCGCGGACCGCTCGCCGATCCGGCAGTACGCGATCACCTCGCGCTCCGGCTCCACGCCCTTCCCCCCGTACAGCGCCCGCAGCTCCTCCGCCGAACGGAACGACCCGTCGTCGTTGGCCGCCTGGGACCACGGGATGTTGACCGCGCCCGGGATGTGCCCGGGCACCTGCGCCTGCTCCTGCGGCAGGTGCGGGGGCGCGATCAGCTCGCCCCGGAACTCGGCCGGCGAGCGGACGTCCACCAGCACCGCGTCCGCCCCGGGCTTGGCGAACACCTCGGCCCTCGCCAGCACCTCGTCCCGCAGCGCCCGCAGCTCCGGCCGCTCGGGCCCGCCGAGCCGGAACCCGCTGTGCTGGTAGTCCATCACCGCACGGGTGAGCTCCCGCTCCTCCAGCTCCCACTTCTTGCGCCCGCCGTCCAGCAGCCGCACCGGCCCGAAGCCGCGCAGCCGCAACAGCCAGTAGGCGTAGGCGGCGAACCAGTTGTTGTTGCCCCCGTAGAGCACCACGGTGGTGTCGTCCTCGACCCCGGCCGCCCGCAGCAGGTGCTGGACGCCGTCGCGGTCGATGTAGTCCCGGCCGACCTGGCTGTGCAGGTCGGTGGTCCAGTTCCAGCCGACCGCGCCGGGGATGTGGTCCCGGTCGTAGGCCTCGGTGTCCTCGTCCACCTCGACGACCCGGATCGTCCCGTCGTCCAGGTGGTGGGCCAGCCATTCGGTGCGGACCAACGCCTCGGGGTGCGCGTAGCCGTTGCCGGTCATCCCAGGCCCTCCTTCGCTCTGCCCAGGCTGCGGCGCCCGACCACGGGCACGGCGGGCCGCGCGACGACGACAGGCGTACGGGCACGGCGAGGGGCCGGCGACCGGGCCGGACAGTTCGAACCTACGCCGCCCGCCCGGCCCCGGCCACCCCGCGCTCCCCGGGGCTCAGGAGAAGACCACGGAGCGCAGCTTCAGCCGGTCACCGAGCTTCTTGCCCGGGTTCATGACGTAGAAGACGTCGCCCGAGCAGCCGAAGTCCAGGAAGACCGTGGCCGTGGACTGGGTGCGGTTCTCCGGCGCGAAGCCCGGGTCCTCCTCGGTGGTCCACGGCAGGTCGATGCACTCGCGGCTCTGCGGGTCGGCCAGGCCCACGGGGACCCCGGGGCCGACCTTGTAGAGGAAGTCGCCCGTCGCGGCATTCGCGGAGAACGGGACGGCGAGGACGAGGGCGACGGCGCTGGCGGCGGCGAGCATGGCGTTGCGGAGACGCATGAGTGAGGGCCTTTCAGGTGGTACTCGGCAGTACCCGGTTAATTGGTGCGAGATCACCCTAGAGGCCCAAAAACCGCAGAAACGGTTCTTCTAATCCACCCATTCGAGTGGTTTAAGGGTTAAAACCGCGACCTGCCCCGTCATACGAAACTCAGTTCGGCGGAGCCGTGAAGAGATACCCCGAGTCGACGAGCACCGGCAGGTACGCCTTCAACGCCGCCACCGTCTGCGACCGGTCCCCGCCCCCGTCGTGGTTGAGCACGATCGACCCGGGCCGGACGTTCTTGAGGACCCGGTCGATGATCGCCGAGGTCCCCGGCCGGGCCCAGTCCCGCGGGTCCACCGACCAGGCCATGTTCCGCATCCCCAGGTCGGCGGCCACCTTGAGCGAGACCGCCGAGAAGTCCCCGCCCGGCGCGCGGAACCAGGTGGGCTGCCGGCCGGTGGTCCGCTGCAGCAGGTCGGAGGTGCGCTCCAGCTCGTCCCGCACCTTGCCCTCCGACATGTGCCGCAGGTCGGGGTGGGTCCAGGTGTGGTTGGCGATGTGGTGGCCGCGGTCCGCGATCTCCCGCACCAGGGCGGGGTGCTCGACCGCGTTCTCGCCGATCAGGAAGAACGTGGCCCTGATCCCGTACTGCTCGAACATCGACAGCACGGTCGGCGTGTACCGGGGGTCCGGCCCGTCGTCGATGGTGAGCGCCACCACCTTCCGCTCCGGGTCCAGGTCGTACACCGGCTTGCTCTCCGCCTCGGAGAGCGCCCGGCGCACGGGCACCGCGCTCGGCGCGGCGCCGGACGGCGGCGCCGGCGAGGGCACCGCGGACGGCGTGCCCCCCGGGGCCGCCACCGACGGCGCGGCCGACGCCCCCTCGGTCCCCGCCGGGGCCGCGGCATCGGCCGCCCCCGCCGCCGCGCCGCCCTCCCCGCCACCCCAGGGGCTCCGACATCCGGCGGCCGTCCCCAGCAGGGACATTCCGGCCGTAACCAGCAGCAATCTGCGCGAAGTAATCTGACGATCTGACAGCATTCTGGATGCTTCCCCCGGTCGCCCCCGCCGCTCCCCGACGGCAACTCCGACGGCCCCCATCACCACTCCGACGGCCCAGGGCGTGTCTGACGATTCCCGCCGTCCACTCCGCTTCCGAAGATCTTCCACGGATCTTCCCCGACCGGACGCTCCACCTCCCATCCGGACCGCTACGCTGTGCCTTCCCCAGTGTGATGATCTGCCATCAGAGGACGTGGCCATGACGACAAGTCAGGACTCCCCCCGCCAGGGCCCGCAGGACGACGACGCCGCCGAGCTCAGCCAGTGGGAACGCTTCGGTGTCGACACCACCGCCCCGCACTCTGCGCGCGTGTACGACTACTGGCTGGGCGGGAAGACCAACTTCCCGCCGGACCGCGCCATGGGGCAGGCCATCGAGCAGGCCGTACCGAGCGTCAAGGCGATGGCCAAGGCCAACCGGGCGTTCCAGGGCCGGGCCGTGCGCCACCTCGCCCAGGAGCACGGCATCCGCCAGTTCCTCGACCTCGGCACCGGCATCCCGACCTCGCCGAACACCCACGAGATCGCCGAGGCGGTCAGCCCCGGCACCCGGGTGGTCTACGTCGACAACGACCCGATCGTGCTCGCCCACGCCCGCGCCCTGATGGTCTCCAGCCCGGCCAGCCGCACCACCTACATCCACGCCGACCTGCGCAAGCCCGAGGAGCTGTTCGCCGACCCGGCGCTCACCGCCACCCTCGACCTCACCCAGCCCGTCGGCCTGCTGATGATCGCCGTACTGATGCTGATCGCCGACGAGGACGACCCCTGGGGCCGGGTCGCCGCACTGCGCGACGCCCTGCCCGCCGGCAGCTGCATCGCCCTGACCACCCCCACCCCGGACTTCGACCCCGAGGCCGTCGGCAAGGTCGCCGAGGCCGCCCGGGCCGGCGGGATGACCCTGGTACCGCGCGGCTACAACGACGTCGTCCGCTTCTTCGACGGCTGGGACCTGGTCGAACCGGGTGTCGCCCCGGTCCTGGCCTGGCGCCCCGACGGCGAGCCCCCGGCCGACCCGAAGGCCGCCTACTACTGGGGCGGCGTCGCCATCAAGCGCTGACCAAACACCGACGACCGGGTGGGACGGCCAGAACCCGTCCCACCCCTCACTTCCCCTCCCCCTCACTTCTCCTCCCCCTCCCCCTCACTTCTCCTCCCCCTCACTTCAACAGCCGCGACAACCGCCGGTCCGCCAACGGCTTGCCCCCGGTCTGACAGGTAGGGCAGTACTGGAACGAGGAGTCCGCGAAGGACACCTCCCGAATGGTGTCCCCGCACACGGGGCAGGGCTCACCGGTCCGTCCGTGCACCCGCAGCCCGAGCTTCTTCTCCGCCTTCAGCTCCCCCGCCGCCAGCCCCCGCGAGCGCTCCACCGCCTCCCGCAGCGTGCCCCCGAGCGCCTCGTACAGCCGGGCCACCTCGTCCTCGGTCAGACTCGCGGCCAGCTTGTACGGCGACATCCGGGCCGCGTGCAGCACCTCGTCCGAGTAGGCGTTGCCCACCCCCGCCAACACCCCCTGGTCCCGCAGCACCCCCTTGAGCCGACGCCGCTCGCCCCGCAACAGCGCCGCGAAGTCCGCCAGAGTGAAGCCCGGGTCCAGCGGATCCGGCCCGAGCCTGGCCACCCCGGGCACCTCGGCCGGCTCCCGCACCACGTACACCGCCAGCCCCTTCTTCGACCCGGCCTCGGTGAGATCGAACCCGTCCCCGGCCTCTCCCGCCAACCGCACCCGCAACGCCAACGGATTGCGCGGAGAAGGCCGCGGCGGCTCAGCGGGCAGACCCTCCTTCCACCGCAACCAGCCCGCCCGGGCCAGGTGGACCACCAGGTGCAGCCCCTCCGCCTCCACGTCCAGGAACTTGCCCCGCCTGGTCACCGCCCCGACCGTCCGCCCCTCCAACGCCGTCACCGGCGGGTCGTACGTCTTCAACGCACTGATCGCCACCGGCTGCACCCGAGCGATCACCCGCCCGGTCAACCGCTCGGACAGGAAAGCACTCAACGCCTCGACCTCAGGCAGCTCCGGCATGCCCCCAGTCTCCCCCGACCCCCCACCCCCCGCCTGCGCTCCCACCCAGCGGGCGCGCAGGGCGAAAGCCCGCGCGCCCGCAACAAAACCTCCCCCAACACCCACCCACCCACAGCACCCCCCACCCACCCCCTCCTCCCCTCTGGCGAGAGGGACGCGCTGCGGGAGGGGGTGGCGCAGGGGGTGGCCGCGGAGAGGGGCGTGACGGGTGATTTTCAGACTGCCAACG